>CAZEEL010000006.1:6782-40949 GCA_964511135.1 uncultured Leptolinea sp. | reverse complement strand
CGCCAGCGTTCATCCTGAGCCAGGATCAAACTCTCCATCAGAAAATCACCTTATCCAGGTGGTTCATTCGGAAAGAAAAAATTGAACGACAGGACTATCATTACTTTCTATCACTCTTCAATTGTTAAGGTTCTGTCTTCCGTCTCGCTTTTTGCTCCTCAGACGATAAACCAATGTCGATCGAACACTCTTGATGACATCAGTCTGTCAACCGTCTTTTGTTTTTCGATCTGAATTTTTCAGATCAGAGCGAGGAACAATATTCTACTTTATCTGTTATCGCTTGTCAAGGATATTCGTTGACCAATTTTGCGATTTTTCCGTAAAGTCGGGAAGTATTCTTTTTTTAAGCCTGCGCTTTTGGCGCTTGCTGCCTGTTTTTTTGTCTGTTTTTGGCAGCGGGTTGGATTATATCGCATACAGGTTTCCTGTCAAGGGAATTCGTAAAATTGGTTTGACCAATTTTCATCTTTCCATTTGTGCTGATTTCAGGAACCTGCACCTGCCGCCACCCAGCCCGGCCTCTCGGTTTCTTTACTACAGAACGAACCCTGCCCGAGCCGTTTTAATGTCCCGCCACCTGTTTTAATCGGTATAATGAACAGATCATGACTTCAGGCACAAATCCCCGACCCCGCCAGCGCCGCATGCCCGCCGGCTCTTTCACCGGCATTGCCGCAGGCGCCATACTGGCCTTTGCGGCCTTTATGACCTTTTTCATCATTTTCCTGATCGGTTACCGAAGTCTGTATTCAGGCAGGATTTTCCCCGGAGTATATGTAAATGGGATTTCCCTGGGCGGGCTTGATTTGGATAGCGCCGAAAAAAAACTGATTCAGTTTTACACCTTCCCGACAACCGGCCAGCTGATTTTAAAAGCCGATGAATCGAGCTGGCTTTTAAGCCCTGCACAAATGGGAATCATGCTGGACAGCAAAGGTTCGTCACTTGACGCATTTCAACAGGGGCGCATTGGAAGCTGGATCGACCAGCTGAGAATCCCCTTTTCTTTACGAAAAAAACCGATTAATCTGTCTGTCAAATTAATATTTGACCAACGCACCCTGTTTACCCAACTTTCACACATCAGCCGGCAGGTCAACATCCCTGTTCACGAACCTGAACTTTCCATCCAGGGCAATCAGGTAAACATCCTCCCCGGCTCTCCCGGACAAACTTTAGACATTCCCGCCTCCATTCAGGCAATCTCTGATCAGGCAGCAACCGGAAACAACGGAGTCATCGCTCTGATCATCCAAACCGATCAGCCTGTCTCAGGCAGCATGGAAGATCAGGCTGAGCTCGCCCGCACCATCCTTTCCGCTCCTTTCACGATTCAAACGCCCCCCAATCTGCAACATCAAAAAGGCCCCTGGATCATCACGCAGGATGAACTGGCCCAAATGCTGACGTTCGAACGGGTTCCCGTAAACAACCAGCTGCAATATCAGGTGTCTTTAAAAACCCATTTATTACGTGACCTGCTCAGAAAGATTAAACCGTCCCTCGACACAGACCCGCTTAATCCGCGTTTTATTTTCAACGATGATACTCATCAATTGGAATTACAGCAGGAAGCCGTCATCGGATGCAGCATGAATCTGGAAGAAAGCCTGAAAATCATTCAGAACCGGATCACAGAAGGCCAACATACTGCCGAGTTGGCGCTTAACATCACAACTCCCCCGATCGCAAATGAAGTGACCGGCGAGCAGCTGGGCATTACCCAATTGGTTCACAGTGAAACATCCTATTTCTACGGGTCAAGCCCGGATCGTGTGCAAAACATAACGATCGCAGCCGCTCAGTTCCACGGTTTGCTGGTGGCACCCGGCGAAACTTTCTCAATGGCTTCCGCAATTGGCGACATCAGTCTGGATAATGGTTACGCAGAAGCCATCATCATTTACGGCAACCAGTCCATTAAAGGGGTAGGCGGCGGTGTCTGTCAGGTCAGCACAACCCTCTTCCGGGCAGCTTTTTTTACCGGTTTCCCCATACCGGTACGCCATGCTCACGCTTATCGGGTTTCCTATTACGAAATGATATCCGGCGGGCGCATCAACACCGACCTCGCCGGCATGGACGCCACCGTATACGCCCCGGTCGTTGACTTAAAATTTGTCAATGACACCCCCTGGTGGCTCCTGATGGAAACGTATGTTAACCCTTCATCCAGCAGCATCACCTGGAAATTCTATTCCACCAGCGATGGCCGCAATGTTGAATGGCATACCAGCGGGCTTCAGAATGTTACCAGCCCGCCCGAGCCTGCTTATACAGAAAATCCTGAACTCTCTGCCGGAACCGTCAAACAGGTAGACTGGGCCGTAGACGGCGCTGACGTCAGCGTCAGTCGAACGGTACGCAAAAACGGAGAGCTCTACTTCCAGGATCATTTTGATACCCATTTCCAGGCCTGGCAGGCTAAATTTCAATACGGGCCAGGCACACCGGACATGCCTCCGAGCAAAGAATAGTCCGGCTATATGGTAGAATCTTCACGGTATAGGAGGTAATATGATTCAATCCGACTTGTTGGAAATTTTACGCTGTCCGGTTTGTGTGCATGATAAAGAAAAAGGCGGCGTCTTAATCGTTGAACACGACTGCTGGTTGGTCTGTTCCAGTTGCAGCCGCAAATATCCCATCATTGACAACATTCCGGTGATGTTGGTCAACGAAGGTGAAAAATGGGCATCTACTCCTGTTACAGAACTCCCGGTTCCCCCACCCGCAATGGAATAGATTCCATAACTCCATCATCTTTTTAAGTTATACTCAGAATTGTTTCAGGCTGGCACCATACTTGCACTCAATTAAATATCACAACATCCAGCCCGGAAACGGATTTTTATAAACAATGGATCAGAAACCGATAAGAAATATGGCTAACCAACACAATCACATAAAAACCAGACCCCGTTTTACCCTTCGCGGAAAAGACGGGAAACTTGATAAAATTACCACAGGCTTAATCACAGCCTTTCTGGTAACCGGCTTAATTACTGCCGTAGTGGCCTTTAACTTCATCCGAAACATGGTTTTAGGCGGTCAAATGAATAATGCAGGGTTTGATCCGCATAATCCGGGAGAGGCAACGCTCAGCGGAACAGAAGCCATTACCGCACTGCAGCCCATTGGAAGCGCACCAACCCCCCAGGCCTGGGACGGAAAAGGCCGGGTTACCGTACTTGTCATGGGTCTGGATTATGAAGACACGGAAGAACGGCGGCTTCCCCGTACCGATTCCATGATGCTTCTGACCATGGACCCCATAGCAAACACTGCCGGTGTTCTGTCAATCCCGCGTGACGCATGGGTTAATATCCCAGGATCTGATTACGGGAAAATCAACACCGCCTACTTTATCGGAGAATCATTCCAACTCCCCGGCGGCGGCGCCGGAAAAGCAGTGGAGACGGTGGAAGCATTTGTAGGAACGCCCATCAACTTTTATGCTCAGATTGATTTTGAAGCCTTTGAAAAGTTTATTGACCTTCTGGGCGGGCTGGATGTTTATATTGAAGAAGAAATCACAGTTGATCCGATTGGCCCCAACAATACTGTGACCCTTTACCCGGGCGTACAGCCATTGGACGGAAAAACCGTGCTGGCTTTTGCCCGGCAGCGCTATACCGGAAAAGGTGACTATGACCGTGCAGCCCGACAACAGCAGGTCATCATGTCCATCCGCAAACAAATCTTAACCTTAAACATGCTGCCCACGCTCGTTGCCAAATCGCCACAGATCTATGCGCAACTTTCATCCGGGATTCATACCAACCTGAGTTTGCAGCAGATTGCGCAACTGGCAGCGCTGGCTGTAAAAATACCCGAACAAAACATTCAAAATCGGGTAATGCCGGCAAATTGCTTTACGTCTTCCATGTACGAAGGCCAGTCCATTGAAATTCCTGATCCGTCATGTATTCGCAGGACCCGTGATGAAGTATTCACAACCGCCAATGTAGTTGGGCCTGTTTCCGTTTCCGGCGAAGGAACACTCAACGACCTGTTGGAACTGGCAAAAGCTGAACAGGCCAGAATCACCCTTCAAAACGGAACCCAGGACGGCGGGCTGGCTGAACGCACGGCTGAATATCTGCGCGAGCAGGGTCTGAACATTATCGAAGTTACCAATGCAGATCAATATTACGCAGGCAGCGGCATCATCATCTACAGCAGCCGCCCTTACACAGCCGGGTATCTTGCAAAACTGGCCAACATTCCCACCGGCAGTATTTTCAACCGCTATGACCCGCACTCCAACCCTGAGATCGTATTCATTTTAGGGCAGGACTGGGCAGGCAATAACAGCCTTCCGTAAAACAATGCCTTACGGTTAAAGTAAAAAACGTCAACAAAAGTACATAAAGGTTACACCATGTCAAAGTTTTTCAGCGAATTGTTCGTCGGTATTGCGGTCATCCTGGCAGGCGTTTGGCTTTCTTTGGCAAACAGGCAGGTTTTATTTTATGGGCTGATCGTTGCCGGCTTATTTCTGGTTTATCGTGCCTTTGCTCATCGGGCACAAAGCAGGGAAGAAAATAACGAAGACGGATCCCCGGTAAAGAAGTTTTACCCAACAGACAAGCCGCAGGAAAAGGCGCGGTTTATTGAGAATCTGGCATCTCAGGAAGATTTGGATATGCCAAAACAGGTTTCAATTACCTGTTCCAGGAAAGATCAGGCGGGGCCGGTATTTCTGAACGGAGTCAAAGCCGGCGATATCAGGCCGGATACACCGCTTGTTTTTACTGTGACGAAGAAAAATAATGTCGTAAACATTTCAGAGCAATATGAAGGCATCTGCTTTTTCCACGTAACCAACACCGAAGGAGCCGGCGCCTTAAAAGTTGGAATGGGCATGCAGTCTGCAGCCATCAAGATTGTGCCAGATACCGGTCTGGCAGATGGCATTATCGAAAAAACAGACCCTGCATAATTTTTTTTGAGCAACCCGGTGAGGCTTACCATCAGGGTTGCTCAAAAGATTCACTCAATCAAGACGATATTGTATATCTGTTAAAAACATTCATTGTTGAATAAACTTTACCAGGACTGATCCAAAATAAGAAGCTCCATCTGCCTTGCGGCAGGAAGTGACCAGCAACCCGCTGATTTTGCTGTCAGAATCGCCCACCGTTACGGTATAACTATGACCCTGACTCATCATAAAGTCTGCATATCCCGGCCCCATATCCGGATAAAACCCGGTATAAAAAACACTTTCTTTCCCTTCCTCCCAGCTTACCGTAACCTTTGCACCCGGTACCGGCTCCCCTGAACGGGTATACACCTGAACCTGCAATAACTTTTCCGGAAGATTGGGGTCACAGACATAGTTCTTTTCAGAGTAGCGATAACTGGCTGCTGTTGTCGGGCTGGGAGTTAATAACACGATCGGGGTAGTTGCAGGCAAAGCTGTCCTGCCGGGTTCAGGAGTTCCGGGAGTCAGCGTTGCAGACCGATGCAAAACAAGCGTAGGGGTTGAAAGAACACCCAATGGATCCGTCGCAGAAACCAAATCCTTTTCACCGGCATTTACCGGCGTCTGTCCAAAAGCCAGCAACAATGCCTGAACAGCCTGCAAATCCCGGGGATCTGCAGGCGATTTTTCAAAATCATCCCGCATTTCGTTCAAAGAGCCGAGAACACTATCGTCTTTTAATAATTTCAGTCTGGCAAGCGCCCTCTCCACATCCTGATCATAAGCATATGCCCGCACTATCATCAATCGATATTGATATTGCTGGTTTTCTTTCAGATCTGCAGGAGAAATATCCTGGAAAGTAACAGGATTAATAAACCAGGCATAGCCCAATCCCAGGAGCAAGCCCAGAAAGAATCCGGTAAAAAGATAGCCAATTCCGCGTTTTTCATTCATAGCCGGTTTTGCCATTTTTATAAAAACTCGAATGCGGCTCAAAAACATTGAGCAGCTGATCTAAAAGCTGCAAATCTGTTTCCCCATATCCCAATTCACGGCCGGTATCCAATGCTTTACGAATAATATCAGCCGGATCAGCACTGTGGAGTTGCTTCAGACTGACTTCAGCCCGGTTTAAATCTTTCTCTCTGGCATACGATTCAGCAACCATCAGAACATAATCAGCCTGATAGTCAGCACGCAATGATCTCAGCGAAACATCCTGAAACTTCGCAGGCTGAATATACCAGCCATAAGCCACTCCTATGGCTGCGCCGAAAGCGATAAAGATCAAAAACCAGAACCAGCGTTTTATGCGCATCTTACTCGAATAAGTTACTGTTTAAGCATCGGCATTTTAATACCGCTTTTTTGGGCAAAAGAAATTGCGCCAGAATAGCCGGCATCAGCATGCCGTACTACACCCATACCCGGGTCACAGGTTAAGACACGCTCCAATCGCCGGGCAGCTTCAGGGGTTCCGTCAGCAACAATGACCTGACCCGCATGCTGACTGAAACCAATTCCAACCCCGCCGCCATGATGGAAAGAAACCCAGGTAGCGCCATTGACCGCATTGATTAAAGCATTCAAAATCGGCCAGTCACTGACCGCATCAGTACCATCCAGCATACCCTCAGTTTCACGGTTTGGTGAAGCTACCGAGCCGGCATCCAAATGGTCACGCCCAATGACAATCGGCGCTTTAACAATCCCTTTTGCAACCATTTCATTAAATTTCAGGCCGGCCTGAGCCCGCTCTCCATAGCCAAGCCAGCAAATTCTTGACGGCAAACCCTGAAAATGGATTTGCTCTTTCGCCATGATCAGCCACCGTTTCAGATGATCATTTTCAGGGAACAATTCCAACAGAGCTTCATCGGTTCGGTAAATATCCTCAGGATCACCTGAAAGCGCCACCCAACGGAATGGGCCCTTCCCTTCACAAAACAAAGGACGAATATAAGCCGGCACAAATCCCGGAAAATCAAAGGCATGGCTTTCACCATGATCAAAAGCCCGCTGCCGCAGATTATTCCCGTAATCAAAGACTTCCGATCCTTTCTTTTGGAATTCAAGCATGGCCCGCACATGAGCAGTCATGGAATCTAACGAAAGCTGTTCATATTTTTCAGGATCACTTTGACGCAGTCTGGCAGATTCTTCCAAAGTCATGCCGGCAGGAATATAGCTGTATACATCGTGAGCCGGAGTTTGGTCTGTCACCACATCCGGAACCACACCCATCGCCAGCAACTGCGGGAAGATTTCCGCCGCATTTCCAATCAACCCAATCGACATCGGAGTATGATTCTCTTTGGCTTCTTCTACCATCACCATGGCTTCTTCCAAATCCGTCACCACTGCATCGACATAACGATGATCCAACCGTCTTTTAGCTCTGGCCGGGTCGATTTCAACCACCAGCCCAACCCCTTCATTCATTTTTACCGCTAATGGCTGTGCACCGCCCATCCCCCCCAGACCAGCCGTCAGAACAAACTTTCCTCTCAGAGATGGCCAGCCTTTTTGTTTGGCCAATGCCCCCAGGGTTTCATAAGTACCCTGTAAAATTCCCTGCGTTCCAATATAAATCCATGAACCGGCAGTCATCTGGCCATACATCATCAATCCTTTTTTCGACAAATCGTCAAAATGTTCCTGAGTAGCCCAATGCGGTACCAGATTGGAATTGGCAATTAATACCCGCGGGGCATCAGGATGACTGCGAAATACAACAACCGGCTTACCCGACTGCACCAGCAAAGTTTCATCATTTTCCAGATTCTTCAAATTATCCAGAATTGCATCAAAGGCCTCCCAACTGCGGGCAGCCTGACCTCGTCCGCCATAGACTACCAAATCTTCCGGCTGCTCAGCGACTTCAGGATCCAGATTATTTTGAATCATCCGGTATGCCGCCTCTGTCAGCCAGGATTTACAAGTAAGCTGTGTTCCCCGGGGAGCATGAATCTCTCGATGTGCTGTCATACATTAACCTCCTGGAAAGGATTCTAAAATGATTATACACAACAAACGCCTCTGATTTAACCCCCCAACCCAGGCCAATCAACCATATTTCAAACAGAATACGCCCGGTTGTTATGATTCCACCGGTCTCTCCGCAACGACACACCATCAGCCCCGCCCTGATCAACCAGTCTGCAGACCATTTCCTGTCAAAAAATCAAATATTAACGTTATTCTTAGAAAAGATTATTACAATTAACATCATACTCAGAACAATGGTATTAAATTTATTTTTCATGAAGATGAAGCCTCTTTCACTCCTGACTGTATCCCAGGTCAGAAGATGAGCAGAAACATCTCACATTCAATTTAAATAAGGTGCAATTGCCCTGATAGGATACCTGACTGAATTTATACCGGTCGCAGTCTCGAATTGCTATAGATATGGTATAAACAATCCAAAATATAACTCATGGGGCGGCATCGCCAACGATCGACCCATAGAGAGGTAAAGAAAGAGAGAACTTATGCCAGGAATGGATCGCTTTACACCCAGAGCCAAACAGGTACTCGCTCTGGCTCATCAGGAAGCAGAACAATTACAGGCTGAATCAATTGCAACCGAACATATTTTGTTGGGTTTAATTTTGGAAGAAAACGGAATTGCCCGCAGGGTTTTATCAGAGCTTGGGCTGGAAGCCAAACGGGTTCGCGATATTGTCGAAATGTTCACCGGCCATGGAACGGCCTCCGGCGGTTACCTGGAACTTTCAGTTGGTGCACAACAGGTTCTTGAGTATGCACTCCAGGAAGCAAAGAAGATGGGACACCATTTTGTAGGAACCGAACATCTCTTACTGGGTCTGATCCAGTCAGATCAGGGTTATGCAAACGAAGTACTGCACAAATTAGGATTAACCTCTGAACAAATTCGCCGTCAGGTACATCGAGTGCTGCAGGAAAACCACCCGGTTGAACCCGGCGGTGCGGCTTCTTCCAAAACACCAAATACTCCGCAGCCAAAAACTGAAAAAGAAAAAGGCAACAAGAGCCCCCTGGTCGACCAACTGGCGACTGACTTAACAAGCAAAGCAGAAGATGGAAAACTGGATCCGGTCATTGGCCGCCAGACTGAAATAGAACGGGTCATTCAGATTTTAGCCCGCAGAAATAAAAACAACCCGGCTCTTATTGGTGAACCAGGTGTTGGAAAAACCGCAATTGTAGAAGGTCTGGCACAGAGAATTATTGAAGGTGATGTTCCTGCCTTATTGCTGGGAAAACGGGTTTTACAGCTGGATGTCGGATCACTGGTAGCCGGTACCATGTACCGCGGCCAATTCGAAGAACGGCTGAAACGAATCATTGATGAATTAAAACAATCCGGCGCCATTCTGTTTATTGATGAAGTTCACATGCTGGTCGGAGCCGGTTCAGCAGGTTCTTCAGTTGATGCAGCCAACATTCTTAAACCAGCCCTGTCCCGCGGAGAACTGCAGGTCATTGGAGCTACTACGCTGGAAGAATATCGCAAAAACATTGAGAGCGATGCAGCGCTTGAACGGCGCTTCCAACCAATCACTGTTCAAGAACCTACGGTTGAAGAGACCATCGAAATCCTAAAAGGAATTCGATCGAAATATGAAGATCACCATCAACTGCAGATTACAGACGAGTCTCTGGAGTCAGCAGCTCGTTTATCTTCGCGCTATATTTCAGATCGCTTCCTGCCAGACAAAGCCATCGACCTGATTGACGAATCTGCATCGCGGGTACGCATGTACAAAAGCGAAGTTGCTCAAAACAGCAAAGAAATTATTCAAAAAATGCGCGAACTGCAGCCAAAAATGAAGCTGGCCATGCAGGAAAACCGCCAGACCGATGTTGAAAATTACCAGTATCGTCTTCACAAATACGAAATGCAGCTTAATAAAATGCGCTCTGAATGGAACCGTGACACCAGCCCCAAACTAACCCATGACGACATTGCTGAAATGGTCTCCATGTGGACCGGCGTTCCGGTCATGCAACTGGCCCAGGAAGAATCAGCCCGACTGCTCAACATGGAAGATGAACTGCGCCAATACATTATCGGGCAAAACGAAGCCATTGAAACCATTTCCAAAGCCATTCGCCGTGCACGGTCGGGGTTAAAAGATCCCCGCCGTCCTATTGGTTCTTTCATCTTCCTGGGGCCTACGGGCGTTGGAAAAACCGAATTAACCAAAGCGCTCGCCCGATTCTTATTCGGCAATGACGACGCGCTCATTCAATTTGACATGTCTGAATTCATGGAACGCCATTCGGTCAGCCGATTGGTCGGCGCCCCTCCAGGCTACATTGGCTATGACGAAGCCGGGCAACTGACAGAAACCATCCGCCGCCGGCCCTATTCAATCGTTGTATTCGATGAAATCGAAAAAGCGCACCCCGAAGCCATGAATATGCTGCTGCAAATCATGGAAGAAGGGCATCTTTCAGACGCAAAAGGCCGTAAAGTAGACTTCCGTAATGCCATTATTATCATGACCTCAAACATTGGTGCAGACGTCATTAAGCGGCAAAATTCACTGGGCTTCCATCTGGAACGGGATGAAGCAACCGAAGAACTTCATGAACATGAAGAGATGCGTAAAAAATTGATGGATTCCCTCAAGCGTGTCTTTCGCCCTGAATTTGTGAACCGCCTTGACGGCGTTATCGTCTTCCGCGCTTTAAACCGGCAGGACCTGCATCAGATTGTGCATCTGGAACTTGCAAAAGTGAGCGAGCGCCTGAAAGATCATAATATCCAGGTAGAAACAACCGCTGCCGTAACGGACTGGATTGTAGAAGAAGGCTATGACCCGGATATGGGCGCCCGTCCATTACGCCGTGTCATTCAGCAATCGGTAGAAGATAAACTCTCTGAAGCCGTTCTCGCCAAAGAGTTTTCTGCAGGTGAGACCATCATTTTGGATATGGATGACAACAGACAATTAATCATCAAATCCAGGATTACACAAACACAACAGGAACCCAATCCCGAAGCGCAGCCAGAGTAAAGTGAAAACAGGCCTCAAAAAGAGGCCTGTTTTTTTATCAGACCACCCCCCAGGCTGTAGTTTTCGGGTATGATTGGTCAGATATGACACGATTAATGACCCAATACGTCTGTCAACAATGCGGGCGAAATTCTGCCCACCCCTTTGGCCGCTGCCCGCAATGCGGGTCATTCAACAGCATGGTTGAAGAAGTAATCGAAAAGCAGCCTGAAACAAAAAGCGCTGCTCACGCATCTGCCCTGACCACTTCAAAACCACGCACCTTATCAGAAATCGAAGGCGACAACACAACCCGCATCCCGCTTTCGATAAGTGAATTTGCCCGCGTACTGGGCGGCGGAGTTGTACCAGGATCAATTATTCTGGTAGGCGGAGACCCCGGCATTGGAAAATCTACCCTGCTCCTCCAGGTTGCTCTTGAGATGGCACAGCAATTAACCGTACTGTATGTATCAGGAGAAGAATCAGAACAGCAAATAAAAATGCGGGCTTCAAGACTTCTGCCAGACGCAACCTACCCTGAACACCTCTTTTTAGTTACCGAAACCAATCTGACCGGCATTGAAGAACACATCCGCCAATTAAAACCCATCATGATGGTAGTGGATTCCATTCAAACCGTATACCGCCCTGAAATAGATTCCTCAGCCGGCTCGGTTGGTCAGGTTCGCGAAAGCGCTTCCCGCTTACGCGAATTGGCCAAAAACCTCGGAATTACCATTTTTTTAATTGGCCATGTCACCAAAGAAGGAGTCATTGCCGGCCCGCGGGTTCTGGAACACATTGTAGATACCGTCTTATATCTGGAAGGAGATTCCTTCCAGTCTTTCCGCCTTCTGCGCTCGGTAAAGAACCGTTTTGGAGCCACCTCAGAAGTCGGCGTTTTTGAAATGCATGAAACCGGGTTGAGTGAAGTGCCCAACCCTTCTGAAGCCTTCCTCGCAGAGCGAATGATAAATTCTGCCGGAAGCGCCATTGCCGTAACCATGGAAGGCACCCGCCCACTGCTGGTAGAAATACAGGGTCTCACCAGCCACACCAGCCTGAACAATCCGCGCCGTACACCCAATGGGGTCGACATGAATCGCCTGCTGATGCTGTGCGCGGTTCTCACCCGAAGAATCGGTCTGAGACTGTCTGAACAGGATGTATTTGTAAATGTTGTAGGAGGAATGCGCATTGGCGAACCTGCCGCCGACCTGGCAATAGCTGCTGCAATAGCATCATCCCAACGCGATCTTCCCCTTAAAACCGATGCGGTTTTTATCGGTGAAGTCGGTCTTTCCGGTGAATTACGGTGGGTCAGCCAAATGGAAACCCGGCTGCGGGAAGCTGCCAAAATGGGCTTTAAACTGGCCATCATCCCTCAACGCACCCATCGCAGCGAAACACTCCCCACCGGGATTAAACTGATTGAATCACGATCTCTTCGGCAGGCGCTCGAAGAAGGTTTTTTCACAACCGCACCAAAAGGATAAAAATGGAAATATTCACAAAAAGACTGCAACACATCCGACAAAACCATGCGTTGGAACATGCCACAATCAACATTTTGAATCAAACCGGCAATACCCGCTCACTGGCAGGTTACTCTGATTCCAGAGGGTTTTGGGTATTTGGAGACGTATCCATCGAAGACCTTCAACAAAGCATTGACCAGGCCATGAGTCGTTTAAAAGCAGGCGAACACACCCTGGCCATCCACCCGCATTGCGGCACCAATTATGCCGTCACCGGGCTGCTGGCCGGCACAGGCGCATGGCTGTCTCTGTTGGGCACCGATGGGTTACGAAAAAAACTGGATCGTCTCCCCTTGGTCATCTTACTGGTCACCATCATTCATATTCTTTCTCAACCCCTGGGCCCGCTGGTGCAGGAAAAATACACAACCGCCACTCCCGGCCCGCAATTCCGAATCGAATCGATCTATCAGCAGAAAAACAAAGACACAGTCACCCATCGTGTTTTTACCCGCCAGGCTTAGGTTTTATGACGAAAAACCCGCAACAAACGATTTTTGTTTTTCATGGAGATGATGAATACCGACTCTTCCAGGAAACCAGAGCGCATATTCAATCTTTCAGCACCACAGATACCAGCGGATTGAATATTACCGTATTGGAAGAAAAACAAACATCCCTGAGCGCCATTCAAACCGCACTGAACACACTTCCGCTCTTATCTGACAAACGGCTGACCGTGCTCAAAGAACTTCCTGCCCGCCAGGATCTGGACCGGCTGATTCAGCTTCTTGAAAAAAAACCGGATACCACCCTGTTAATCATTGAATTGCCCGACACCTTCGACCGCAAAAACTGGAAAAACTACGACCCCGTCCGGCACAAACTGGCGCAATGGGTTCGTCAACACCCCCGCCAGGCCCTCTGGCAGGACTTTAAACTGCCGGCGCCATACGCCATGCCGGAATGGATTCAGAATCAGGCCCGCCAGATGGGAGGAAACATCGTTCCGGCAGCCGCCAGTCACCTGGCAGAATGGATCGGAACAGACACCTTTCAGGCCGTGCAGGAACTGGAAAAACTGCTGACTTATACCAATAGAGAACGTGCCGTGACAATTGCAGATGTTGAAGCCCTGTCCAGCAATCAGGCAGCAGGGAACATCTTTCATCTGGTCGACGCACTGGCAGTAAAAAACCGCCCGTTGGCTTTTCAGCAACTGAACCGCCTCCTGGAAGAGATGGAACCGCAACAGGTATTCAGCATGATTGTCCGCCAATATCGGCTCATTTTGATAACCTGCGAATATCTTAACGACAACGGATCTTTCAGCAGAATAACCCAGGAAATTCCAGAAATCCGTTCTGATCTGGCAGCCAGAAAACTCTGGCAGCAAGCCCAGGGATTTCAGATGGAAAACCTGAAAACAATTTACCGTCATTTACTTGAAATGGACCAGGCCGTCAAAACCAGTCAAATGACCCCCAATCTGATTTTGGATATCATTTTGGGCGAATGGACATAAGTTATACCGGCGAACCCAAAAAAACCTGTCATAATTTAATTATTATGGTTTAATTGCAGAAAACATCCTAAGGAGCTTAAAATCGACGAACTGACTTACCAAATCATTGAAGGAAAAGTGATCCTGCGGGTTCAGGATCATATTTGTGATTCAGGGGACAAACTGCTGTCAAGCCCTCTTTTTCTTGACATTCTCACCCGTTGTGTAGATGAACTGATCAAACGAAATTCTTCCCTGCTCGCTGTTTTTTCCAACCCTCAGCACATTACCCGGGCTGAAATCCGCAAAATGGCTGTCGTTTTACGATACCTGCTGACCATTCCTGCCGAACTCACGCCCCGTCTGGTAGATGATTCAAGCCATTTTTTCCGGGACCCAAACCTTTTCAATTCGTTTGTGGAATACCTGTACAACTACTGGCGCAGCCGTCAGCGTCTGATCATCTGCGATTCAGCCGGCAACCACTTTGATTCGCGCCCTTACCGCACGTTTAATAACACCATTGAACAACTGACACATGTCATCCGCAGTGCATACCGTGACATTCAGGAAAATATCACCAAAAATCACCCCCGCATCTATCGCCAGGTACGGGCCGGAGCAGAAGTTGCTGCCATTGCTCTTCCGTGGAACCTTCCTTATCCGCAGGATGCCAGCCAGATTTATGATCAGATTAAAGCCATTCCAATCATCCGACAGGTATTAATGTACCCGCCGCTCATTTTTGACACCCCCATCAACAAACGGACCGGCGGTTTTGAACGGGTATCGTTTAACCCTCTCAGTCAGGTCAGCCTCAATTCAAAAGACTGGTTATGCTACCCGGCCAAAGTGGGCGAACTGGTAATTATGGTTTATTTCAACCTGCATTATTTTGAATTATGTTTTTCTCTCAGCAACCTTTTCGAACTTGCAGATGATGAAGATCTGAAACGTCAGCCGGATGCGATTTTCCTCTTTGGAACTCCGGAAGTCCTGGAACACCCTGACACCCACGCAGCCACCATCTTTTTTGATGACGAAATCAATGATATTCTGGTTGGCACCATTCCCGATCAGCCAAAATATGCTTATTTCGGTTACCTGAAGAAAATGATTCTCACGCTGCATAACATCAAAATGATGAAGAAAAAACGATTACCCTTCCATGGCGCTTTGTTTCATCTTTCGATATTCCAAAAGGGAGCAGCAAACATCCTGATTATGGGAGATACCGGAGCCGGAAAATCAGAAACCATCGAAGCGCTGCGAAACCTGGCCGGAGATTCAGTGCAGGATTTAACAACCATCGCTGACGACATGGGATCATTGGCGCTTACCGCCGATGGAACAGTCCTGGGCTATGGCACTGAAATCGGGGCTTTTGTCCGATTGGACGATTTAAAACCCGGCTATGCCTTCGGTCAGATCGACCGTACCATTATCATGAACCCCTCTCAGATCAACGCCAGAGTTGTGGTTCCGGTAACCACTCTGGATACCGTATTGCATGGCTACCCCATTGACGCTGTCTTATATGCAAACAATTACGAAGAGCCCAGCCCAACCGCCCCAATTTTAGAGCGTTTTCCCGATAAAGATACTGCTTTAAATGTCTTCCGAGCCGGAAAAGTAATGAGCAAAGGCACTACCACCACCATCGGTCAGGTCAACACATATTACGCCAACATCTTTGGCCCGCCTGAATACCCCGCTCAATACGAAGCGCTGGCACAGGAATTTTTCACTGCGTTTTTTGATCAGGGCGTATATGTTGGCCAAATGCGAACCTGCCTCGGAGTGGCCGGGCAGGAACAAACCGGCCCGCTGCGTTCAGCCCAGGCCATCATGGAACTGGTAGAAAAACTCTCATCCAAACCCTGAACCATTTTTTAAAAGGATCGACAATGAAAACAGAAATCGCTGCCCAGGTCAATGACGAATTAATCGAAGCGTTCACCCGGTTAATTCCCCAGCTTTCAGGTTCCGCTTCCATTCCCACCCGCAAAGAACTGGAAGAATTGGTACATTCACCCTGTAATTCGGTTATTTTGATCCGCCATGAAGATTTTGACAATCGCATCATGGGTACTTTAACCCTGGTCACCTTTCGCATTCCAACCGGAATTCGCAGCTGGATTGAAGATGTCGTGGTAGATACCCAAGCCCGCGGACATGGACTGGGCGAAGCCCTTACCCAAAAAGCCATTGAGGTTGCCCGAGAAAAGGGAGCCAAAACCATTGACCTGACCTCTCGCCCCAGCCGGGAAGCCGCCAACCGGCTTTATCAACGCTGTGGTTTCAAAATGCGTGAAAGCAACCTGTACCGTTTCACTTTATAACGAGCTTTCATTTTTTCTTTGGCAGCCTGTCAGAAAAGCTGGGGTTCCAAATATCAATCCGGAACATCTGACCCTGTTTCTGAAAACCAAACCACTGACAGACACTTCAGATGATCTCAGCCACACAAAACCAGCCGCAGTTTTATACCGCGGCTGGTTTTCAGAATTTGGATAAAACCTTTCTCTGAATTTCAGAGACGAAACATTTAAACAGAACATGCAGCTGTCTGCTTTAAATATTAAAGCGAATGTTCAGGATATCGCCATCTTTCACCGGATATTCCTTGCCTTCCAGACGTAACTTTCCTTTCGCTTTGGCTTCATTCAGACCTCCCAGACTGATAAGATCGTCATAAGAAACAACCTCAGCCCGGATAAACCCCTTCTGCAAATCAGTATGAATCACACCGGCTGCTTCCGGAGCCAAAGCCCCTTTCTCCACCGTCCAGGCTCTTACTTCATCCGGCCCTACTGTAAAAAACGACTGTAACCCTAACAGATCATAGGAAAGCCGGATCATCTTATTTAAGCTCGGTTCACTGATATTGTATTCTTCCAAAAACATCTGCATTTCTTCAGGCGGAAGCTGCGCTATATCCATCTCCAGCTTTCCCTGTAAAGCCACTACCCGGCTTTTTTCATGACCGTATTGGATATCCGGAGCTTTCTGCGCTTCACCGCAATTTAATACAATTAAAACAGGTTTACGGCTTAATAGCCCAAAACCGGTGATCACCCGTTCTTCTTCAGGGGTAAGCGGTAAATCCCGTAAAGGCTTTTCTTCTTCCAATGCTGCATGAAAACGATTAAATAATTCTGCTTCGCTGTCAATCACTGATTTTTCCCGGCCGGCGCCCTTTTTTCGCTCTTCTGTCAGTTTCTCCAGCTTGCGTTCGGTCACAATCAGGTCATTAAGAATAAATTCACTGTCCATCGTAGCAAGATCACGACCCGGGTTAACAGAACCCGCCTGATGCGGCACAGAATCATCCTCAAAACAACGGATCACATGAATAAACCCATCTACCTGTGTCAACTGATTTAAAAGCGTACCTGAAATTCCGCCGGAACCGGCGGAACCATCCAGACCCGCAATATCAGAATAAGTTACCTTAGCATAGATGGTTTTTTTAGGATTAAACATCTTACTAAGCACATCTACCCTGGGGTCAGGCACATCCACAACCGAGGTATGCACTTCCAGCTTCCCGCTCACAATACCGGTGGGATGTGACCCGCCGGTAAGAGCATTAAAAATTGTTGTTTTTCCAGATTGAGGTAAACCAATGATTCCAAGACGCATATAAAATTAATCCTTGACCCTTCGAAGAAATATGGATATACTCTTTGCACCAAGCCGAAGTGGCGGAACAGGCAGACGCGCACGACTCAAACTCGTGTACCGCAAGGTATGTGGGTTCGATTCCCACCTTCGGCATCAGGATTATAGCACACGCAAAGAGAAGAACCTCAGCGTGTGCTGTTTTTTTATTTCCTTTACACACTGAATTTTCCCGCGTAAAAAAAGCCCCTTCCCGTCCAACCAAAAACTGCCGGAAACAAGCGCCCCTCATTGTGAACAATGAGGGGCGCTTTCATCGGGGAGAAAGAATGAAACTTCACAACCAATCAGACACTCTTATCATTTATCTGCCAGTAATTCTGCCTGCCAATACCCATAATTTACCTGCCACCAAAGATTCTTCATCTTCCAACCCCGCAGCTGTTTTTCTGACAAACGCTCAACCAATATACAGCAGCTGAGATGTTTTAATCATACAGTATCCTGTCGTTTTTGTAGTTTAAGAACTGTTTATGGTTTGTTAAAAGCATTTAAGAAGCAGCATACGTTACAATAAGTAAAGCGTACACACTCGTCTCAAAAAGGTGGCCTCATGGACAATGACATCAATCATTTAAACAAGCCGTTGAAGTTTTGGGATTTGTTCAAAATCAACAGCTATTGGCTGGGCCTTAATACCAGTTCAGGGATCATCATGCCCATTCTTCTCCCTGCTTTGGTACTGTTGTTCTCTCCCTACGACCAAAAAAATACCTATCTGGCCGCCATTCGAGTGATTGGACTAATGGTTGCCATGCTGGTACAACCCATTGCCGGGTTATTAAGCGACCGCAGCACCTCCCGGTTCGGGCGCCGAAAACCTTTTATCTTTGTTGGAGCCATTCTGAACGTTGTATTCCTCGCCATCATTGGATCATCTGTCCTGTTTATGGGGGCTCCCGGCGACGCCGCATTAGAAGCCCGCTTCGGAATCAATACCGCCTATCTGGTATTGCTCATTGGAATCATTTTGCTGGAAGTATCTTCCAATATAGGTCACGGAGCTTTACAGGGTCTTATTCCCGATCTGGTTCCCAGTCAGCAACGCGGACAAGCCTCCGGCATGAAAGCCGTTTTTGAACTGCTGCCGGTTTTTATGGTGCTTTTCATCGGCATACTCATCGACAAACAGCGTTTTTGGGCTGTAACCGGCATTATCATGGCAGCCTTTCTCACCACCATGACGATCACCATGTTTGTAAAAGAAGAACCGCTGCAAACAAAACCGCAGGAATCCATTGCCCCCCTGGTTTTGCGTATGCTTCTGCTGACAATCATTTTTGCAGCCATCACCCAAACAGCCCAACTGCTGGTAAAAACCAGCGGACAGTTTCTTCCAGCAGATTCAAACCTTTCAACCCGGATCATCGTTATCGGACTGGTCGGTCTGGCCGCCATGGCCGGCTCGATTCTGATTGGAGTTTATTTTGGAGTCTGGATCGGAATCGGGAATGAAGCCCGATCACATGGTAAATTTATCTGGTGGGTAATCAACCGCCTGCTCTTTTTAGCAGCAATCACCTCGGTACAGGGCTTTGCCATGTACTTCCTGAAAGACGTTCTGCATATTCCAAATGCAGCCGTCATGACATCTACCCTGATGGGTGTAGTAGCCCTTTTCTTAATTCCCTCCGCCATTGCAGGCGGAAATTTGGCTGACCGATTTGGAAAAACCCGTCTGGTCGGACTGGCAGGAATCATTGCCGGCACAGGTACGATCTTCCTGATTCTCTCTCCCAATATGCTTATGGTCATCATCAGCGGCGCCTTTATTGGTACCGGTACCGGCTTATTCTTTACCACCAACTGGGCGCTGGGAACGGATCTGGTTCCGCCTGAAAGCGCCGGACGATATCTGGGAATATCCAACCTGGCCGGAGCAGGCGCCGGCATTGTCGGCGCAGGCATTGGCGGCCCGATGGCCGATCAATTGAATCTCCTGCAATCAGGATTGGGCTTTCTGGTGATCTATGCCATTTATGCAGGCTTGTTTTTTATCTCAGGGCTGGTGATATTTACCCGTTTAATGAAACCCTCTTAAAAAGCAGAACGGTTGAAAATTCTGCCAAATGCGATAAAATTACCATACTATAATCTGGTGTGACAGGAAGAACATGCTTAAAGAATTTAAAGAGTTTATATCCAAAGGGAATGTCATTGACCTGGCTATCGGAGTCATCATCGGCAGCGCCTTTGGAAAAATTGTTACCTCGCTGGTTAATGACATCATCATGCCGCCCATCGGCCTTTTGCTCAAAGAAGTAAATTTTAAAGACTTATACATTAATCTAAGCGGGCAATCGTACCCATCGCTTGAAGAAGCTGCGGCAGCCGGGGTTCCCACCATTAATTATGGGATGTTTTTAAACACCATCATTGAATTCTTTATTATTGCGCTTGTCTTATTTTTAGTGGTTAAAGCCATCAATAAAACGCGTGTACAAAAAGCAGAAGAACACGAAGCTACGGCCAAAACCTGCCCTTTCTGCCAAAGCAGCATTGCAATCAAAGCTGTTCGCTGCCCGCATTGCACCTCTGAATTGCCATAAAACGACTTTTGTCGTTTCCTCACCGCACTCAGACCCTGGAACAATCCTCTCATTGTTTTCAGGGTCTGAATTTTCAAAAGAATCCCCAAACTTTCCAGGGATTCTTTTGAAAAAAATGGTATCCTTAATCATTATTAAAGTTAACATGATAAACACTTCTGATAACACCTTCAGAAATTCCTTACTTCTGCTGCAGAAATAAGGAATAAAAATGTTGACGGGAACGAAAGCTTATACTATTCTTAATCCAGTTATGGAAGCTACCGACCAATACCATCTTAGTCAAAATATATTCCTACCATCATTAAACGGAGGAAATCATGCCCAACATTAACGAAGTGTTAGCAGTCATTTTAGGTGGCGGACGAGGCACCCGTCTCTTTCCTTTGACACAACAAAGGTCCAAGCCTGCAGTTCCAATTGCCGGGAAATATCGACTGATTGATATTCCAATTTCCAATTGTATTAATTCTAAAATCTATAAGATTGCGGTATTAACACAGTTTAATTCTGTATCATTGCACCGCCACATTTCGAACACCTACCAGTTTGATAACTTTCACTCCGGCTGGGTTCAGATCTGGGCAGCTGAACAGACAACCGAAACCAATGACTGGTATCAGGGAACAGCGGACGCCGTACGCAAACAACTGTTTGAGATTCGATCCTCCAACTGTCAATACATCCTCATTCTGGCAGGCGATCATCTCTATCGCATGGACTATGAGGCCATGGCCCAATTCCACTGGGAAACACAGGCTGACATTACCGTAGCCGTGCAACCGGTAAAAACCGGCGATACCGGTCGTTTTGGAATTTTGAAACGTGACAAAAACATGCAGATCACCCATTTTGCAGAGAAACCAACCGACCCAAACATACTGCAGGAATTAGTCAGCCGGGAGGATAAGGATCGTCCTTATTTGGGTTCCATGGGAATTTACATCTTCAACGTTGATCTGCTCGACAGCCTTCTGCAGGAACACACTTTTGCAGATTTCGGCAGTCACGTGATTCCCCATGCCATTCACAATCATCATGTCTTTGGATTCGATTTTGATGATTTCTGGGAAGATATCGGAACGATCCGTTCTTTTTACGACACCAACCTTATGCTGGCACGGCAAAATCCGCCTTTTGATCTTTACAGCCATAAACGCCCGATCTATACCCATCCCCGCTATCTGCCAGGCTCATCCATCCAGGACAGTGAATTGGAGCATGTGCTTCTTTCAGAAGGCTGCCTGATTGAGAACGCAAATATTCGAAACTCAGTGATTGGGCTGCGCAGCCGTATTGGCAGCGGGTCTCGTATAGAAGATTCCATCATCATGGGAGCTGATTATATCGACCCAATTGTCGAACCATCACCGGCTGAGTTCATCCCAATTGGAATTGGAGATGGCAGTATCATCACCGGATGTATTGTAGATAAAAACGCACGCATTGGCCGCGGAGTTACAATTTTGCCTTTCCCCCGCGGAACAGATATTAACGGCAATAACTGGTATGCCCGAGACGGAATCATTGTCATCCCCAAAAACGCCGTGATTCCAAATGGCACTTACATTGGTCCAAATCGTATTGCACAATCATAATTCTTTTTTTTTGAGGAGGCAGTCTAAATGACAAATCAAGGTCCGAAAGAAACAGCAAACAATGCTGAACTTTCAATTACCTGGTACAGTTTGAATCCTGAAGATATAAAATCAAAACTGAACACTTCATTTGATACAGGACTCACAACCCAGGAAGCAGAAGCCCGTCTGGAAAAGTATGGGCTTAACCAACTGAGAGAGAAACCGCATCCTACCTTTTTTCAACTGGTTCTCAATCAATTAAAAAGCTTCATCATTGTTTTGCTGATTGTCGCCGCTGTCATCTCTGCCGTTCTGGGAGAGTGGGTTAACTCAGCCGCGATTTTGTCAATCGTAGTCCTGAATGCAATTCTGGGGGTGGTTCAGGAAAGTCGGGCTGAGCAGGCACTGGAAGCCCTGAAAAAAATGTCAGCCCCCGATGCCCATGTATTACGCGATGGCAGCCGCACCACCGTTCCAGCCTCTCAACTGGTACCAGGAGACGTAGTCTTCCTGGATACCGGAAGTCAAACTCCGGCTGATCTGAGATTACTGGAAGCGATCAACCTCAGGGTAGACGAAGCGGCCCTGACAGGAGAATCCGTTCCGGTACAGAAAAATGCCGGCTTACAAATGGGCGGCAACGTCCCTATTGGTGATCAGAAAAATACGGTTTTCATGGGTACCCTGGTCAACTATGGCCGCGGCAAAGGGGTTGTCGTCTCAACCGGAATGAACACTCAACTGGGCATGATCGCTGATATGCTCCAAATGGTTGAGGATGAAGAAACCCCGCTCCAGAAAAAACTGGACAGTCTGGGAAAAGTTCTGGGAATCGCAGCCATCATTGTTTGTACCATCGTATTCCTGGTCGGGATGTTCCGCGCACACTTCCAGGTAGATGAAATTGTTCATATGTTCATGATTGCCGTCAGTCTGGCCATTGCAGCCGTTCCTGAAGGTTTGCCGGCCGTTGTAACCATCAGTCTGGCATTGGGCATGCAGGAGATGGTCAAACGACATGCATTAATCCGCAAGCTGTCTTCCGTTGAAACTTTAGGTTCGACAACCGTGATCTGTTCTGATAAAACCGGAACGCTGACCCAAAATGAAATGACCGTTACCGATCTGTGGGTAGACGGGAAAAAAATCAAAGTCACCGGCGCCGGTTATGAACCAAAAGGTGATTTTTTCATTGACGGAAACAAAATTGAACCGAATCAGTACCCCGGGTTATTAAGTGCATTGTGGATCGGTGTTCTCAATAACGATGCCGAACTTGAGCAAAAAGAATATGAAGACGGCAATAAGACGTCTCACATGATTGGCGATCCAACAGAAGGCTGTATTCTTGTTGCAGCCGCAAAAGCCGGTATTTTCGCCAGTCAAACGAATAAATCCTACCCGCGCACCGATGAAGTGCCCTTTGACTCAAACCGCAAACGCATGGTCACCATGCACGCCATTCCAAATCCATCTCCGGAAGATTATTCACCCATTCAGGATATGGATAAAAAAGACGGGTATGCCATTGCAGTCAAAGGCGCCCCGGATGTGGTCTTAAGACTGTGCACCCTGTATCAAACAATGGACAATCAGGTCATGCCCATGACCGATGATATACGGAAAAGCATAAGCGCCGCCAACGATTCCATGACCAAAAACGCCCTGCGTGTTCTTGGGCTGGCCTGGCGTCTGGCGCCTGAACTGCCCTCCCAGGAAAATCGGGAAGCGCTGGAACAGGACCTGATTTTCACCGGCCTCATCGGCATGATTGACCCGCCGCGTGAGCAGGTCAAACCCGCACTGACCCTTGCCCGGCAAGCCGGCGTCCGCACCATCATGATCACCGGCGACTACCCCAATACCGCAAAAGCCATCGCTGAAGATATCACCCTGTTACGCCAGGGACATCAGGTAATGACCGGGGCTGAACTGAACGATCTTGATGAGAAAGCCATTCAGGAAGCCGTAAAAATAACCGACGTCTTTGCCCGTGTCTCCCCTGAAAACAAAATGCAGATTGTAGACGCCTTACGCGCAAATGGTGAAATCGTTGCCATGACCGGCGATGGAGTAAATGATGCCCCGGCGATCAAACGCGCCGACATCGGAATCGCCATGGGAATTACAGGTACCGATGTAGCCAAAGGCACTGCAGATATGGTATTAACCGATGACAACTATGCCAGCATCGTATCTGCCGTTGAACAGGGCCGGGTCATTTACGACAATATCCGAAAATTTGTCTTCTTCCTGATTTCTTCAAACATTGCAGAAATCATGATCATCTTCCTGGCAACCTTATGCGGTCTGCCGGCGCCGCTCACCGCCATCCAACTGTTATGGCTCAACCTGTTGACCGATGGAGCCCCTGCCCTGGCATTGGCCATGGAAAAAGGCGACCCCGACATTATGGAACGCAAACCCAGGCCCAAAAACGAAGGAATCATCAATGGCTCCATGCAAATCGGAATTGTCATTCAAACCATTGCTCAAACTTTCTGCGTCCTGTTTGCCTTTGGCTTAGGACTGATCTGGCACATGCAGGGAGAAGGTATTCCGGCTCACACCAACCCCATCTCTTTTCTGATTGCATATAACTGGCAGGGAGTAGATGTTCAAACAGCAGAAACAATGGCCTTTGTTACTTTGTCTCTGTGCGAACTATTCCGCGCGTATACGGTTCGATCTGAAAGAACGTCTGTGTTCCGCCTCGGCATCTTCAGCAATAAATATATGCAATATGCCGTAGGGGCCTCGTTGGTATTATTAATTGCCGTAGTCGCCATTCCTTTCCTGCAGCCTGTTTTCAACACCCATATGCTGGCAGCGCGAGAATGGGGAATTGTTATTGCCCTCGCCCTCATTCCTGCGGTTTCTGAAGAAATTACAAAATTTTTCCTGCGATTGAACGACCGAAAAAATAAAGTTGCCATCGCGTAATCTTTTAACTGCCGGATTAAAAAGCACTGCGTTGCAGCGCTTTTTAATCCGGCCCCTTTCATAAACCACCCCTCCTTATTACCGGTTTTATCAGCTTATTTTTATCAGACTGGCAGGCCAAAGATCAAACATACCAGTTCAGCAATGATATAATCTGCTGTATGAAGCGACTCTGTTTTTTAATGATCTCCCTGATTTTTGTCCTGTTAACAGGACTTACTCTTTTCTCACCTACCCCAGCCCAGGCTGAACCAAATCAGCAAATCTTTTATGCTACCAACACTCCGGACGCCAACGGACGGATTGTGCATATTGTACAACCGGATGATACCTGTTTAATGATCGAATTACTGACCGGTGCAAAAGTAGGTGAATTAATCAAACTCAACAACCTCGATGACCAATGCACCCTCAAACCAGGCATGGAGCTGGTTCTAGCCTATTACACCGCCCCTACACCCACGCCAGGCCCTTCTCCTACCCCGACCCAAATCGTCCCCACCCCTACCACCTTCAACGGAAACGGTGAAATCTGCGTTTACTTATTTAATGATGTTAACGGAAATGGAACCCCTGAAGGTACCGAACAGCAGATCGAAAACGGAGCCGCCAGTATTACCGACCGCAGCGGGATTATTTCGCTGACCGGAAACACCTTATCCGGCACAGAACCCTTATGCTTTACCAACATCCCTGAAGGCGATTACAACATCAGCGCAGCCCCGCCTGAAGGTTATAACCCAACCACAGCAATGAACAGCCCGCTTTCTTTAAAGGCCGGAGATCGGGCCATCATTAATTTTGGCGCTCAGTCAGGCTCCATCACAACCCCGCTTTCACAGGAAAGCGAAAAGAAAAACCCGGTCTTGTTAATGGCAGGGCTGATCTTAATTCTGGCTGGAGCAGGCATTGCCATATACTTTGTTCGCATGAAACGTAATTGATTCTATGCCGCCACTGAACACCTGCTTTTATCGCTCACGGCATCGCTGAATTCCATATCCGGTTAAGTGGTAGAATACCGCTATTATTATTTGTGGAGGAACAAAAAAATGACTCAAAAAACCGCTACCTTTGAAGTAAAAAAAGGGTTGGCACAAATGTTAAAGGGTGGAGTAATTATGGATGTTGTTACTCCGGATCAGGCTAAAATCGCAGAAGACGCAGGCGCTGTCGCTGTCATGGCCCTGGAAAGAGTACCCGCTGACATCCGTGCCAATGGCGGCGTTGCACGGATGACCGACCCCGAAATCATTCTGAAAATCATGGATGCCGTTTCCATTCCAGTCATGGCCAAAGCACGCATCGGCCATTTCGTTGAAGCGCAGATTCTGGAAGCCATTGGCATTGACTACATTGATGAATCCGAAGTGCTGACCCCTGCCGATGAAGAGCATCACATCTACAAACATGACTTTAAAATTCCCTTTGTTTGCGGCTGCCGAAATTTGGGCGAAGCCCTTCGCCGAATCGGCGAAGGCGCTGCCATGATGCGCACCAAGGGTGAAGCCGGCACCGGAGATGTTGTTGAAGCAGTACGGCACGCCCGCACCGTCATTGGTCAAATTCGCGAACTGCAAAACCTGCCCATTGAAGAAGTCATGGCTCATGCAAAGCAACTGGGCGCCCCTTACGAACTGATGCTGGAAACCCGCGAATTGGGAAGATTACCGGTTGTAAACTTCGCGGCTGGCGGCATTGCTACCCCGGCTGATGCGGCCTTAATGATGCAACTGGGGGTAGATGGTGTATTTGTCGGCTCCGGCATATTCAAATCCGGCGATCCGGCCAAACGGGCTGCCGCCATCGTAAAAGCCACAACCCATTATAAAGACGCAAAGATCGTAGCAGAAGTCAGCCGAAACCTGGGAGAACCTATGGTAGGCCGTTCTGTTTCAGTCATGCCGGAAGAAGAAAAAATAGCCGGGCGGGGCTGGTAATTACCTCTATGAATATTGGCGTTCTGGCATTACAAGGCGACTTCATAGAACACCAGATCATGCTTGAAAAGCTGGGCGTCACGGTAACGCAGGTACGTCTGGCAGAACATTTGATCAATCTTTCGGGTTTGATTATTCCAGGCGGCGAATCCACCACAATAGGAAAACTCGCCAGCGCTTATGACATGATAGAGCCCCTGCGCACATTTGGACAACAAAAAGCCATTTGGGGTACCTGCGCAGGGGCCATTTTTCTTTCCAAAAACATTGGGAAAGATCAACCTATATTAGGCCTGATGAATATCACCGTTGAACGAAACGCCTTCGGCCGCCAGATAAACAGTTTTGAAGCAAATCTGGATATTCCTGTGTTATCAAAGGTTTCCCAGGGCAAAAACATTCCCTATCCCGCTGTCTTTATAAGAGCGCCCGTTATTGAATCGGTTTCAGGATCGGCACAAATCCTATCCCAATTGGATGATGGTCGCATCGTAGCCGTCCAACAAGACCGGCTGTTGGCAACTTCTTTTCATCCTGAACTGACTGCAGATGACCGGTTTCATCGTTACTTTTTGGAGCTGGCGCAATCGAAATCCGACCATTAGCCTGGAATGACCTGGCGGTTATTCTCCGCCACCGCAAAAACGTTATCTGTCTGGATAACACTTTATTATTTACCAACGGGAATCCCATTGGCCCGGCAGCATTCGTCGGTCAACTGCAACCTGCCCGGGGTATCTACACAGGCGTCATTGAAGACACCCACCATCACAAACTGATTGGGCAGTTTAGCTTTGATCAGGCAGAACACTATGCGCAACTCTCTTTTCTTCTGCCGGCATCTTCCATTCAAGACCGAAATATGCTGCACTTATTGGATGGCCTGACAACCACAGCAGGCAACTGGGGCGCTTTTTGCATCCTGGCAGAAGCAGAAGAAAACAGTCTGATCGTACAGCGCCTTATCCAGACCGGCTACCGCTCCTATGGCTGGATACAAATTTGGTATCTCCCTCCGGAACAACCACTTCCAATCAATAAAAAACAACCTTCCTGGAAAAACGCTGAAGGAACAGACCCTCTGATCATCAAACAATTTATCTGCCGGCTGTGCCCCCAACAACATCTTCCCAAAGAAATCTTTACCAAATCACTTCCGGAAGGAAAAGTATTATACATAAACGGAAAAATTGCAGGCTGGGCTGAATACAAAACCGGATACTATGGAGCCTTTCTGAAACCAATCTTTGATCCTGAAATGACAGATATCACCGATTGCCTGAACAGCTTAATAGGTCAGATTCAAAAAGAAGTTTCAGTTCCCATTTATATTGCCACTTCATCGCAGCAGGAATGGCTGAATTTGCATTTGCTTGCTTTGGGTGCAAATTCACTCCCCCGGCAGGCATTAATGGTCAAAAGGCTGGTACGTACAATCAGCGATGAGGTAACTCAACCCGTCCATCATAAAATTCCTCAAAAAAGCATGGGAGTTACCGGTTCGTTCCTTGTCACCGCAACTGCGGATCCAACAGAAATTTCTCAGAAGGACTCTCACTGAATTAAAGGTATCGCCATGACACAACAACGAATCACCGATGATTTGAAAATTTTATTAAATATCCTTCCCCCTGATATCTCTCAGGCGGTAACCGCATCAGACAATTCGGACAATCTGATTGAAGTGGTTATGGATCTTGGGCGGCGTCCAACTGCCCGCTTTGTTAACAACGAACAAGTTCTATCCGAATCATGGGTCGAGCGGGAAGATATAGACAATGTAGTAAACAAAATCGGAGAATTTGACGCTGACAACCGCGCTGGTCTGGAAAGAACATTGCACCGCATTTCTGCCCTGCGAAACCGGCACGGGGTTGTCGTTGGTCTGACATTGCGGGTTGGCCGCGCGGTTTACGGAACCACCGATGTGATACAGGATCTGGTCGCATCCGGGAAAAGTCTGCTGCTCCTGGGAAAACCCGGGATTGGAAAAACCACCATGCTGCGGGAAGCCGCCCGCATTCTTTCAGAAAACAAACGGGTTGTCATTGTAGACACTTCGAATGAAATCGGCGGAGATGGAGACGTTCCCCACCCTGCCATTGGCCATGCACGGCGCATGCAGGTGCCCACGCCTTCTCTGCAGCATGAAGTAATGATTGAAGCGGTCGAAAACCACAATCCTGAAGTGATCGTGATCGACGAAATCGGGCGTGAACTGGAAGCGGAAGCAGCCCGCACCATTGCCGAACGCGGCGTTCAACTGGTAGGAACGGCTCATGGCCGAACCCTCGAAAATCTGCTTTTAAACCCCACTCTTTCTGATTTAATTGGCGGTATTGAATCGGTCACACTTTCAGATGAAGAAGCCCGCCGGCGGGGCACCCAAAAGACCGTTTTGGAACGCCGGTCAGCCCCCACATTTGATGTGCTGGTCGAAATTTTAGACCGCAACCGGGTTGCGGTTCACCTTGACGTCTCCGCCGCTGTAGATGCACTGGTAAGAGGGGCTCCGCTCTCCCCTGAACTCCGTTGGCTGGATGAGAATGAAAAAGTACATATTGAGAAAGCTCCTCCCATCGTAAGCGCCAACCCCAGGTTTGGGGCATCCCAGGGCCATCGGCGCAGCGCAATAAACTACAGCGAACCATTTGCGCCAACCCCCACTCGCCATCCCCGCACAAAATATGCTGCCGAAACACGCTCTGACAACCCACCACAGTTTACCCCCCTCGACAAACAGGAGCCGCTAAAGCTCTTTCCGTATGGGGTTGCCCGCAACCGGTTGCAACAGGCAGCAAAAAGACTGGGAGTAACCGTACTGGTTGTCAAAGATGTCAGTGAAGCCAACGCAGTGATCACCCTGCGCAGCTATTATCGCAACCGTCATCAGACCATCCTTGATGCCGAAGCGCGGGGTATGCCAATTTATGTGCTCCGCGCCAATACGGTCAGTCAGATAGAACAATCGCTATCAGATATTTATCATATTCCCTTAAGAAACTCGGCCAGCCTGAATATTGAAGAGCTGACCAGTCAAACATCAGAGGCCATTGAATCTGTTTTGCATGGACAACATTGGGTCGATATGCCCCCTGCCAACGCTGAGGTTCGTCAAATTCAACACGAAATGGCCCGGCAGGCTGACCTGCTTTCGCATTCTTACGGAAAGGAACCCCACCGACGGGTAAGGATATTCAAAAACTGATATGTTCATTACTTTTGAAGGAGCAGACGGCAGCGGAAAGACCACCCAGATACAGCTCCTGGCTGATTTTCTGAAACATTCTGGGCATACTGTTTATATCACCCGTGAACCGGGCGGAACCATGATTGGCGATCAGATTCGTGAAGTAATTTTAAGCATGAAAAATGAATCTATGCACCCGCGCACTGAAACCCTGCTTTTTTGCGCCTCACGGGCCCAACTGGTTGAACAGGAATTGCGCCCCCGCCTTGCCAGACACGAAATTGTGATTTGCGATCGATATACTGATTCAACACTTGCTTATCAGGGATACGCTCATGGCAATGACCTGACCGCTTTAAGGTCTTTATTGACCTTCGTCACCGGAGACCTTAAACCTGACCTGACGTTGCTTTTTGATATAGACGTTACCGTCGGTTTAAACCGCCGAAAAACCTCAGGCGTTGAATGGAACCGACTGGATGCCTTTCAGGTCGCATTTCATCAAAAAGTCCGAGAGGGATATCTTGAACTGGCACGTCAGGAACCGCTTCGCTGGCAGGTCATCAATGCTGCGCAGAGCATTGAGCAGGTCAGCCAACATGTGCAACAAATCATAACCGATTATTTAACCGGCCAGACAAAAACTGAGAGCGACAGATTAGGTTTATAATGAAAGCTTGTGCGACGTACAAAAAAATACGCACATGCCAGAGGAGATTTAAAAAATGAGTGATGAAGAAAACAAAGTGACACCTGAAGAACCTGAACAATCCAACGACAGTACCGATGACAAATCTGTTGAAATTCCAGACGAAGAAATAGATGACACACAACCGGAATCTGCTGAAACAGACACCTCCCTGTCTTCGCTCCAGTCTGCCGGCAGCAGCGGCCCCACCTGGGCCATGTTCGCCGTAGCATGCACTTTACTGGTGATCCTGTCGGTAAGCGCTACATATCTGTTTATGAGCAAACGAAACCAGCCGGCCATCCAAACAGCATTAACTTTGCAAAATGAAACACCGTCTGCCCAGACACAGGGTGAAGGCACCAAACAGCCAGCCGCAACCCGGGTCTTGCCTACCCCCAACCCAACCCCCTGTCACACCTTCAGTTTACTGCCTACCCCTGACCCAACCGTAACGGCTGCTTTTCCAGCCCCTTCAAAAGACGATTGGTCTGAAGGTCCGGAGAACGCATTGGTTACGTTTACCGTGTACAGCGATTTTATGTGCCCTTATTGCATTCAGTTTGAATCAGCCTTAAGAGAACTGCGAGCCGTTTACCCTGAAAAAATTCGGGTCGTCTTCCGCCATTTCCCAATCGAAAGCCATGATAAAGCCTTTCTGGCTGCTTCAGCCGCAGAAGCTGCTGCCAAACAAAACAAATTCTTTGATATGAAAAATTATCTGTTTGAGACAGCAACCCAATGGAACGGATTGACCATCGATTCTTTCAAAACCTGGTTATTGGACACTGCAGCCAAAGAAATTAAACTGGATGTTGCTAAATTTAAAACAGACCTTGAAAGCAAAGAAATTAAGGATATTTTGAATGCGGATGTCGAAGCTGCCACAAAAAGCAATGTCACCCACACCCCTTATATTCTTTTCAACGGTCAGCCATATCAGGGCGGAATTGACTTCGACAGTCTGGAAGCCATGATAAAAGTAACCGAGCTTGAAAAACGACAGTACAGCGAATGCCCTGCTGAAACCATTGATGCAAAAGCAAAATATACAGCCGAAATCAAAACCACCCAGGGCAGTATCATCATGGATCTTTTCCCTGATGTTGCCCCCATCACCGTAAACAGCTTCATCTTCCTCGCTGAACAGGGCTGGTATAACGACAATGAATTCTTCCGTGTTATCCCGGATGTGCTTGCCCAGGTTGGTGACCCAACCAATACCGGTTATGGAATCCCCGGATATCTGTTCCGCAACGAAATCAGCGCTTTGAACTATGATAAAGAAGGGGTGGTTGGAATGGCCTCTGCCGGCCCCGACACCAATGGCAGCCAGTTCTTCATTACCATGCAGGCAGCACCTACATTGGACGGCAATTACACCATTTTTGGTCAGGTAACCGAAGGCATGGATGTAGTCAGAAAACTTGCCACCAGTGACCCTCAAACCGGTCAGGCGCCTGCCAAACCGGACAAAATCATTACCATCACGATCACAAAACATAAATAACAAAACATAAATGAGCAGCGCCATTAGAACCCGTATTCCTTCCATACTGTACCTGATCTTAAGCCTCAGTGGATTTTCATTATCTCTGATCGGAGGAATCGGGTTTCTTGTTTTTGGTCTGCTTCAAAGCCAAAGCAACACACCCGGCAGCCTGCTTTATTCAACCCTGGTAATCGGCTGGGGAAGCCTCCTCATGGCTTCCCTGCTGATCCCAGGGTTGGCTCTGGCGGTTCGCCGCCTGCTCCACGACATCCCGGATCAGGGCTATAAAACCGACCGAGGCTGGACAATCTTGCCTGCTGTCGCCCTCTGGGGCATTCTATTGGGAATTGGAGCCCTGGTATATCAAAAACCCGGGCTCTGTTGGTTCATCCTTCCTCTGATAACCCCGCTTCTGATCAGTATGGCATTCCTGATCTGGCAAAAGCTGGGGTCCAACAAGCGCTGGGCCAAAAACAAACAAACGGTTTGGAGCCTGATCGGCGTTAATATTCTGGTTACTCCAACACTGATCATCATCATCGAAATGATCCTGTTGATCGTTATGGGTACCCTGATTGGAATTATCATCGTAACCAATCCGGATACCCTTCAACAATTTAAAGTTCTTATCCTCGAACTGCAACAAACATCTCCCACGATTACCCCTGAAGAATTACAGGAAATGCTGAAAGTGTTTCTGAACAATCCCTGGATTGTCTCATCCATTTTTTTCATGATGTCTTTTCTCATTCCCCTTGCAGAAGAGTTCTTTAAACCCATCTGGCTGTGGTTTTTCAAAAAAGACATTACCCCAACCCAGGGATATTTCTATGGGTTGATCAGCGGCGGAGCTTTTGGTTTATTTGAAAGCATTGGTTATATGGTCAACACAACCAACGACCAATGGCTGATCATGGCAGCCAGCCGCAGCCTTACGGTGCTGCTGCATATGGTCACATCCGGGCTTACCGGCTGGGGCATGGCAAAAGCCTGGCGAACACACAGGTTTGCGCCAGCCATACAAACTTTTTTGGCAGCCGTCCTGATTCATGGAATCTGGAACTTTTTCGGCATCATCAGCGGGTTTGCAGAAATCATACAACCCGCCAATATGCTAAACCAAACACTGCTGGCTCTGAGCCCTGCCAGCTCTTACATCATAGGAACATTGGCAGTCGGAATATTGGCCACTTTAATTGGATTCCGCTTATCCCTTTCACACCAAAAATAAACCATCCGTATTATGGTACTGAAATTGAGCAGGAAACGTAACCTGTCAAATCAAGCTGTGTTAATAAATATATTGCAGTGCTTCAGGAGATATTTTGAAACGCCAGACTCTACAAAACATTATAAGATTTTTAATGAGCCATTTAACGCATACCGAATTTCGCGGTTTGGAATATATTCCGAAAAGCGGCCCGGTATTGATCACGACCAATCACCTCAGCCGCATGGATATTCCCATTCTTTTTGTCCAGAAAGCACGAGAGGATATAACTGCCCTGGTAGCAGATAAATATCAGAATAACCTTTTTTTTCGCTGGTTTTCACAAACCAGTTGCGGTATATGGATTGATCGAAACCGGGCAGACTTTTCAGCTTTCCAGGCCGCGTATCAGGTTTTAAAAAATGGGGGAGCGCTCGGCATCTCACCCGAAGGAACCCGCAGTCAAACCGGCAGCCTTCTGGAAGGAAAACCAGGAGCCGTTTTTATTGCCACCAAATCAGATGTTCCGATTGTACCGGTAGGAATTACCGGCAGTGAAACGGCCTTTGATCAACTGCAGCATCTAAAAAAACCCCGCATGGTTGCCCAATTCGGGCCTGCCTACCACCTCCCCCCGCTTGACAGAAACCGCAGAACAGAACACATCAAAGAATTAACAGATGAGATTATGTGCCGGATCGCTGCCTGCCTCCCCGGAAAATATCAGGGAGTATACGCCAACTATCCCAGAGTCAAACAATTGCAAACAGAACAAGCCTTAATTCAGGAATAAAAGACCGCGCCGCATGGCTGTGTCAGACCCAACGTCACCTGGATGGTTTTAAACCTGTTTTGCAGTTAAGGAGTTGCTCTATTTTGGAATAAGCCGAACCCGCTCCGTATGAAGCGGGAACAGTTTCATTTACACCTTTCCATAAAAGGCATAAACTTTGTTCCATTTGCGGCGTCATCTGAGCTGC
>CAZEEL010000006.1:0-6772 GCA_964511135.1 uncultured Leptolinea sp. | reverse complement strand
GCGTTAATTCTTCCGCCTGATGGATTTGACCGGTTCTGGCCAGGCTCTCAATAAAGGGTATCCACTCCGGGCCATAAGAAGAGGTAAAGCCCTGCTGCTGTGCCTCCTGATAATACGCCGCAACCGCTTCCCAGTCCTGATACTGACGCGCCAGATCAGCCTTCTCATAATACCAGCACCAATCATGCTCCGGTTCAGGCCCAAAGATCTGCAGCATAACCTCCCGATTATCTGCCGGCTCCATAAGAATCTGATCCGTATTTGAGATAGCATATAACTCCTGTTCGCCCTCCTTTACCGGATAATCAGAAAGCGGCGGAGCTGCAGCATAAACATAATCCATGATTCTGACACATCCGCGTGTTCGGTTATAGTGCACACCCACAGCATGATCTGTATCGCCTTCAAAAACAAGATTCCGCAGCTCATTATACTTAATGGGAAGACCTGGTTTAAAGTCTGGCAGGACGACACTTTCCCGATAACGCAATGCCTCAATATACCAGACCGGTACCTGAAAGTCATCCGGATATGGATCATAGAGCAGATTGTATCCAAAGCCCAGAGCAATACCTGAGTTATAGGAAAATGGCAGTTCCGGCCCCAGTATGGCAGTATTCGGTTTCAGAGAAGGAATGCGCCAGGCAGTCTGCCAGTAATAATTTCTTTCAACCTGCCATTGCTGGGCATAGTTATTGGCTGTACGCACATGAGAGGCAACCGCAAATAAAAGAAACGCCGAGGTAACCCATATAAAACGCCTGGGATTTTGCGCTACCCATCCCAGTAAAGCAATTAATAAAACCACTGCACCCAACATAGGCGCCAGGGTAAATCGATCAGACCAGTACCCAACCAATGCCTGGCGATCCATCAGCCAGACAGGCAAGCCGCCCAGGATAATTCCAACGGCACCGACCAACATTGCCTGTTGAAAAAATGGATTTTTTTCAGAAAAGTCGATATCTCCAACACTTTCCATCGCTTTCAGGCTCCATAAACCTGCCCAGGCTGTGATTCCCGCAGCCAACAAACCAACAATCCAGGAAAACCAAAGCGCTTTTTCAGACAGATCCAGGTTTAAAGGAGTCATGGTATTAAACCAGACATAAAACAGGTCATGCAGCCCATCCTGCACAGTCAGTTGCAGCAAACGCAGCAAACCGGAAACCGGCTGTTTAATCACCTGCTCCAGAAGCAGCATGGCATTGGATTCATCCACCGAAATATTGGGAAGAATACCAAAGCGGTAAACCATAAAAAGCAGCAACGCGAAAACATAAACAACCCATTGCCGGATGACAGAAATAACCAGTTTTCTTTTTCGCAGCCCTTTGTTCCAAAACATGACCCCCAGAATCAAAGGCCGCAGCAGTTCAAGACCAACAAAATATTCCATGGTCAACATCTGAATGACACTGCCTGCAAAAGACAAGCCGGTATACAACCAGGCTTTTTTAGGAGTATTTACGGCTGCAGCCATACCAGCCAAAGACCAGGTAAATAAAGCATAGGTCATGAAATGTTGAGAATAGGCAACCGATATCGCCTGCTGGGTAAAACCAGGATAGACTGCCATGAACAAACCCATCCATCGGACCCAAAAACGGTGTTTTGGCCAGACACCGGTAAAAGCCGCAACCGCACCCATTACAGAAATCCAGCGCATTACCAATGTAAAAACCTGCCATGCAGCAGGATGCAAACCAAAGACAGGCATGGTCACAATAAAAGTCCAACTGGATATAGGACGATCTGCCAAAAAGAAATCCCAATAAGCCTGATTTGAATGGAAGCGTGAAAGATATAAAGCCTGCCAGTCATCCCAATAAAACCCCAGCCTGAAAAAAAGAAGGCCGTAGGTCAGAAACATCAAAAAAAGAACCAGGAGGGGATACACCCATTTTTTTTGAAATAACTTTTCCAATTGCATACGTGTGCTCATCAGGCTAAAATAATACCATAGAAAGTTTTTTTGATTTTTGTCATTTCCAAACTTCATACTTAAAACCTTTATAAAATGAGTATGCGACATCTCCCCCTGCTATGGATTTCTCTCGCCTTTCTGTCTGGTCTGGCACTGGCGCCCGGAATCACCCCTGAAAGTCAGACAGCTTTCCTTCTGACAGTTTTACTGTTTATTACAGGCTGGCTGATCCGCAAAAAACAATGGCTGCCTGAAATTCACCTCCGCTGGAATCGCATCTGCCCATTTCCGCCATTATGGATTCTGGCGCTGTTCTTTCTCGGTTTGGGCCGCTATGCACAGGCGCTGCCCATAGATCAGCCTCAATCGGTCCACTGGCACGTTCGTCAGGATGAGGTCATCCTGCGGGGAGTCGTCAGCCGTTTTCCAGACGAGCGGTCTGAATACACTCAGCTGACAGTATTCTGCGAAACACTGCAAATTCCACCCGCACAGTCCGCTCAGAAAGTTAAAGGTCTGGTTCTTATCCGCCTGCCCTGGCAAAATACCTGGCAGCCGGGAGAAGAAATCGTTGTTCAGGGGCAGCTGAAAATTCCATCCAGTTCACCTTCCTTTTCTTATAAAAATTATCTGGCTCAGCAAAATATTCATGCCATCATGTATTACCCGAAACTGATCAACCATCAACCCTCTTCACGGTATCTGCTGCAGCAATGGCTGTGGAAGATCCGCAAAGCCGCAGAAAAGGTCCTTTTTCGCGTATATCCGCACGAAGAAGCAGCTCTTCTGGATGGAATTCTTCTGGGAAATGACCGCAACATGGCTGATTCTACGATGGATGCTTTTCGGAACACCGGAACAGCTCACCTCATAGCCATTTCCGGATTTAACATCGCAATTTTAAGCAACCTGATTGCCCTCGGACTCAGCAAGCTTTTCGGACGCCGATTTTCCGGTCTCTGGTTAACTGTGGCAATCATCGCTTTATACAGCATTCTGGTTGGCGGGCAGCCTCCGGTTGTCCGAGCTGCCATTATGGGAAGCATCAGCCTGACCGGCAGTTATATTGGGAGAAAATCTTTCTCGTGGAACAGCCTGGTTTTTACTGCCGCAGTCATGGCTTTTTTCAACCCGTTTCTTCCTGCCAGCATCAGTTTCCAATTATCTTTTGCTGCCTGTCTGGGATTAATGCTTCTGGCAGAACCGATGACAGCAGCTTTTCGCCGTTTTTTAGAAATCCGCCTGCCGGCATTAAGCCATTCCAACATTGTTCCCCAATTGGCTGACTATGTGATTTTAACGCTTGCAGCTCAAATTTCAACCATCCCCATCCTTGCCAACGCATTTCATCGGTTTCCTCTGATCGGGTTATTTGCCAATCTGGCAGTGCTGCCCCTTCAGCCGCTCGTAATGAGCCTGGGCGGATTAAGTTTAATCCTGGGCATGATCTGGCTTCCCCTGGGAACTTTGATGGCCTGGTTTGCATCCCCCCTCCTGAGAGCAACCCTCTTAATGGTTCAAAAACTGGCATCCGGCCCGCTGCAACCGGTTTTTCTTCCTGATTTTTCCTTTCCGGGCAGTCTGTTCTTTTATTCCTGTTTGTTTATTCTGGTTTTCTCTCCTCAGATTCAGGAAAAACTGAGAAAGATTCTTGTTCCTTCATTTCTGCTCACCGGCATGGGTTTGCTGGTGTTTTCTGTATGGAGAACCGCCCTGCCCCTGTTAGACCAAAGGCTTCAGATTATAGTTCCGGCTGTTGGGAACAGCCAGTCCATTTTTCTGCAACTTCCCCAGGGACAAACCTGGGAATTCTCCCACGCTGCCAACAGTGCAGCATCTCTGCAGGATCTCAGTCATTGGAAAACCCATCCATCCGCACCGCTCAACGGAGCATTTTGGCTGGCTCCTTCCATGACCTCGCAAAGCCGAAAAGCCGTTACAGAAGGCATGCCCAACGTCCTGTTAACCATTCCGGCTTTTATCCAAACCCGAAATGGCAGTTCTTTATTTGAAGAAATGATTCCTGCAAACAGTCAATGGGAAACCCTGGGGTTACCTGGTCAGATACAACTGGCTGACAGAACTCAGGTGTATGTCTCAGAATACTGCCAGGCAGGCTGCGCTTACCTGATCGAACAGGGAGCTTTTCGGTTATTGGTTTCGGCAGGAAATCAACCGGCAGACCTGTCAGCATGGTTGCAGAGCATCCGGAAAGCGCCCACCGTAATCCTGCTTGCCGCACAGGATAGCTGGGAAGAATGGCAGACAATGTTCCCAGCTTCTGAAATTCTTTGGCTGCTGGCAAAATCAGATGTTTTTCCGCCTCAGCAAAGAGTCATATCTTTGCCCCAGACCGGCTGGGTAAAACTGGCAACCGATGGACAAAAAATTTGGGTCTTTACCGAACGCTGAACATACGACCTTTACCTCGAAAAAACGTATCTGTCTTCAGAAGAGGTCACCATGCAAAACAAAAAACTTTACCGCAGTACAAAGGATGTGATTCTGGGAGGCGTTTGTGCCGGGTTGGGTGAATACTTGGAATTGACGCCTCATTGATTCGAATTGCTTTCGTGTTCTTATCCTTATCAGGAGCCCATGGTCTGCTGATTTATTTAATCATGTGGGTCATTATTCCCCGATGTATCTAACCGGAAAATAACTCAGGCAGAAACCTTCCTGTCAGCATTCGCAGTCATACTTCTGCTTTAAACCGGCTCTGCTGCAAATTCATCCCGATCACGCTGTGCCAGTTTTTTCATTAGTCCCCGGTTTCGTAAAAACAGCCAGAAAATCTGAGCCGTCATGCCTGCTTCCAACCCGCCAATCGTAAAAAAGACGCCTGGAACCGTCGCCCAGCGAATCCCACTGAGCAAAACCAAACCGATCGTTACCAGAAAAACCACTACAGATTCAGGGATAGAACGCGTATGACGGCTGTATAAAACAGATCCCTGAAACCAGCTCACCAGAGTAGTTAAAGCAGGCAACAGGATGGCTGCTTTTAACCCTGCCACTGCCAGCAACAAAAGATGCCCGGGTATCTGAGTAATATCCACCAGCCACAACCGTGAAAGCAATGTAAAAGCAAAGAAAAAGTGTGCCAGGGTAGTAAATAAAATCAGCTTTAAAGCAAACTGCCGTAAAGCAGGAAAAGATCGTTTCTTTTCCAGCAGAGATACTACCACTTCATTGTAAGCAGTTCCCGGACTGCGCAACAGAAAAATCAGACCGGATATGACCTGCCAGACAGCCAGAGATTCCAATGGTCTGGGCATCCGACTGAGAGCAGCGCTTCCCAGGGGTGACCAAATTAAAGACAGGAATGATGTCAGCACTAATGGAATATAAAAACCAAAGAAACTTCGCCATGAAAATTTCTGATCCGCCTCCACCGGCTCAAGATGGAAGCGATAGATAGACTTTACCCGAATCCCGGCATAAACGGCTTCTGCCAATACCGCTGCACCCTGTGCAAGCGCACCAACCCCAATTCCAGGAAGCCAGCGAAAGGTATACCCAAGAAAAAGCATCATTCCCAGCGTAACCAGCCTTACCAACGTGCATTCACTGACTGCACGGGAATGATTGTAACGAATCATGACTCCCTGCTGAAAACGCCGATAGCCAATCGACCATGTCCATGGAATCATAAATTTCATTCCAAAACGGGCCGGCTCAACAATTTCCTGAGGTGAATGAAAGATTTTTTCAATAATAAAATCATAAACCGGAGTAAAAGCAATCAGAACATGCAGAAAAGTTAAAGCCAACCCCAAAAGCATCATGAAACGATAAATCTTTTGATAAGTGTTTTTATCAACGCACAACGCGGTTGAAGCCGACAGCAGCATGATCACCGGAGCTTCAATAATAAATGAAAGCGGAGCGACAATCCCCCCATAGGCTGCCAGATGAATGGAAGGATCGTCCAGACGGGCGATCACTGCACTGATCGCCGGGCTCTCCAAACCCATTAAAAGCCAGCTGGCGGCCAGAGGCCACCAGGTATTTAAAATCTGCTTTTGTGTCAAACGCATAAGCCCGATTATAATACAGCCTGTGAAAACATCTCACTGCTTTTGGGAAAAAATCCCTCTGTCCAAACTGAGCGCGCAACAATGGGAATCCCTTTGCGATGGATGCGCTCAATGCTGCCTTCACAAACTGGAAGATGAAGAAACAGGCGATATCTATTTTACGAAAGTAGTATGCCGGCTGCTGGATCTTACAACCGGAAAGTGCACCGCCTATGACCAGCGACACATTCTCAACCCGGAGTGCATCCCGTTGGACGCCAAAGTCATAAAACAACTGCATTGGCTTCCCGACACCTGCGCTTACCGCTGTCTGGCTTTTGGAAACCCGCTTCCAGACTGGCATCCTTTAATAACCGGCGATCCCGAATCTACCCGCAAAAGCGGTCACTCGGTGCTGGGAAACGTCCTCTCTGAAAATGAAATTGACATGAATCATCTGGAAGATTATCTGCAGGACGAAGACGAAGAAATATAAATATGATTAAACAAATTCAGTTTAAATAAAAAATCCCCTCACACAAGGGGATTTTTTATTTTATTCTCCGAAAGATTGGGTAGGTTTAAACCAACCATACCCGGCATCCCAGGGATGCATATCCTGCATCTTTCTGCAGGTTAGTTTTTCACTGTCCGGCATCAGACCATTCCAACAGGCCTCTGCCTGCTGCATATTAACCTTACCGGGAAAAATTCACCCCTTCAAATTCAGAGATAACCTTGCGCCAGTCTGCTGAAATCATTCTCGAAACCGATTGGTGATAATCATACCCAACCATAACCGTATCACAGGCTGCCAGTTTCTCAC
>CAZEEL010000005.1:0-44374 GCA_964511135.1 uncultured Leptolinea sp. | reverse complement strand
ACTTTTTAAAAATGCATACGTAAGCAGAAATTCATTTGTAGTCCTGGAATTTGTCATGCGTTAAGTAACGGTATTGAGGGACGTATTGAACATTATTTATTTAAAAGTAAAAGAAGTCTTTTTTTCGCTTTTGCCCGTTGTTCTTATCGTAACACTTTTAAACTTTACTTTAACTCCTCTGCCAGATGGATATCTAACCAAATTTCTGTTGGGCAGTTTGTTTATCATTATTGGGATGCCTCTTTTTCTGTTGGGGATTGATATTGGTGTTGAGCCATTAGGAACTCATCTCAGTCGTTTTTTCATTAAAAGCAATCGTCCGTTTCTATTGTTGGCAGGGGTGATGCTGATTGGTTTTCTTATCTCTATTGCAGAGCCTGATCTTCAAATTTTAGGTCAGCAGGTTGACAATGTCACAAAAGGTCAGATTACAAAAAATGAGCTGGTCGTGATTGTTTCAATGGGCATTGGCTTATTGCTCTCTTTGGGAATTTTTCGGATTCTTAAAAAGATCGCATTACCTGTTTTTTTGACGGTCATTTATCTGGTCATTTTTATTTTAAGTCTGTTTTCAGAGCCGGATTTTCTGGCCATTGCGTTTGATGCATCGGGGGTTACTACCGGATCTATTACGGTTCCCTTTATGCTGGCGATAGCAGCCGGGGTTTCTTCCATCACACGCAGCCGTGATCATCAGGAAACGGATAGTTTTGGGGTATTGGGTATTGCTTCGGCCGGGGCTATTCTTGCGGTTCTTGTTCAGGGGCTGTTGTCAGGAACAGATTCTCTGCAGGGAACTTTACCTGTTTCACCGCATGGAGAACAGGGGGTATTTGTGGAATTTTTAAGGTATATTCCTGTGATGGCCAAAGAGACATTATTGGCTTTGCTGCCCATTCTGACTATTTTTCTGGTGTTGAATTTTCTGTGGATTAAACTTCCTGGCAATAAAATGAAAACGATTCTTCAGGGGTTGTTGTATACCCTGACAGGATTGACCCTGTTTTTAACCGGTGCAAATGCTGGTTTTATGGAAGTCAGCAGTCTGGTTGGGTATCAGCTTGCCAGTCTTGGAAAACCGTGGTTATTAATTTTGATTGGGATGATCTTTGGCGCGGCAACCATACCGGCGGAACCGTCCGTGCATATTTTAACGGAGCAAATCGAGAGTGAAACTGCCGGGTCCATCAAGTCAAAAATGGTTATGATCAGCCTGGCGTTGGGGGTTGCCGCAGCGGTAGGTCTGTCTATTCTTCGTCTTCTGGTACCTGCACTTCAGTTGTGGCATTTAATTCTGCCGGGAATGGTGATTGCTCTGGGGTTATCCTATTTTATTCCCCGGGTTTTTGTAGGAATTGCCTTTGATTCAGGGGGCGTAGCCTCAGGCACAATGACGGCTACTTTTATTCTTCCGTTTGCTCAGGGGGCGGCAGAATTTGTTCCTACTGCCAATGTAGTGTTGGATGGCTTTGGCGTTATTGCAATTGTGGCTATTACACCTTTGATTTCGGTGCAAATCCTGGGCCTTATTTATAAATTCCTTTCACGCCCCAAATCAAAGCATCAGGTAAAGGATCATCATCATGGCTGAAATTTCCACTCAATCATCTCAAAAGAGTCTCATCCCTTTGCATTCCGGAAATCTTTTATTAATGATTGTTGCCAATCATGGTCAGGCGAATCCCCTGGTGACAGGTATCCAATCTTTGGGTGTGAAGCATTTCACTTCTTTTTTTGGAAAAGGCACTGTCAATATTGCATTTCTTAATCGCCTGGGGCTTTTGAAAGAGAAAAAGGATGTGATTTTGACTTCTATTCAGCGTGACCAGGAAGAAGCCGTATTGACCATGCTGGTTAAAAAATTTCAAATGCATTTACCCAATAAAGGGATTGCGATTACCGTTCCTTTAATTGACCCGGGCGCTTTTCCGTTACCTGATAAGAAAGATCGTTTTTATGAGATGCCTGCAGAGAATTCAAAGAAATCCTATAAGGCTGTTTTTACGATTGTTGACCGGGAGCGAACAGCAGATGTTATTGCCATTGGAAAAAAAGAAGGCTGCCCGCGCGGTACGATTATTGAGGCGCGCGGCTCGACAGAACATTCGATAAAATTGTTTGATATTCCTATCCAGGCTGAAAAAGATATCATTTTGCAATTGGTTCAGGCTGCGGATGCTCATCGTTTTGCTGATGCATTGACCCGTGAGTTGGATTTTCATTCAGCAAATCAGGGAATATTACTCATGCTCAATGTCAGGCGGGCCATTGGATTAAGCAGTGTTTGATAGAAAGAAAAGCTGGGTTGATTGGAGACTTCTGTGAAACAAATTTTATGGATTATTATTGCTCCATTAGAACAGACAGGCGCCATTATTCGGACGGCTGAATCCGTTGGAACAACCGGCGGTACCATCATTCATGCCCGTTCGCTGGAACCTGATGCAGCCAGGCTGTTTTTTCCCATGGGTCTGGAACCTGAAAGAGAAGTGGTTTTGATTGCTCTTGACGAAACACTGGTTCCATCTTTGCATGCGAAAATCTCAGATCTGATGGCTGATGATGACCCGAATCAGTGGTTAATATATATAACCGATATTGAACGACTGGACGGGGCGGTGAATTCGAATTAGATCCATATTTTCCTATATTGCGTATAGTATAACTCAGCAACCTGACTGAATTTTGTGTCGGGCTAAGCCTTGACCGGACAGCATGAGTAGAATAAAATGAAATGTTTCAGGTAAAAAGAAAATATGTTTGAGTCATTATCTACCCGTTTAAACACCATCTTCACCAATCTTCGGCGCCGGGGAAAACTCACCGAAGAAGATGTAGACGCGTCGCTGCGTGAAGTCCGGTTGGCGCTTTTGGAAGCGGATGTACATTATAGTGTGGTGAAAGATTTTATCAGCCGTGTAAAAGAACGGGCGATTGGGCACGAGGTATCCAAGGCGTTAAACCCGGCTCAGCAGGTAATCAAAATTGTTCATGAAGAATTAATCGCTACCCTGGGAGAGCCCGGGAAACTGAATTTGGCCGGGCCAAAACCGCATGTAGTCATGCTGGCTGGTCTGCAGGGGTCTGGAAAAACAACCGCATCGGCGAAACTGGCGCGTATGTTGCGATCGCAGGGAGAACGGGTGATGTTGGTTGCGGCTGACCCTTATCGGCCTGCGGCTGTAAAACAATTGCAGACTTTGGGTGAGAAAATAGGGGTTCCTGTTGTTCATGAAGGAAATTTAAAACCGCCAGACCTGGTCAAAAAAGCGTTTGACCAGGCTCAAAAAGGTGGTTATAGCATTGTGATTGTTGACACTGCCGGCCGCTCTCAATTAGATCAGCAACTGATGGATGAACTGACGGCTATTGGAAGCAAAGTTTCCGTTGCAGAAATTTTGTTGGTTGTTGATGCCATGATTGGGCAGGCTGCCCTGGAGGTTGCTCAGGGTTTTAAACAGGCGGTATCCATTACCGGGCTGGTTTTTACGAAAATGGATGGTGATGCCCGCGGTGGGGCTGCCATTTCAGTCAGGAAGGTTACCGGCGTTCCCATTAAATACCTGGGAGTTGGCGAAGGCATTGATGCGATTGAGGTCTATGATCCGAATCGGCTGGCTTCACGTATATTGGGGATGGGAGATGTCATTGGCCTGATTGAAAAGGCAGAGGCTGCTTTTGATGCTGAAGAAGCACAGGTGCAGGCCGGCCGGATGATGAGCGGAAAACTGACCCTGGAAGATTTTGCCAATCAATTGAAGCAAATCAGGAAAATGGGACCTTTTTCACAGATTTTGGAAATGTTGCCCGGGAACCTGGGTCAGGCTGCTCGAACGATTGACCCGCAGGATGCAGAGAAGCAACTTAAAAAAACGGAAGCCATTATTAATTCAATGACTGTACAGGAAAGGCAAAATCCGGATATACTTAATGCAAATCGCCGCAGACGGATTGCGCGTGGCTGTGGTTTGGATGTTCAGGATGTAAATCGGTTAATGAAACAGTTTCGGGATGCTCAGCGAATGATGAAGCAGTTAAAATCATCAGGAGGAAAAGGGTTATCCCGCCTGTTTGGGTGAGTTCTCAAAGCAGACAGATGCGCTCCTTCAGCGCCCTCAACTGCCTGAGCTCGAGGCTTACAGAAAACAAAAATTTGAGGAGAAAGTTTCAATGGTTCGTATTCGTTTACGCAGAACTGGTTTGAAGAATCAACCCACCTATCGAATTATGGCGGCTGAAAAAGAAAGTCCGCGTGATGGTCGTTTCCTGGAAATATTGGGTTCCTATAATCCACGGACTCAACCGTTCACTTTGGAGGTAAATGAAGCCCGCGTTTATCACTGGTTAAGTAATGGGGCTCAGCCCAGCGAATCGGTTTCCAGTTTGTTCCGTCAGGTTGGATTGCTTGATCGTTTTAAGCGTTATAAAGCAGGGGAAACCATGGATGATTTGCTGGAGGAATCACGCAAATTCTTTGAAGACCGAAAGGTCAATGTTAAAACACGGTTGGATTAGTTGAGTTTTGGCTCATTAAGCTGGCTTGCAGGATACTGTCTTAAGCCAGCTTATTTATCTATCCGTCTGAAAGGAAATGCAGTATGAAAGAACTGATTGAATACATTGCCACAGCTTTGGTCGACGATCCTGCTCAGGTGAGTGTCAGACAAGGCCGGACAACAGGAAACCGGGTTTCTCTGGAGCTGCAAGTTTCCAAAGATGATATGGGTAGAATAATTGGAAAAAGCGGCAGAGTAGCAAATGCAATGCGCACTTTGCTTCGTGTAGCTGCAGTAAGAGAAAATAAAGAAGTTCATCTTGATGTCATTGAGGCTCAATGAGTAACAAGACCTCTGGTGCTCAGTCCTCTGCTCTCAACCCACGTCAAACAACAGGCTCCCTCTCTCAGAGTGAGCCTGTGTATTTAGAAATCGGTCTTCTTCAGCGACCGCATGGGGTTCGCGGCGATATGATCCTGAATATCTACCGGGATTGTGAATCGTTTATTCAGGCAGGTAAAACCCTTTGGATTGGAAAGCGTTATGAAGCTTTTCACATTCAATCTGTTAAAGGGCATGACCAAAGAGTGATTGTTCATTTTGAAGAGTTGTCAAACCCGGAAGATGCACGTAACTATTCAAATTCCAGCGTATATATTCCTGAAAGTCTTTTGTTGGCAGCCAAACCGGGGCAGGTATTTGAGTATCAGCTTATTGGATTCAGGGTTATCCATGTTGATGGCACTCCTATTGGTGTGTTACGTGAGATTATCCGTACCGGAAGCGCCCCGGTTTATCTTGTAATTGATGAAGCGGGAAAAGAGCAATTGTTTCCTGCCATTCCGGAAGTGATCCTGGATGTTGATGAGGTCAGGAAGGTTATCTGTGTTCGCCCGCAGGAGTGGGAATAGGTGGAGAATGACAAAATATATTGGGTAGCTTTCAGTCTGGTGAGGGGAATAGGAGCTGTTCGTACCCGATTATTGATTGATTTTTTTGGTTCTTTAAAAACTGCCTGGGAGGCCAGTCGGGCGGATTGGGTGGAGGCTGGAATCAGCCCAAAACTGGCTGATCGCATTCAGGAGGTACGATCTCAAAAAGATTTGGAAAAAATGGATTCCTGGCTGGGCAGTCAGGATATCCGGGTTTGTACCTGGATGGATGCTGAATATCCTTTGCTTCTGAAAGAAATCGATCAACCGCCACCTGTATTATATATTCGCGGATCCATTACAAAACAGGATGAGGAAAGTTTTGCAATTGTCGGTACCCGCAGGGTTACGGTTTATGGAAAACAGGTTGCCCGTGAAGCGGCTGAATTTCTGGCTGGAAACAGGGTTACCGTCGTCAGTGGTCTGGCACGCGGTGTTGATGGGATTGCTCATCAGGCGGCTTTGCAATGCGGCGGCAGAACGCTGGCAGTTTTGGGCTGCGGCGTTGAACAAATATACCCGCCTGAACATCGGAAGCTGGCTGAGGAAATCATAAGCCAGGGCGCTCTGATCAGCGACTACCCGCCTGGTACGAAACCTGAGGCCATTAATTTTCCGCCGCGCAACCGAATTATATCCGGGCTTTCCAAAGCGGTGTTGGTTGTGGAGGCGGGAGAAAGCAGCGGCGCTTTAATCACTGCCGGTTTCGCAGCTGATCAGGGGAGAGATGTGTTTGCTGTACCTGGTAATATTTATTCAGCTCAAAGTCGGGGAACCAATCGATTGCTGGAAAAGGGAGCCATACCTTTTCTGGATTGTAAGACTTTGATGGAACATGTTGATTCTCACAACGCTTTGTCTGCTGTTCAAGGGTCAAGCTCATCGGCCGGGGGGTCTGCAGCATCTTCATCAAATGAAGTTGAATCGGTTATTCTTCAGGCTCTTGCAAATGGTGCGGTATTGCATGCAGATGATCTTGCTGAAATAACCGGACTGCGAATTGATAAAATTATTGCAGCATTAACCATGCTGGAATTAAAGGTATTGGTTTTAAAACACTCGGATATGACTTATTCATTGATTTCTGTGAGGTGACAATAATGAATACTCCATCTATGAAAGATCATTATTATGCTGTAATTATGGCTGGCGGAGGGGGAACCCGTCTTTGGCCGCTTTCTCGTGGAAAGAAGCCGAAACAATTGCTGCAATTCACGGCAGAGGGTTCTCTGTTCCAAATGACATTGGCTCGGCTGCAAGGCTTATTTCCATTGGATAAAATTCTGGTTGTTACCAGCGCTTATCTGGCTTCTGAATTCCAAAAACAGGTTCCGGATTTGCCTGCGGCGAATTATTTAATTGAGCCTAAACCGCGCGATACAGCTCCTGCGGTTGGATTTGCTGCTGCGGTTATTCAAAAGCGCGATCCCAATGCGGTGATGGCAGTCCTGACTGCTGATCATTTTATTGAAAATGTTGATACCTTTCAGCAGGTGTTGCAAACTGCTTATATGGTTGCTCAGGACGACTGGCTGATGACACTGGGCATTAAACCCGGTTTTCCGTCTACCGGATATGGGTATATTGAGCGCGGATCTGATTTAAAAAAAATGGGCGAATTTACGGTTTTTAAAGTAAAGAAATTTAAAGAAAAACCGGTATCAGAGAAAGCAGAACAATTTCTGGCTTCGGGAGACCATGATTGGAATTCGGGCATGTTTATCTGGCGAACGGATCGGATATTGGAAGAAATTCGCCGGCATATGCCAGATCTGGCTGCGCATTTAACGGTTATTGGAGATGCCTGGGAAACCCCTTTGCAGGAAAAAGTATTGCAGCAGGAATGGGAATGTATTCATCCAAAGTCGATTGATTTTGGGATTATGGAATTGGCCGATAAAGTTGCTGTTATACCTGTTCCAGATTTAGGCTGGAATGATATTGGAAGCTGGGAATCATTATTTGATGTTCTCCCTCCGGATGAGAATGGAAATATTTTCCTTAAAGGAAAATATGTAGATGTAGACACCAGCCATTCTATGGTATATTCAGAAGATGCCAACCGTTTGGTGGTTACTATTGGGTTAACAGACACCATCATTGTGGACAGCGGAGATGTTTTGCTGGTTTGTAATCGTAAAGATTCTCAGCAGGTTAAAAAGGTTGTGCAAATCTTAAAAGACAGAGAAGAACAGCAATATTTATAGGAGTGGTACTTTGGAAATACAATGCATGAAGTGTAAAACCAAGCGGGATATCACAGACACTATGCCAGACTATAATGTGCGGGGCACTCCGATCACCCGTGGTATTTGCCCGGTTTGCGGTTCGAAAGTGGTAAAAATGGGGAAAACGGAAGCTCATGACAGCATTCCAGCGCCAGACAGGAAGGCATTGAAGCGGGAAGGGAAATTGGTGATTGTAGAAAGCCCGGCCAAGGCCAAAACAGTTGGCCGCTTTCTTGGCAAGGGGTACACGGTCAGGGCGTCTGTGGGGCATGTCAGAGATTTATTGCGATCTGAACTGTCGATTGATGTTGAAAATAATTTTCAACCTCGCTATCGGGTGCCCAATGAAAAAAGGGAAGTGGTAAAGGAATTAAAGCAATTAGCCAAAAAAGCGGAAAGTATTTATCTGGCAACTGACCCTGATCGGGAAGGTGAGGCGATTGCCTGGCATTTAATGGAGGCTGCAGAAATTAAACCTGATATTTCAGAGCGCGTTGTATTTCATGAAATTACTCAGCCGGCTATTGAAGAGGCGTTTTCTCATCCGCGAAAAATTAATATGGATCTGGTAAATGCTCAGCAAACCCGCCGTTTGTTGGATCGCTTTGTTGGGTATGGGATCAGTCCAATTCTTTGGGAAAAGGTCCGCAGCCGTCTGACTGCGGGGAGAGTTCAATCGGTAGCTTTGCGGTTGATTGTAAATCGAGAACGGGAAATAGAAGCATTTATTCCAAAAGAATACTGGTCAATTGAAGCTGAATTACAGCCGCAGGGAAGTAAATCCAAATATATTACCAGGCTTGTCAGAGTTGATGGGGTTGAACCTGAACTTCCATCCAAAGAAGTTATCGATTCACTGGTACAGGATATGGAAACGGCCTCTTATCGTGTTGATAAGATTAAACGCAGTGAACGGCGCCGCAAACCTTCGGGGCCTTTTATTACAAGTACCCTGCAGCAGGAAGCTTCCAGAAAACTGGGATATACTGCGCGGCGGACGATGGCTCTGGCCCAGCAGCTTTATGAAGGGATTGATGTCGGAGAAGGCGGCGCAACGGGTTTAATTACTTATATGCGAACCGATTCAACGAATATTGCTGAAGTGGCTTTGAATGAAGCTCGAAAGTATATCGAAGAAGTGAATGGAAAAGATTTCCTGCCGGATAAGCCTGTTCAATATCGTACACGGGCGGCCGTTGCTCAGGAAGCGCATGAAGCCATTCGGCCTACTTCTGTTTTTCGGACTCCTGAAAAAGTGAAGCCTTTTTTGGCTCCGGATATGTTTAAAGTGTATCAAATCATATGGCAGCGCTTTATTGCCTGCCAAATGGAAGCTGCGGTTTACAATACCCTTTCTGTGGAGGTTTCAGGAAAATCTACAGACCATGAATATTTAACGAGAGCTTCAGGGTCTTCTTTAAAATTCCCGGGGTATCTGATTGTTTATGAAGAAGCGAAAGATGAAGATATCAAATCAGAAGATAACGATGAGAATATTCGTATTCCTTCTGAGCTGGAAGAAAATCAGCCGCAAAAGTTAATTCGTATTCTATCGGAGCAGCATTTTACGCAACCTTTACCTCGTTATACCGAGGCTTCTCTGGTTCAGGCTTTGGAAGAATATGCTATTGGCCGTCCTTCTACTTATGCCCCCATTCTTTCCATTATCCAAAACAGAGGGTATGTTATTCGCGAACAGAAGCGCTTAACTCCCACGGAAATCGGAATACAGGTTTCTGATCTTGTCGATGAATATTTTTCAGATGTTATCAATGTCAATTTCAGCGCTGATATGGAAAATCGACTGGATGAAATTGCCAATGGCCAGGCGGATTGGGTAGAAGCTGTGCGGACATTTTACAGTCGGTTTGCGCCTCAGCTTGAAAAAGCCAAAGCCGAAATGCCGGAACAGAAAGCAGAGCTGGAAAAGATTGGAAAAACCTGCCCGAAATGCGGTAAAGATCTGGTGATTCGCTGGGGACGATACGGCAAGTTTGTATCCTGCAGTGGGTTTCCTGAGTGCCGGCATACTGAAGCTTTCCTGGAAAAAATTGGGGTTACCTGTCCAAAGGATAACGGTGAAATTGTGCTGCGAAAAACCCGCCGCGGCCGGGTTTTTTATGGATGTGAGAATTATCCGGAGTGTGATTTTACTTCCTGGAAGCAGCCGGTACGTCATAAATGCCCTGCCTGCAGTGGAATGCTGGTCGTTTCCAATAAACGCGAATTTCAATGTCTTGACTGCGAGTCCACTTTCCTGCGCGGTGAGTTTAATGAAGAAGAATCTGACGAATAAGAAATGTGGAAGTTGTCGAGTGTTGCAGTTTGTGGAAGGATGTTCTACAATTGAGAGGTAAATGAGACGTAAGAGAGTTTTCCTGGTTCTACCCGATGTAAAGTAAGGTGGAGGATAGCAGATGGAGAAAATCAAAGAGTTAATAAAGAACCCTAAAATTACCGGTGCGGCCGGGTTGGTTGGTGGGTTGTTCATTGGCCTGATCATTTTAGGCTGGTGGTTGTTCCCGGTTCAATGGACGGATGCAAGTCCGGCTGATCTGGCTCCTAATTTCAAAGTTGATTATCTGCGCAGCGCTGTTTATGCATATTCAACGGATAAGGATGCCGGTGCAGCTCAGGCGCGATGGAGTAGTTTGGGAGATAATAAAAAAGCCGTATTGGATAAGCTGTTGTTAGATCCTACGGTGAATAATCAGGCAATTGCCGATTTTGTAACGATTATTCAGCAGTCGTCTGATGCAGCGATTCTTCTCCCTGGTGAAACAGTGACCACCGGAATTCTGGTAACTCCTGAAGCAGAAAAGGTGAAACAGCCTGTAAGCAACACTGTCCTGCTTTCTGTTCTATGTATTCTTTTCATTGCCATCGGATTTGCGCTGGTTTATATCCTGTTTGTTCGGAAGAAGAAACTGGGTGACGACGAAGATTATTATTATCCGCAGCCAACAGCTGTTGAACGTCCTCCGGTTGTGAAGAATAATTTTAGCGCAGGGGGGCCTGCTCCGTCGTCTCGTATGACGGCTGTTCGCTCTGCTGTGCCAGTTGCGTCTCCGCCAAGTAACGAACCCCCGATTTCGCGGTTTATGACGTATTATACGTTTGGAAATGATTTGTATGATGATTCTTTCAGTATTGATTCTCCTACCGGTGAATTTCTGGGAGAATGCGGGGTGGGTATTTCTGAGACGCTTGGTGTGGGCGATCCAAAAAAGGTTACTGCTTTTGAGGTTTGGCTGTTTGATAAGAATGATGTTCAAACTGTAACAAAAGTTGTGATGAGCGAACATGCCTGGAATGATGTTGCTATCAGCCAGCGGCTTGCAATTAAAGGGGAACCCGTGTTGATGGATGCCGGAAAAAGTATTCTTTTGGAAACAGCCACTCTTGTGCTGGAAGTTCGCGTGGTCGATGCTTCTTATGGCCAGGGACCGTTACCTCCGCACAGTTTCTTTGATGGTATGACTATGGAACTGTCGATCTGGACGAAATAAAAATTCTCCCATGAAGTTGTAAAAATCCCCTTATGAATAATTTGCATAAGGGGATTTTTGTTATCAGGAAGTTGTTTTGTAATGCCAGCAGTTAGTGCCTGCCGGAGGGATGGGCTTAATCTGTTGCAGCGCAGCGGAAACCCAGGTTGTTATACCAGTATTTGGGAACCGAGCGGTATCGGATGGAAGAACGAATCCACCAGCTTCCATTGCTCCAGGGGCCGCCTCTCCAAATTCGCTCATAGGTTAGTTCAGGGTTGTCTGAATCCAGCGGATATACTTTTGGATAGGTGCTGGTCCATTCCCAGACGTTGCCGGCCATATCCATTACACCGTAAGGGCTGGCTCCGGCAGGGTAGCTGCCAACCGGTGCAATTTCCGGGTAGCCATCATCATAGTTGATATTGTTGTGGGCTTTTGGGCAATTGATATCGCAAAAGTTGGCTTTGTCATTGGTGATGGGGTCATTTCCCCAGGGATAACGGCGTCCATCTGTTCCGCGGGCAGCTTTTTCCCATTCAGATTCTGTAGGAAGTCTTCTGCCGGCCCATTTGCAATAGGCATCTGCCATAAACCAGTCAATGTAAATGACCGGGTAGTTGTCATAGGCAGGATTTCCATAATATGTTATTCCGCCGGTGTATGACAGGTTATGCCAGGGCGCTTTACAGCCGCCATCGGCAACGCATAAAGCATATCGGGCATTTGTCACTTCATATTTATCGATCCAATATCCGTCCAGATATACGGTCTGGGCAGGTACTTCCGGGAAAGCGACACCGCCCGCCATAGATTGTTTGGCATCGGTATCGGTTGATCCCATGATAAATTCTCCTGCCGGAATGAAAATTTCATCCGCATGGTCTTTCTCAGAGATGCGGGTGGCTGTGGCGGCGGAAGGGGTTGCTGTCAGCATGGGGGCTGTTGCAGCCGGGGTTGGAGTCTGTGAGCCTGTCTGCGTGTCGGGCCTTGCAATGGTTGGGGACACGGTGCAGAACATCAGGATGGTGGAAAAAATTAATGCATAGAAAATAAAAGGCTGAATTCTTTTGCGCATATATAAATTCTCCTGCTGAAGTGTAAATTTAGTTTAAATAATGAGTTACTCGATTTTAAGAATCGTTATTTTCATCTCGCCCCCAGGCGAGCGTACAATGACGGTATCTCCGACTTTATGCCCCAACATGGCTTTTCCCATTGGAGATTCGTGAGATATTCTGCCGTTGACCGGGTCTGCTTCTTTTGGACCGACCATGAAGAAAGTTTCTTCCGGAAAGGTTCCTTCTTTCACGGTGACGGTGTTTCCAATACTTACAAATTCGTTTGTTGTATGAAGATCATCGATGATTACTGCATATGCCAGTGTATTTTCCAATTCAAGAATTCTGCCCTCCAGAAAGCCCTGATCTTCTTTTGCTTTGATGTAGTCGGCATTTTCTGAAAGATCACCTAATTGGATGGCAGCTCGCAACCTGCCTGACAGCTCCTCTCGTCCGTGGCCTTTGAGATCTTTTAGTTCCTGCTGCAGTTTTTCTGCACCTTCCTGAGTTAAGTAATGAATTTCATTTGCCATAATCATTTTCTCTTTTCGTGCATAATGTGGAAATTGTACCACTTTAGGGCAGAACCAGTGGATCAAAGATTTTTTGGTGTTCTTCAATTGCGAAACGATCTGTCATCCCTGCCAGATAATCACAGATTATCCGTTCCAGCCCCACTGAATCAATGTTTTGTTTGATGTGACCGGGAAGAATACCGGGCTCTTTTTTATAGGCATTAAACAGGTCGGTTATGATACGTTCAGCTTTCTCAGACATCCGCATAACGCGATAGTTTCTGTACATTTTTGCAAACAAAAAGTCTTTTAATTGACGGTTTCGAGTGATTAAGGGTTCGCTGAATGCAATGACATTATGGCTCATTTTCTGCAGTTCGGCGGCATCTTTGGGGTTATTTACCTTAAGATTATGGGTTGTCTGATTAACCAGGTCAGTAACTTCCATGCCAATTAATTCCCGTATCAGGCGATGCCGGTCCAGGTCTGAAAGAATCGAATTGCGGATAGCGAGTTGACTGGTAAGGATTTCCCAGAGTTCAATGCCTTCCAGCATTTGAGGTGTAATCATCCCGGAATAAAGACCATCATCAAGGTCATGCGCTGTATATGCCAGTTCGTCGGCGGCGTTGGATATTTGTGCTTCCAGATTTCCTCTTCGGTCAGGGTTAAAATCTTTGGCATCTGCCATGTCATACTCGGTTTCATGTTTTACGATGCCTTCCAAAACTTCCCACGAAAGGTTCAACCCCGGAAAACGGGAATATCGTTTTTCCAGTTTTGTGACAATTCGCAGACTTTGTTTGTTGTGATCAAATCCGCCGTACTCTTTCATGAGGAAAGCCAGCGTTTTTTCACCCGAATGGCCAAACGCAGGGTGGCCCAGATCATGCGCCAGACAGATGGATTCGGTCAAATCACAGTTCGCGCCCAATGCGCGCGCGATCGTTCGTCCGATTTGAGAAACTTCAAGGGTATGGGTCAGGCGGGTTCGGTAGTAGTCTCCTTCACTGGTGACGAAAACCTGTGTTTTATGGTCGAGTCGGCGAAATGCGGTGGTATGCAGTATACGGTCGCGGTCGCGCTGGAAGCAGGTGCGGTAGTCTGGCTCACTGTCGGGGTATATTCTTCCGCGGGTGTTGATGCAGTGGCAGGCATAAGGCGCGAGGGTGTCTTTTTCTATTTGTTCCAACTGTTTGCGGGTGAACATCATTCCTCCTGATTGTACAAATGAGTGGCCTGTACTTTGCGATCATCCACCAGCGCCTGGAATAGGAACCCTGGTTCATTCCCTGAAAAAATTAAAGCTCTGCCGTCCGGATTTTTATCAATCATTTCCATGATACGTGCGACTTTCGAGGCCATTCCTCCGGTTACGTCAGTGTTTTCTGAGATGGTGATTGATTTTTGGTATTGATTGTAATTTTTCCGATTTATTTCCGGAATGAGGGCAGATCTTTGCGGAAAGTCGGCGTAGACGCCGTTTTCAATTCCAGCAATGAGGATTCGATCCGGGTGAAGAATTTCAGCCAGATAAAGGAACAAATCTTCTGTTGAGAGGATGGTACCTCCCTGATTGGTGTCAATAATGACATCTCCATAGATTACAGGAATTAATCCCTGATTCAGGCAGTTTCTGATGATGGCGGTATCCCATGTTTTTACTTTCCCCTGTTCGGCAGTCACGGCTGAGAAGGGAGAAATGGCTATGGCCGGCAACCCCTGGGCAGAAAGCGCTTCCATCACGTGTTGATTAAGGGTTCTTGCTTCCAGCCAGACTTCTGAAAATCCTTTCCAATCTGCCGGAGTAAAGACACCCTTTTTTGTATTGTATTTTTTGGCAGGAATATGGCCGAAGGATCCGGAACCATGACCTATTAACAGACACAGGTCTGGTTTCTCTTCCCGTGCTGATCGGATTTCCTGTGCAAGGCGGTTCAGCGTGTTTTGTCTTAATGCAGAAGGCTGATGTTTATCTGTGATTAATGAGCCTCCCAGTTTTAAAAATGAGACCATGCTTTTACGCTCCTGATAATTTTAACCGGGCAATACCCGCGTTGTGAAAACCTGCGCTGCGCCGGCATTTTGTAATGCTTCTTTTACTGATTCGATGTATTTTTCTTCTGCCAGTGCAATCATATTTCCACCGCCGCCTCCGCCTGACAGCTTGGCTCCGCACGCTCCTGCTTTAATGGCTGTTTCTACCAGGGTGTCCAATAGAGGGGTGGACACTCCTGTTTGTTGGAGAAGGGTGTGATTGGCGGTTAATGCAGTTCCCAGTTTGTCCAGATTTCCTTTTTCCAGGAATTCTTTTGACTGAGCGGCGAGATGGCCAATTGTATTGAAGATTTCAGTAAGCTGTTCCGGATTTTGCAGCCAGGCTTGTTTAACCTGATTGACCATTTCGATGGTTTTTGCAGCGACCCCGGTGTCAGCGATAATGAGATTGAGAGGGTGTCGGAGGGATAGAAATTCTATTGGATGGTTGCGAAGGTAATAAACTGCCTTTTCAAAGGCAATGACCGTATTGTCAATTCCTGATGGGGTACCATGATAAATTTTTTCAACATCAAAAGCGATCTCAGAGATCAGGTCTGGCGCAGGCTCAATTTCAAGAAAGCAGCTCAGGGCACGGATGATGGCTACTGAAACCGCTGCTCCTGAACCCAGCCCGGACGCCTGGGGAATGGCAGAAGACAGGCTGATATGCATGGCCGGGAGTTGTTTTACCCCGGTTTTATCACAAAAGGTGTCGATGAGTTTGCGAAATGGGTGGTTTTCTTCTAATGCAGACAGGTACACATTCAGGTCTGTTTGTTTTGAGGTTATTCTGATTTGACCGGATGGGTCTGCCGGCATGGCGGTGATGCTGGCTTTTACGCGCAGATCACAAACAGGAACGGCGATGGCTGGCTGATTGTAAACTACAGCATGTTCTCCGATGAGGATAATTTTTGCAGGTGCAGAAGCAGAAGAGGTTGTCATATCAATTAATATAAAAGATTAATAAAACTGTAATGCCATACAGGAGGATTGTGATTTGCAAAGGGCGGTCTTTAAGCAATAAGTCTTCCGGGGCTCCGCCTTCTCCTTTTACCTGAATGAGGTAGAGGTACCGAAATATTCCGTAAAGAACAAATGGAATGGACAGCATCATGCTGTGATTTGTTGGCAGGTTTGGCGCAGAAAAGGTGTAGAAACTATAGGTCAGAATGGTACAGCTGGACACTATGGTAATCAGCTGATCCAGAAATGGGATGGAGTATCCGGCGAGGGTTGAGCGGGTGTGAAGTTTCTGTTGGTCGATCTGAACCAATTCAGCCCGGCGTTTGCCAAACCCCAAATAAAGAGCCAGTAAGGTGGTAACCACATACATCCAGGGAGAAAAGCGTTCTATGTGGATTAAGCTGACTCCGGCGACAACCCGTAAAACAAAACCGGATGCAAGAATGAATACATCCAGCAATGGAATATATTTTAATTTATAGGAATAAGCCAGATTGGTTACAAAATATATTCCAAGAATGTAAAAAAAGGATGGTGAAAGTAAACAGGCTGTTGAGAAACCGATCAGAAGCAGCATGATCATGGCTGTAACGGCGGTTGGAACTGCGAGTTTACCGGCTGCGATGGGGCGATTCTTTTTTATGGGATGTCTGCGGTCAGACTCAATATCTTTCAGGTCATTGAGTATATAGACTGCTCCTGAAACCAGGCAGAAAATCACGAAGCCACAGATTGAGCGAAATATTGAATGAGGAATAAACAACTGGCGATCAAAAAATACTGCCACTAAAACAAACAGGTTCTTTGTCCATTGCCGTGGACGCATTGATTGGAGGATATTCAGAAGCATTTATGAAAACCTAAAGGTAGAATGATTAACTATATCATACCCATGAAATCATAGGAAGCTATAATAAGAGGGTGAACAACAACGAAAAGAAAGAACGATTGGATGTTTTAGTGCATGAGCGGAAGCTGGCAGAAAGCAGAAACCAGGCGCAGCGCTTAATTATGGCAGGGCAGGTTCTGGTGAATGGGCAATTGAATGACAAGCCGTCTGATAAAGTCTTTGTCGGAGCTGCCATTACTCTCAGGGAGAAGAATCCTTTTGTATCACGCGGAGGAGAAAAACTCCAGCGAGGGCTGTTTGTATTCGAGCGGAGTGACCTGGAGGGTTGGGTCTGTGTGGATGTGGGCGCTTCTACCGGTGGTTTTACAGATTGTCTGTTACAGCATGGGGCTTCAAAAGTTTATGCTATTGATGTGGGGTATGGGCAGTTGCATTGGAGCCTGAGACAGAATCAACGGGTTGTGAATATGGAACGGACAAATGCGCGGTATGTGGAACATTTGCCTGAAAAGATCAACATGGTTGTGATTGATGCATCTTTCATATCGTTAAAAACGTTTTGGCCGGTTTTTCCTCGCTGGTTGGGGGAAACAGGGGGTGAGGTGATTGCTTTGATCAAACCTCAATTTGAAGCGGGGCGAAAAGAGGCTGCCCGCGGCGAAGGCGTGATTCGGGATGCGGCCGTTCAACACCATATTTTGATGGATGTTCTTGAAAGCGCTCAGTCTGCCGGCTATCAGGTTTGCGGATTGACAGAATCGCCTGTCAGAGGCCCAAAAGGAAATCGTGAGTTTCTGGTTTGGCTGACTTATCCTAAAACCAGCGATATTCTTTTAGAACCTCTGGTGGAATCTATTCATTTGACCGGAAATGACGCCAGCATGGAAAATGAACCGGGAACAGGTTGATGAATTGCTTTCATTCATCTCAGGTTTGCGATGGTGATGCACTGAGAGGTTGTTCATCATTGAGTTTGCTGCATATTTTCTTGTAGCTCTCTTTTAGAATAAATCGGAAGTAGGGTATACTTTGCTCGAATATGAGTATAAACATACGTAATTTTTGCATTATTGCCCATGTGGATCATGGGAAATCTACACTGGCAGATCGAATGCTCCAAATCACCCATACCATCTCAGAACGTGAGATGATGAATCAGGTTTTGGATAGTATGGATCTGGAACGGGAAAAAGGAGTGACCATTAAAGCTTCTGCAGTGCGGATGAGTTACACTGCTTTGGATGGTCGACTCTATGAGTTGAATTTGATTGATACTCCCGGGCATGTAGATTTTCATTATGAAGTGGATCGAGCTTTGGCTGCCTGTGAAGGGGCCATTCTGGTAGTTGATGCTACCCAGGGGATCGAGGCTCAAACGCTGGCTAATCTCTATCTGGCTTTGGAATCGGATTTGGTGATCATTCCTGTCATTAATAAAATTGATCTGATTTCAGCTCAGCCGGATGAAGTGGCTCAGGATATCGGCAATCTGTTGGGGATGCCGGCAGATGACGTCATTCGTATCTCTGCCCGGGATGGGATTAATATTGATCAGGTATTGGAAGCCATTGTTGCAAGAATTCCGCCTCCCCGCGGCGAAAAAGATTCTCCACTACGTGCGCTTGTGTTTGATTCGCATTATGATTCCTATAAAGGTGTGGTGGCCTATATCCGGGTGGTAGATGGCTGCTTGAACTTTGGAGAAACCATTCACATGATTGCTACCGGAGTGGATGTGAAGCCGGTAGAAATTGGTATTTTTGCGCCTACCTTTACTCCGGTTTCAATATTGGAAGCAGGTGATGTTGGATACATTGCAACCGGGTTAAAGACAGTTACTGAGTGCCGTGTGGGGGATACGATTACGAGCCATTCAAAAGCGGCGATCGAACCTCTGCCGGGGTATCGCAAAGTAAAGCCGATGGTCTATGCGGGAATTTATCCCACAGATGGTGATGATTACCCGGATCTGAAAGAAGCTCTTGAGAAATTACAGCTGAATGACGCGGCTTTAGTGTATGAGCCGGAAACTTCGCAGGCTCTTAATTTTGGGTTTCGCTGTGGGTTTTTAGGCCTTTTCCATATGGAAATTATTCAGGAGCGACTGGAACGGGAATATGATCTGGATATTGTTGTTACAGCGCCTTCTGTTGAATATGAGGTTGAGTTAATTCATGGTGAAATGATCCGAATTGACAGTCCGGCTCAATTGCCATCTGAAGATCAGTTTACAGAAATCAGGGAGCCCTGGGTTCATCTGGAGATTTTTACCCCGACGGATTATTTTGGCACGTTGATGGATTTGGTTATCAAGCGCAGAGGTGTTTTTAAAGCTCAGGAGTATCCCGCGCCTAACCGGGTACAGTTAAATTTTGAAATTCCTCTGGCTGAAATATTGGTCAACTTTTTTGATCAGGTGAAAAGCCGGTCTCGGGGATATGCTTCAATGGATTATCAGGTATTGGATTACCGCCCTGGAAATTTAACCCGATTAGAGGTACTGGTAGGCGGCGAGCCGGTAGATGCTCTGACGATGATTGTGCATAAAGAGAATGCTTATCATCAGGGGCAGAAGCTGGTTACCAAACTGAAAGAACTGATACCGCGTCAATTGTTTGATGTGGCTATTCAGGCTTCCGCTTCAGGCCGGATTATTTCGCGTGCCAACGTGAAAGCCGAACGGAAGGATGTTCTGTCTAAATGTTATGGCGGCGATATTTCCCGCAAGAAAAAACTGCTGGAGAAACAAAAACGCGGCAAACGCCGGATGAAAATGGTCGGTTTTGTAGAAATTCCGCAGGAAGCTTTTATGGCGATGTTGCAGCTGGAGGATGATTGAATTCTCAGTCTGATTCACTGTTAAATAACCTGAAACGTTCGCTGCCGGGTGTGCTGATCAGCCTTGTTGCGGTTGTGGTACTGATCCAATTTGTTTCCTGGCAGGAGATGCTGGCTGCGTTGGCTGCTGCGAGGCCGGGGTATCTGGTATTGGCTTTTCTTTTGCAGATTGTGGCTCTTCTGCTTCGGGCGGTGGCTTGGAAAATCATGCTGGATCATAAAACGACCGTGAAAGAGTCTTTTCTGACGATCTGTGAGGGTTACCTGCTCAATACTATTCTGCCATTGAAACTGGGTGAGTTGGGAAAAGCAGTTCTGATGGGAAAAAAGACCCGGCTGGGTTTCTTTTATGTGTTTTCTACGGTATTCATTGAACGGGCTTTTGATGTTGGTATTTTAGCGGTGGTTCTGTTATTGGTATTGCCCGTCGCAATTGGTGCTGAGTGGGCTAAACCCACCGCTGTTATCTTATTTCTTGTGGTGCTGGTGTGCTTTGCGGTTCTTTTTATCGCAGCCAGGAATCAGAAAACTTTTGAGAACCTGCTGACTAAATTTGGAGGAAAATACGTCTGGTTTCAGAAACTGGTACTTCCAAAACTGGAAGCCTTATTAAATGGTTTGTCGGTATTGCGTTCTCCAAAGAAATTTTTAGGCTGTGTTGGTTTATATTTGGGTTGCTGGCTGGTTTGGACTGTAGTTTACTATGTTCTTTTGCTCTCATTTTTCCCGTCTATCAGGTTCTGGCAGGCGGCTTTTCTCGAAGGTATTTTGGCTTTGGGGGTATCTGTTCCTTCGGCCCCGGCCGGTCTGGGAGTCTATGAAGCGACTACGGTTGCCGCTTTAAGTTTGTATGGGGTAAATCAATCTCAGGCTTTGGCCTTTGCATTGGTTTCCCATCTTGTTCAAATTCTCAGTACGACCTTTTTTGGAATATGGGGCTTTATCAGAGAAGGCTTATCTGTTGGAGAGTTATTGACTCAAATTCGAAATACACAAAATAATCAAGAAGAGATTGTTATGAAAAATGGAGAACCCAAAACTTCAGAGGAAGCGCTTTTTACAGAGGAGTTTAAACATGACTGATCAATATCTGATTACAGGCGGAGGCGGGTTTATTGGATCTAATCTGGTTGAACGCCTCATTCATAAAGGAGAAAAAGTCACCGTTTTTGATAATCTCAGCCGGGCAGGGGCGAATCGCAATATTCGCTGGCTGCGTGAAACTTATGGAGAAAAAAGTTTCCAGCTGATTGTTGGTGATGTGCGTGACGCTGCGGCCATTAAAGAAGCTGCTGCTTCTGCTTCCATTATTGTACACCTGGCTGCTCAGGTGGCTGTAACCACTTCTGTGACCCACCCGAGGGAAGATTTCGATATTAATGCCCTGGGAACTTTTAATACGTTGGAAGCTGCCCGCGCTTCGGGAAACAAGCCGATTTTTATCTACACATCGACGAATAAAGTATATGGGGAAATGGAAGAAGCTGCCGTTGTGGAGGAAGCCACCCGTTATTGCTATGAGAATTTGCCCGATGGAGCTTCGGAAGAACAACCCCTGGATTTCCACTCCCCCTATGGTTGTTCCAAAGGCTGCGGGGATCAGTATGTGCGGGACTATCATCGTATTTACGGAATTCCAACCGTTGTTTTACGGCAAAGTTGTATTTATGGACCGCGTCAGTTTGGAATTGAAGATCAGGGCTGGGTTGCCTGGTTTATAATTGCCGCCTTTTTAAAGCGTAAAATAACCATCTATGGCGATGGAAAACAGGTAAGAGATATTTTGTTTGTCGAAGATTTGATTGACCTGTATGAAACTGTCATTCAAAACCCTGCCGTATGCGCGGGTCAGGTGTTTAATGTGGGGGGCGGGATGAAAAATACCATATCGGTATGGCTTGAGTTTAAACCGATTCTTGAAGAGCTTTTTGGTTATGAACTGGAAGTGTCTCAGGGGAGCTGGCGGCCGGGAGATCAGAAAGTATTTATCTCTGATATTCGAAAAGCCCGGCAGGTGTTGGGCTGGAGCCCAAAAATCGATGTAAAAACCGGTATTACCCGTTTGTTCGAGTGGGTGAAGAATAATCCTCAGTTGTTCCAGGCATTGTAATCTATGAAAGTATTGGTTGTAATTACATATTATCGGCCGCATACCAGCGGTCTTACCATTTATGCTGAACGCCTGGCAAAAGCGATGGCTGAGCGAGGTCATGAAGTAACGGTTCTGACGTCACAATTTGATAAAAACCTGCCATGCCATGAAGTGAAAGATGGAGTTTCCATTATAAGAGTGCCGGTTTTATTTCGTATCAGCAAGGGTGTGATTATGCCTTCGTTTGGGCGAATGGCTACAAAGCTGGTGCGTGAGCATGATGTTATTCACCTTCATTTGCCGCAATTTGATGCAGCCGGCGTTGCTTTGCGCGGCCGGTTATCCAGGAAACCTGTCATTATTACGTATCATTGCGATGTGAGGCTTCCTTCAGGCATTCTGAGTTGGGCGGCTAATCAGGCTGTTCGTGTCATGAATAATCTGGCCGGCATTTTTACACATCGTTTGGTGACTTATACCCGTGATTATGCCGATCATTCTCCCTATTTGCAAAAATACCGTAAAAAACTGGAAGTGATCCTTCCGCCGGTGGAGTTACCTGAAATTCCTGCAGAAAATATAAAAGATTTTCGCCGGACATATGGTTTGGGCGTGCGGCGCCCTGTGATTGGAATGGCAGTTCGATTTGCCACTGAAAAAGGGGTCGAAATTCTTCTTAATGCTTTACCGGCGGTATTGGAAAAGTATCCGGATGCTCAGGTATGGTTTGCAGGCCCTTATCAAAACATTATTGGTGAAGAAGCTTATGCTGAACGATTAATGCCACAAATTCGGCTCTATGAAGAACAGGGAACCTGGCATTTTTTAGGTACCCTGAGCCCGGATCAGATGGCAGCTTATTATCCCAATTTGGATGTGCTGGTATTGTCAAGTTTGAACTCAACAGAAGCTTTTGGCCTGGTTCAGATTGAAGCCATGATGAATGGAACACCCTGCGTGGCTTCTGACTTGCCGGGTGTCAGACGGCCGGTTCAGATGCACGGTATGGGTGAGGTGATCCCTGTTGGCGATTCAAAAGCATTGTCTGAATCGCTCATTCGGATTTTGGATTTTCCTGAGAAATATCAAAAAGATCCGCTGGAAATTGCCTCGCATTATACCTCTGAGCAGGTTGCAGTTGAGTATGAGACATTATTTGAGCAAATCAGGAATGATCTTTTAAAGAAATGACGATCATGAATCATTCATCAACCGATCAGGATTTTTTATGGCTGAATGTACGCGAGTTGCCATTTTTCAGAGCTTTGTTGAGGGCTGTTGAGGCGCGCGAGTATCAGGATATTGAAATGCCTGGCCCGATCTTTGATTTGGGATGCGGGGATGGACAATTTGTGACCACTGCATTTACGCATCCTGTCGATGTAGGGTTGGATCCCTGGAAAGGACCTGTTCAGGAAGCTGCGCAGAGAAAAAGTTATCGACTGACTGTTTGGGGGGATGGACATACTATACCTTTTTCAAATGAGAGTTTTGCCAGCGCTATGAGCAATTCGGTTCTGGAGCATATCCCGGATCTGGATCCGGTGTTATGTGAAGTTTTCCGGATTTTAAAGCCGGGGGCAAAGTTTGTTTTCTGTGTTCCAAACCATCGTTTTTTGGCGAATCTGTCGATTTCGAATTTTTTTGACAGGATCAGACTGAAGCCGTTGGCAAACGGATATCGGAACTTTTTTAATCGGATATCAAGGCATCATCATTGTGATGATTTTGCCACCTGGAAAGCCAGACTGGATCAGGCTGGTTTTGTCATTGAACAACATTGGGATTATTTTTCTCCTGCAGCTACCCATGTGCTTGAATGGGGCCATTATCTTGGTCTTCCGTCATTAATTTTGCATTTTTTTACTCATCGGTGGATTGCCGTTCCTGCACGCTGGAATTTGGGTTTGCTGATGCGATGGCTGCAGCGTTTTTATATGGAAGATCGTCATCAGGATGATGGCTCTTATTCTTTTTATGTTGTTCGTAAGCCACAATCATAATCTCAAATATATGGATTGAGACAACCATGAAAGAACCCAGTGTATTAGACTATCTCCATGAGCGATTGCAGCCCTGGAAAAAACAGCATATTGACCTGAATCGCCTCAGTCAAACGGATTCTTCTCAAAAAAATTATAGAATTGAAGAAAAATCTGCACCGGTAGATCAACAGAGCAGATCAAACTCAGGTTGGTTTGTGATCAGCGCCATTCTCCTGGGTTTTTTTGCACAGTTCCTTCTGGAGCCGCCTCGGAATAACTGGAAACCGGCCATCGCTTTTTATGGTTTGGCGATTGTATTTCTGGTGATTGGATATCGGAAAGATGCCTGGGATGTTCCTGCGGCAATGAGCAGCCAAACCGAGTGGCAGGATAAGCCGGTTTGCTGGCGGAAAGTTTTTCTGTCTGTTCCTTTTCTTTTTATCAGTTTTCTTTTGTTTGGAAGTGAAAAGTTTAATATTATAAACAGCGCTTTCTGGCTGGCGGGTTTGGTTTTAATGTTCGCAGGGTTCTATTCCTTTTCTTCTTCTTTTTCTTTTTCTTTCCGTCAGTTTTTTCATAAAAAAATAAATCTCTTTTTTTGGAGAACAGACCGATTTACTTTTTCTATTCCCCGCTGGACGGTTTTTTTAGGATTGCTCTTTCTTCTGTCTGCCGTGTACCGTTTTTATCACCTGGCATTGATTCCGAAGGAAATGTTCAGCGATCATGCCGAAAAGCTGTTGGATGTTGCGGATGTGTTGGATGGAAATCTGTGGATTTTTTATCCGCGCAATACCGGGCGTGAAGCCTTTCAAATGTTTTTAACTGCCATGATTGCCAATGTGTTTCATATTGGGCTTCGTTTTATGAGTTTAAAACTGGGCACGGCTTTGTCGGGTTTTCTGACTCTGCCTTTTATTTATCTGTTGGGTAAAGAGGTTGGTGGGAAGCGATTGGGCGCAATTTCTCTGTTTTTGGCCGGTATTGCTTATTGGCCAAATGTTATCAGCCGTATTGGGTTGCGTTTTCCGCTTTATCCGTTATTTGCTGCTCCTGCGCTGTATTTTTTAATTAAAGCGCTTAAAACAGGTGATCGAAATCAGTTTATTGGAGCCGGGATTGCTTTAGGGCTGGGGTTACATGGCTATAGCCCAATGCGGATTGTTCCCTTTGTTGTGGTTATGGTGGTGGCTGTTTTTCTTCTTTATCCGATCAGCCGGGGAAATCGTTCTCAGGCCTGGCTGGGGTTCATTATATTGGCTCTTTTTGCAATGGCAGTTTTCCTGCCGCTTATGCGCTATGGACTGGCACATCCGGATGAATTTTCTTTCCGTGCTTTCTCCAGACTGGGGTCCATTGAACGGCCAATACCTGGCTCAGTTCCGGTCATCTTTTTCCAAAATCTGATAAATTCTGTTTTGATGCTTTTTTGGAAAAACGGCAATATTTGGGTGCATTCAGTGCCGAATCGCCCGGCTTTGGATATGGTGACTGCGGTGTTTATGTTGTATGGTATGGGGGTCTGTTTGTACCGGGCAATCTTTAAGCGTTCGTGGGTCGATGCTGTTCTCCTGATATTGGTTCCTGCGATGATGCTCCCTTCCATTTTGTCGTTGGCTTTTCCTGAAGAAAATCCTTCGCTTAACCGCAGCGGCGGCGCGATTGTACCGGTTTTTATCATTGCTGCCATTGGGGTGGATGCAGTATTGGGGTCTCTGATAAGCAGGACGAAACCTGCTTCGCAACGATGGTCTGCAGGGGTTCTTGCAGCTTTTCTGTGTGTCTGCTGCCTTGGTCAGAACTATCATTTGGTTTTTCACGAATTTCGTGATCAGTATGATGCTGCATCTTTGGACACTTCGGATATCGGGGCTGTGATTGATCATTATGCTCACTCTGTTGGAAGTTATGATACAGCTTATGTTATTCCTTACCCATATTGGGTAGATACCCGGCTGGTTGCAATTAACGCCGGGGTACCCGCCAAAGATTATGCTCTGACGGCGGATCGTATTCATACAACACTGGATGAGCCACGCAATAAACTGTTTATCCTTCATCCAAAAGATCAGGCCAGTCTGGAGATCATTCAGAAGTATTATCCGGAATCCAGTGTCTACAAGTTTCATCTAACCCAGGAGGGGAAAGATTTTCTGATTGTACAAGTTCCCCCGATGCATTAAAATCTAAGTTTGGAACCGATCATGAGTGATATTGAAATGAAACCACAATTGCCAAAGAAAATACTGATTCCAGGGTATGTGTTTGTGTTGTTAGGGCTTGTTTTGGTTGCAGGAGGATACTTTCGACTGATTGGTCTGGACTGGGATGAAAGTTTGCATCTGCACCCGGATGAGCGTTTTCTGACCATGGTAGAAAGCTCAATTGCTCCGGTAAAGTCATTCTCTGAATATTTTAATACACAAACTTCGACCCTTAACCCGCATAATGTTGGTTTTCCGTCTTTTGTATATGGCACACTTCCGATATTCCTTGTGCGTTATCTGGCACAGGCTTTTCAAATGGAGGGATATGCAAAAGTCTACCTGTTGGGTCGGGCGTTTTCCGCTTTCATTGACTTGTTAAACATTCTGTTGGTTTTCTTTATCTCATTGCGTTTATACCGGAAGCCCTGGTTAAGTCTGACCGCTTCGGCGTTGATGGCATTTGCCGTTTTGCCCATTCAGCTTTCTCATTATTTTACGGTTGATTCTTATCTTTCTTTTTTCTGTACCCTGGCTTTTGGCACAGCGGTTTTGATTATGACCGAACGGGCTTCTGAAGCCGATGATTTGCCGGATTGTCAGGAGCCGGATTCTGCGGATGAGGAAGATTCTGTCCATTCTGTTGTAAGCTGGGAAAAAGCATTCAGCAGCAAGGACCCGGGTTTTATAGGGTTTATCCTCTTTGGGGTGGCTTACGGCATGGCGATGGCTTCAAAGATTAATGCCGCGTCTCTTCTCGTTTTACTGGTGCTTGCCTCTTTTGTATATTTTGTTCAGGTTTCAGAAGAGAGAAAAAATATCGTATTGATCCAACTGTTGAGAAATTTTGCAGTAACGGGGCTGGCCGCTTTTCTCACATTTCGTGTCTTTCAGCCATATGCCTTCAGCGGCCCGGGTTTCTTTAATATCCTGCCAAATGAAAAGTGGATTGCAAATTTAAAAGAGCTTATCAGTTTATCCGGCGGAGATGTGGATTATCCTCCATCTCTTCAATGGGCGCGCAGACCTGTGACTTTTGCATGGAAAAATATGGTTGTTTGGGGGATGGGGTTGCCTTTTGGGCTGACTGCCTGGGCTGGTTTGGTGATGATGGGCTGGAAGATGCTGCGGGGTGAATGGAAACAGCATCTCCTTCTTTGGGGATGGACGGTTATTTATTTTTTGTGGCAGAACAGCAGTTTTAATCCCAGTATGCGATATTTTATTCCGCTTTATCCGATGTTTGCAATGATTGCAGCATGGTTTATTTTCCGGGTGGGAGAATCTTTATTTTCATTGAATGTACCCTGGCAGACTTTTCGAAAAGTTATGGCTGTTTTGCCGGGTTTTCTTATTGTGACCGGCACTTTTCTATGGGCGTTTGCTTTTACGCGAATTTATGCCAACCCCATGACCCGCGTGGCAGCCAGCCGATGGGTTTATCGTAATATTCCAGGCGCAATCAATTTTCCTGTAAAAACTGATGCGGAAGTCATTAATTATCCTTTCAATGTCCGCAATGAGACCGGCATTGTTTACAATCAGCCTTTGTCGATTGCATTCAGGGCAGAGAATGACTGTGACTTGTTGGGATTTCAATTTAAAAAAATGAAGAGGGCTTTACTGGAACCTTCTGTTGATAAAACCGGCGAAGGACTCAGGGTTATTGTCAGTTCTGATCCGCAGGGGAAGCAGGTGTTGGGTGAGGTTGTTGTTCAGTCTGAATTCAGCACAGAATTGATCGAAGCGCAATTTGTTTTTAACCAGGTTATTCAACTGGAGAAAAACCGGCAGTATTACATCATTTTACAGCCTGAATCAGATAAGACTCTTTTTTCAGTGAGCGGAATTCCCCATCTGATGGTGGAAAATGACCAGGGCCGATCCCTGATGGCTTTGCCATCTCTGCGTGAAATGGTTGGTTTGGGTCAGGATGTGTTACTGACGGTAAGCTTTAAGACTTCAGGGCTCGTGGATGAGATTGTATTTTATAAAGCTTTGGATTGGTCAGGCAATGATCAAACGAAAAAACTGGTTGCCCGCATGGTTTCTTCCGATGGAAAAGAAGAACTCAGTCAGGGATCTATCACATCTGTTTTTGCTCCAGGCGAAGGCGGTCAGGGGAAAGAATATCATCTGAAATTACAACCGGCTTTGCAGGTAGAGAAGGATACCCATTATTCTTTAGTGCTGTCCTTGAGTGAAGGAGATGGCGCGATTTCCTTTTATCATCCCTTATTATCCGAAGAGACTTCCTGGGATGATGCCATACCGCAGAATATTGATGGTTATATTGCCTATGATTTGACCCTGGGGCTGTACCCCCGTACTATGAATTTTGAAATGTATTGGGATGACAATCAGGAAAAGCAGCAGCGCATGGAGACGATTCTTGATGATGCGGATTACATTGTGATCACTTCGAATCGGCAATATGCTACAACCGTAAGAGTGCCTGAGCGGTACCCAATGACGACCGTTTTCTATAGGAACCTGCTGGGATGCCCGGCGGATAAAGACATTGTCTGGTGCTATAACACGGCTGCCCCGGGTACTTTTAAGGGAGGGCTTGGGTACGATCTTATTAAAACCTTTCAGTCAAACCCAACGTTGGGAGGCCTGGAATTTAACAGTCAGTTTGCTGAGGAAGCTTTTACAGTCTATGATGCTCCCAAGGTTCTGATTTTTAAAAAAACCGCTGATTATGATCCGTTGAAAACACGGGCATTATTAAGAAGTGTTGATTTAAATCAGGTTCAACATTTAACGCCCAAACAAGCTTCTGAGTCGAATAAGACCTTAATGTTTTCGGTGATGGATTGGGCAAAACAACGCACTGGCGGTACCTGGAAAGATCTTTTTAATCGTTCAGATCTACTTAACAGAAATCAGGCTGTCGGAGTTTGTTGCTGGTATTTCAGTTTGTGGTTGTTAGGCTGGCTGGTTTTTCCGATTACCTGGTCAGGTTTCAGCGGATTGCAGGATAAGGGCTATTCTTTTGCCAGACTGACCGGGTTGTTGCTGGTCGCTTATTTTTGTTGGCTGGGCGGTTCTGTGCATTTTACTTTTAATCGCTTATTGATTCTGTTGGTGCTGTCTGGAATTGGGATCATCAGTTTGTTGATTTTGAGAAAGAACTATCGTGAAATTCGTATAGATGTTTTAAGCAATAAGCGCCTGTTCTGGATCAGTGATCTGGTGTTTTTGGTGTTGTTTCTCATCATCCTGGGAGTTCGTTTGGGGAACCCGGATTTGTGGCATCCCTGGTTGGGTGGTGAGAAACCGATGGATTTTGCTTATTTTAATGCGGTGATAAAAAGCAGCCTGTTTCCGGCTTATGACCCGTGGTTTGCGGGTGGGTATTTAAACTATTATTACTTTGGTTTTGTGATGGTCGGAACCTGGGTAAAATTATTGGGAATCATCCCATCTTTTGCGTATAACCTGATCCTTCCGACTTTATTTGCTATGGCTGGCACTGCGGCTTTTGGCGTAGCTTATCATCTCGTCTGTTCGCAACATAAGCCATTAAAAGAAACTGAGAATCAAAAACATCCCATTCTGTCGTCACCCTGGCTGGGGGGGGCAGGGGCTGCCGTCTTTATGATGTTGATGGGTAATCTTGGAACCATACGGATGATCTGGCATGGGATTATGCGTTTGGCGCCAGGCGCTGATCTGAATGAGGCTGGTTTCTTTGATTCCATCCGATGGACTATCCAGGGGCTTGGCTCATTATTTTCCGGTACCCCATTACCTTATGGCCGGGGAAACTGGTATTGGATTCCAAGCCGGGTTTACCAGACGCAAAATGTTATCACTGAATTTCCCCTGTTTACCTTTTTCTATGCAGATTTACATGCGCATATGCTGGCGCTGCCGCTTACCGTGATGATTTTGGGGCTTTGTGTTTCCTGGATTAAAGGCAATCATTCAGGTACGGGTTTAAGCAGGATAAAATATTGGCAGATCGGTGTGAGTTGGTTTCTGGCTGCGTTGACTGTTGGGGCTTTGAAACCCACCAATACCTGGGATTATCCTGCTTATTTAATCTTTGCTCTGGTGGCTTTGGTTTATAGCTTTCTGCGAAAGCCATTGGATCTATCAGGCGCAGGGGAGATTCGGAATCCTTTTCAGATGCGGGTTCTTTTTGCAATAATCGGGGTTGTAGTTGTTGCTTTGGGAAGTCAGTTGCTTTTTTTGCCATATACGCAGTCTTATGGCGCTGCTTATACCAGTCTTGAATTATGGAAACTGGAGCGGTCTGACTTCTGGTCTTATCTGACCCACTGGGGCTTTTTTCTGTTTGTTCTGATTGCCTGGCTGGCTTCTGAAACACGAAATTGGATGGCTGCTACCCCCGCAGTTGCTTTATTAAAGTTGAAGCGATATAAAGTTTGGATTTGGCTGGCGCTTGGGTTGATTGTGGCAGCTATGATATGTTTTATCCTGCTTAAAATCACGATTGGTGGTTTGGTGTTATTGTTGGCCATTTGGGCAGGTTTACTTATTTTTCGACCTGATCAGACATCAGAAAAAAGAATGGTTTTGTTTATGTTTGGAACCGCTTTGATGTTGACATTGTTTGTTGAACTGGTGGTTTTAAAGGGTGATATTGGTCGAATGAATACTGTATTTAAATTCTATTATCAGTCCTGGACATTGTTTTCTATTGCTTCTGCTGCAGCGTTTGCCTGGCTGATCCCTTCAGTTCTACAGGAATGGAATCGCACCGGGCAGACAGTTTTTCAGTTGGGGCTGGGATTTTTGTTGGCGGGTACGTTGCTGTTCAGTTTTATGGCGGGCACTGATAAAATACATGATCGTATGAGTGATAAAACTCCTCTGACATTGGATGGTATGACTTATATGAATTCAGCCCACTATAATTATGATGGGCAGGATATAGAACTTGCAGAAGATTACCGGGCTATTCAGTGGATGCAGGATCATGTTTCAGGTTCACCGGTGATTGTTGAATGCAGTAATTGCAATGGTTTATATAAATGGTGTGCCCGATATAGTATCTATACGGGTCTTCCACAGGTGATTGGCTGGGATTGGCATCAGCGTCAGCAACGGGCTGTGCTGCCGGGCAATCTGATTGCAGATCGGATTGCAGAGGTGGGTAATTTTTATCAGACTGCTGATCGAAATCAGACAGTAAAATTTCTCGAAAAGTATCAGGTTGAATATATTATTGTTGGCAGGTTGGAACGCCGGGTATATACCCATTCAGGGATTGAAAAATTCGATGCCTGGAATCATGATCTCTGGCAATTGGTGTATCATGACGGAGAAACCGACATTTATCAGGTGATACCATGATGGCATGGATTGGTTGGACTGTTTTAGCAGCTGTTGTTGGTTGGGGGGTACAGCCTCTGACATATCAGTTTTTCAGGTTTTTGCCGGATCGGGGTTTTAATTTCAGCAAAATCCTGGGTCTGCTTCTGTGGGGGTTTGTGTTTTGGATGTCAGCATCGCTGCAATTGGTCAATAATTCTTTGGCCTCGATGCTGGCCGCACTTTTCTTGTTAATTGCCATCAGTTATATCCGTATCTGCAGAAAGGGCTGGTTGGAGTATAAAACCTGGCTGATTGATCATCGCCGTATGATATTGATCAGTGAGCTTGTTTTTATTCTTTCTTTTGGATTTTGGGCATTATTCAGGGCTTTCTATCCGGCATTGGATGGAACTGAAAAGCCTATGGAAATGGCTTTTATTAATTCCATTCTGCATTCACCAACATTTCCGCCGGCAGACCCGTGGTTGTCAGGGTATTCTATTTCTTATTATTATTTTGGGTATGTGATGGTTTCAATGCTGATTAAAGTCAGCGGCGTGTCTGCCGGAATTGGTTTTAATCTGGCTGTTGCGCTCTGGTTTGGCCTGACGGCGATTGGAGCGTATGGCATACTTTTTAATCTTTTGACCCGGTTTCGAAAAGAAAATGAACCCGGGCTTGAGCAAAAAAAACCTTATCTCGTTTCTTTATTGGCGCCGTTTTTTATTTTAATGGTCAGCAACATTGAAGGGCTGTTGGAAAGTCTTCACAGCAAAGGGATTTTCTGGACGCCGTCAGCGGATGGTTCCTGGACATCTCAGTTTTGGCTTTGGCTGGGTATTCAGGAGATTAATCAGCCGCCTGCTCCTCCTTTTCAATGGGCGCCTGAAAGGATTGCCGGAATTTGGTGGTGGCGTGCATCGCGGGTTTTGCAGGATAGAAATGCTTTGGGTGAACTCAAAGAAGTCATTGACGAATTCCCATTCTTTTCATTTTTTCTGGCTGATCTGCATCCGCATGTATTAGCGATTCCTTTTGCTTTGCTGATGATTGCTGTTGCTTTTAATTTATGGATGCAGCTAAACAATGGATGGACGGGTTTTGAAAAGCCAACTTTTCGGGACTGGCTGTTTCAGAGACCTTCTGAAGGGTCTGTTCGTTTTCTGGATACCCGTTTGGTTGCGCGTTTTCGAAAAGGTTATTTTTGGATCCCTGTGATTACTTTGGGCGGGCTTGCATTTCTCAATACATGGGATCTTCCGGTTTATGTGGTTCTTCTGGTAATGGTTTGGATTTATGCTGATTATAAACAGAATGGCTGGCGGAATGAGTTAATTGCTGATTTTGTGGGATTATCCATCGTTTATGCGCTTCTGTCTGTTCTGTTTTATTTTCCGTTTTATTGGGGTTTTTCTTCTCAGGCGGGGGGGATTCTCCCCGGTATGGTTTATTCCACCCGGGGGATACACTTTTGGGTGATGTTTGCTCCTTTTTTGGTTCCGTTGCTTATTTTTCTCTTTTGGTATGTGCGGCAGTCGTCAGGAGCAACCGCGCGCGTTGCTGCAGGGCTAAAAGTTGCTGTTCTGTTTTTAACCAGTTTGCTGACGCTCTCTTTTATGTTGGGCGGTTTAATCCTTCAATTAAAAACATGGGGGAATCAAATAATCGCTGTAACTTCCAGCCCGGTTTTGCAGGCACTCGCTCAAAAAATGATTCAGGGAGGGGACTTGTTTGCTGCAGTTCAGGGGACCGCCGATATTAATCGTTTATGGTCAATCAGTCTTATCCGTCGAATCAATGCTCCCGGAACCTGGATTACATTGGGGTTAATTATTACTCTGGTGTGGGCTGGTCTGATTCAGTATCGTAAGGCGGATCAGGAGGCTGCTCAGAATTCGAAGACTGATGCAGAAACATCACGGTTTGTTCTCTTTTTAATCCTTATTGGTGCAGTTTTAACGCTTGGGTTGGAGTTTTTCTATTTACGTGACCAGTTTGGTGTGCGTATGAATACTGTTTTTAAGTTCTACTATCAGACATGGATTTTATGGGCTTTGGCGGCTGCATATGGCATCGTTGCGCTGGCTGCATGTGTGAAAGGCTGGAAAAAGGTGCTTACTCAGGGCTTGATGCTTTTAGGGATAGCGGCTGGCCTGGTATACCCTGGCTGGGCATTGGCGGGTCGTGTTTCGGTTTCCGCCCTGAAAAATCTCAATCTGGATGGAAATATTCACCGCCAGAAATATCAGCCTGATGTGTGGCAGGCCATTCAATGGCTGGAAAATGCACCTGCGGGAACTGTAGTCGAGGCAGTGGGGAACAGTTATTCGGAATATGCCCGATTTGCCACGTATAGCGGCCATCCAAATGTTATTGGCTGGCCGGGGCATGAATCTCAATGGAGAGGTCCGGAATATGCTCAATTTGGCAATCGTCCTGGCGATGTTCAGCGTATTTATCAGTCTCAGAATTGGATTGAAGTAGAACACTTATTGGAACTATATTCAGTACGCTATGTGGTTGTGAGCGATTTGGAACGGTCTGCCTATCAGATAACGGAATCTGTTTTTGAAAAGCATCTGCCACTCGTATTTCAAAACAACGCTGTGGCTATTTATGAGGTACCATAAGACATTATGAGAATGAAACAGGAACGACAATTGCAGTTTACCGTTTTATGTTGGCTGGTGTGCATGGTTGTTGCAGCCTTTTTTCGGTTGTTTGAATTGGGAAAAGTGCCTTTGAATGATGGTGAAGCGGTTTTGGCTTTATCCGCTTTGCAGCTTTCAAATGGGGCTGGTTTAGAATCCGGCGTGAACCCTGTTTACGAAATGCTGACGGCAGGACTGTTTTTCTTTTTTGGGCCTTCTTCTTTTCTGGCGCGGCTTGTGCCGGCTTTGGCTGGAATGAGTTTGATTGGATGGCTGTATTTACAGCGACACCATTTTGGAGATGTTGTTGCTGTTTTGGCGGCATGTCTGACTGCCCTCAGCCCAACCATGATTGCCGCCTCTCGTCAGGTAGATTCTCCGATTCTCAGTCTCGCATTGCTGTTGTGGGCATGGGCTGCCTTTGATGGTAAGTCACCTGTCTGGGCTGGGGTTTTATTGGGGCTTGGACTGATTTCAGGCTGCCATTTTCCGCAGGGATTATTGCTGGCTTTTATTTGCTTTGCTTTAATTTGGATATTCTTCCCGCAAGCCGGGTTGCAATGGAATCACCGCTTGAAAACGAACTATCTGTTTTTTCGGGAAAAAGGCGGCTGGCAGGCTTTTTTGATTACTCTGGTTGCGGCGGGAAGCGGTTTCTTCCTGGTCTGGCATAATCTGGGCTCTGCTTTGGCAGGATGGGTTGATTTTATACAAGGTTGGATTCAGCCTTATACTGATTTTTGGGGAAAGTACCTGATTGCAATTTTGGTGTATGAACTGTTTCTGGTGCTTTTTGGTGTGTTTTATGGGGCGGTAAGTATTCTTCGCAAGAATCAAATCGGAAGACTGTACTTTATTTCTTTTTTGGTTATGCTGGGTCTGGTGATGGCATATCCTAAGCGGACTATGCTGGATTTGGTTTGGGCCGTTTTTCCGCTTATCCTTTTTGTTGCTCAGGGGTTGAAATTATGGATGAATTATGTAATATCAGAGGGGCTTCCGGCGTTACTGTTGGGAATACTTGGCTTTGTTCTCCTGGTGTTTTCTGTGTACAGTGAACTGATGGCTCTGACGATGGGGAATTCCGGCGGATTATTAAACATTCGTTTGTTTAGCATGATTGGCGGGATTGTCCTTCTTCTTTTGATTGTGCTGTTGATCTCATGGGCATGGTCGCCTGAAACCGGAGCAGGCGGCGCTGTTTTGGGGCTGGTCATGATTGGGGGGCTGTATATGATTGGAATGGGATGGCGGGCGACACTTTTACATAAAGATTCAGCGAATGAAATGTTGCGAAGCAGTCCGCCCGTGTTACAGGCTTCCTGGTTGACTGCTGCTGTGGAGCAGGTAAGTATTTTTCATAATGGGATTAAAACTGAAACGCCTGTTACCATCGAAGCAGAAAGTCCTTCGCTGTTGTGGGCGTTAAACCGTTTTCCGGTTTCAGGCAGGCATTCTATGAGTACTTCTGATGCGATGCCTGTCATCATCAATGACCAGGATGTTTTGCCGTTACAGACACAATCATATACCGGAGAAAGATTCCTGTGGACAAAATATATACCGTGGCATACGTATCAGTTGCAGGATTGGATAAACTGGGCTGTGTTTCGGCAGGGAGCTGGTGAGACCCGGAATCTTTATTTATGGGTTCCGACCCAATATCTCAATAAAAATATTTCTGAAACGAAAGTAAATCCATAACATGAAAAATCAACCTGTACCAAATACGATTGCTTTTGACGGGCCGGCGGCATCCGGAAAATCAACCATTGCTGAAATGGTGGCGCTGGATTTGGGTTATCTTTTTTTTGACACTGGCATCATGTATCGAATTGTTACGCTGGATGTCCTTCAAAAAGGAATTGACCCAAAGAATGAGCAGGCTGTTACTGATTGTGCTGAAAATATCAATATCACTATTGAGCAGCCTACCCGGCTGGATGGCCGAAAAAATGATGTTTTTCTGGATGGTCAGGATGTTACCTGGGAAATTCGTTCTTCCGAAGTAAATGCACATGTCTCTGTTGTTTCAACGTATTCCGGAGTACGAAATGCATTGACAGACCAGCAGCGTCAGATTGCTGTTCCAGGGCGAGTCGTTATGGTGGGCAGAGATATTGGAACTGTGGTTTTACCTGATGCTGATTTGAAGATTTATTTGGAAGCATCGGCTGAAGAACGGGCTCGCCGCCGTATGAAAGAGGATTTGCTGCGCGGCCAACCTGTGGATTATGATTCTATTCTTACCAGTATCAAAAATCGGGATGTTATTGACAGCACACGCTCCATTGCGCCGCTAAAACCGGCAGCGGATGCGCATATTATTCAGACGGATGGTAAGGATATTCAACAGGTGTTGGCAGAGGTAAAACATTTGATTGAAACCTGGGGTGCAACATCTGCCAATTTAAATTGATGGGTTATCAGACGATTTAATCTTACTGAATCATATCTTTTTTCTAAAACCTATTCTCTGAATGTATGGCGGATGCTATAATTAGTCAGGCAACTTATGGATTTTGATTTAAGCATTCTTAACCCTTTTCCATACATCTCAATGCCTTCGACCATTTTGGGTTGGATCGGGTGGGGTATCAGTGTTGCTGCTTTTGTTTTTTTGGCTTGGCGTTGGCGGCAGCCCTCTTTTCCTTCGAAAGACTTAAAGACATGGCTGATTTTCCTGGCATTTGTTGCTGCTGTTATTGTAACGACTTTGTTTTTTGGGTTTCGTTTTGCTCCAGGTTTGTCGGGCAATCACCCTACTTTAGGCGGCAGCGGACGGGAACCGATTTTGATGGTTTTTATGGCGATTCCCTGGGTTTTGGCTGCAGGGGTGCTGGGGCCGGAGTATGCCGCGCTTCTGGCTGTCATCAGCGGGTTGCTGACCGGCATATTTGAGACGCATAATTTATTTACTCTGGTTGAATATGGCATGATTGCCCTGCTGATGGGGTATTGTGTTCGTCAGAATTATCGGACTCGATTTTTTCAATTTATCCGACATCCGCTTGGCGCTGCGGTTTTTCTGAATATCATTCAGGTACCTTTAATCATGTTGTGTGCGTTTTTGGCTGTAAATGGTCGCTTTGCAGGCCGGGTGGATTATGCTTTAACTCGGACCTGGCCGGTGATGATCACACATTCAATTGAATTTCTGATTGGCGGTTTGTTTGCTGAGGTTTTCTTTATAAAATTCCGGCAGTATTGGTTTGTACAGAAGAGCGAGCAGCAACCATCTCCGGCAGAAACTCATCTTCAATTACGGATTTTTTCCGGCACGGTTCCTTATATTCTTGTGCTTATCTTTGTTCTTATCTGGTTTGACTGGCGGATCGCTGTTCGAACTTCACACAGAATGCAGGAAAGTCAATTGTCGACTGTATCTGCTGCGGTAACGGGCAGTCTGCCGGTTTTCTTTGAAACCGGTCAGAATTTAATGGCTGCTTATGCTGCTCCTGAATTAATGACACTTTCTCCGGATGAAATATCAAAAAGTTTATCTGAGCGAATGCAATCGGTGAACTTCTTCTCAGAATGGTATGTTTTTAATGTTGAAGGACAACTGATAGCGGGTTTTCCTTCAGATGATATTCATCAGGCTGGTCTTTCAGGCCAGGAAATTGCAGGGCTGGGTATGGTTCAACAGGGAAAGCCGTTTCAGGTTTTTACTGTACCGGCTCGAATGAGCGGGCTTTCTGCTGACGTTTCGTTTATGTCAGCCATCTGCGATTCTCAGGGGAATGTTCAGGGCATACTCCTGGGAAGAACTGATTTAGGCTCAAACCCGTTTACTTTCTCTGTGGTGCAGTCCATGCAACATGCAGTGAAGTTGGGCGGTGAGGGAATGATTTTGGATGAGAATAATACTATTCTTTATCATACCAACCCTGCTATGGTTTTCCAGCCCTATTATGGGCGGATTGAGAAAAATGATGTTCTTTACAATGATGTCTCATCGACTGGAAAACATATGTTGGCCTTTCACCAGGATGTTCCCAATTCTACATGGTCAGTTTTATTTGCTGTGCCTGCTGAACAAAGCCAGCAGGTTGCTGTGACCATGGTGCTGCCTTTGTTTGTGCTTTTAATGGCCGGTTTCGTATTGATGTTGGTTGTTTTACAGAAAACTATGGGCAGTGTGCTTGCCGGTATTCATAGTTTGGAAGCGGGAGCGCAGCGTATCGCTGATGGTGATCTGGATCATGCTGTCAGTATTTTGGGCGAAGATGAAGTTGGAAGGCTGGGAAAGACTTTTGACAGAATGCGTTTGAGTTTAAAAACCCGTTTGCATGAACTTAATCAGCTTTTGGGTATCAGCCGGGGGGTGGCTGGAAGTCTGGAAACTCAGGATTCAATTCTGCCCATCCTTAAAGCTGCGCTGTTTGAAGAGGATGTCATTGCGAGAATCATGTTGGAAACCAGCGGAGGTTTGGAAAGTGACGATAAACCAACAATCGCTTTTGGGTGTGGAGAAAATCATGAACAATATGCATATTTGGATGAACAATTATTCGATTTAATGCGTGATCGTGATATGGTGTCGGTTTCCAATACTCAGCGTTGGCGGGGAGTGCAATTTGACCTGAACCCCAGGCCCGGTGCTCTTTATGCTTTTGCTCTTTGCCGTGATGATCGTTACTATGGAGTCATGTGGTTGGGTTGTTCTGAACCAAAGATGTTCAGTGATTCAGAAATTCATTTTCTGAATGCATTGGCAGATCAGGCTGTTATTGCGGCTTCAAATTCCCGCTTCTATTCAAACGCTGAACTTGGCAGGCAGCGGTTAATGGCTGTTTTGGCTTCTATCCCTGACCCGATGATTGTTACTGATGAGCAGTCCAGATTATTCCTGTTTAATCCGGCAGCTTTACAGTTGGATGGGTTATTACAGGCTGCGATGCCAGGTTCGTCGATTCAGGAATCTATTGCCAATCAGGATCTGGTTAACCTGATACAGCAGGTTGATGGAACCGGAGTGAATGAAGGGGTTCCGATGCTGGAGTTAACTTTTCAGGGGAATAGTGTATATTACGCTACTGTAGCTCCAATATTTTCTGACAATAAAGTTGTTGGAAAAGTTACCCTGTTAAAGGATATTTCTCATTTCAGGGAATTGGATAGATTAAAGTCAGAGTTTGTTGAGTATGTCAGTCATGACTTGCGGGGGCCTTTAACCATGATGGGCGGTTATGTCATGATGCTTGATATGGTTGGCCCTGTGAATGAACAACAGGCTGGTTTTATATCAAAAATAACCGCGAGTATTAAATATATTCAAAAACTGGTAAAAAATCTGCTTGATCTTAGCAGACTTGAAACCGGATCTGCACTGAAAATTGAAAACGTTATTTTTGAAGAAATTATTCAATGGGCGATTGATTCTCTGAAAGCGCAGGCTGCTCAAAGAAATGTTGAAATTGATTGCCAGTACCCTGCGGATCAGCAAACAATGATTGAGGCAGACCGGTCTCTGATCTATCTGGCTGTATATAATCTGTTGGAAAATGGGATCCAATTTACTCCTTCCTCTGGTTTCGTAACGATTCGTTTTGTCAGCCATTCCGGAACCGTTCGTGTCGATTTTGAAGATAACGGTATAGGTATTTCTCCCATAGACCTGCCGCATATCTTTGAAAAATTCTATTGCAGCGGTCGAACAGAATCCATTTTGCCGGACGGTGCCGGGCTGGGATTGACGATTGTGAAATCGATTATTGAGAAACATGGCGGACAAATCCATGTCAGCAGTACTTTAGGCAAAGGAAGTATTTTTACGGTTGAAATTCCGATTCAGCAAAGCGCCGTGAAATAGTCGGGTTTTAAATTAATGGTGTAATTTTAATTGACGGCAATTTTTTGGATTAACTTTTGGTAAAACAGATGGAAAAGATGCTGGCTTTGTTGCTTCTGGTTTATACCATTGGTCTGATGCACCACCCTGTTTGAACTTTTGTCTGAACTTCAGTTTTTACAATTGAATTATTTTAATAGTATGTTATAATTCAAGTTTGCATGTTACGCCTATTCTAAAAAACTGCTCTGTAAAAGCGCCTAAAGTTGGATGGCGCTTGTTTATATTCAAGTTACTGGCATCCAAATGAGGAGGTCCCATTGGAAACAAAAGATTTAGTTGCTCTTCGCATTAGTTTGGCTTCTCCCGATACGATCCATAGTTGGTCTTATGGAGAAGTGCTGAAACCCGAGACCATCAATTATCGGCGTTTGCGGCCTGAGAAAGATGGTTTATTCTGCGAAGCGATTTTTGGCCCAACCCGGGATTGGCAGTGTTATTGTGGTAAGTATAAAAATCCCCGTTATAAAGGTATTGTTTGTGATAAATGCGGTGTTGAAGTAACCCGTTCGGCGGTTCGCCGGGAGAGGATGGGACATATTGATCTGGCTACACCGGTAGCTCATATCTGGTATACCCGCCGCATTCCGTCTTATCTGGGCCTGCTTTTAGATATTTCACGCCGGAATTTAGACCGGGTGCTGTATTTTGCTCAATATATTGTGACTTTTGTAGATGAAGATTCAAGACAGAAAGCATTACGTCGGCTGGAAGATGAGATTAATGTTTCTGAACGAGAGAAAGCCACTTCGATTAATGCCAGAATTTTGGAAATTAAACAAAATCGCGACAAAAGAATCGCAGAATTGCAGCAACAGCGCCAGGATTTGCAGAATCATGCGGATGAAGAAATCGCATCAAAAATTGAACCGATTATCCAGGAAGGGCAGTCTTTAGAGAAAGAACTGCAGGATTTGATTGGCAAAGCGGCTAAGAAAGCCATTATTTTTGGCCAGTCCGGTGATGAAATCGCAGCGAAAGAAGAAGTTATTACCGCTTCTCACATTACGAAAGTACAAAAGATTGTCAAGCAAAACCTTGAAGATATTGAAAATGATATTCGCGGGCGTTTGCAGCGTGAATTAGATTCGCTTGAGACTCGGAAACAGGAACTGAGAGCTGAAGCCGATCTGAAAATGGAGTCTTTGCGCAGTGAACTGGAATCTGAGAATACTTCTAATCAGGATAAGTCTTCTCATGAACGCGATGAGTTGATGGAGCTTCAGCCTTTCACGTTTTTGAGTGAAAGCAAGTATCGGGAACTGAAAACCAAGTGGGGTCAGGTATTCCGTGCTGATATGGGCGCTGAAGCGTTCTATGATATTTTAAAGCGCCTGGATATGGATAAACTGTCTGAAGAGTTATGGACTGAACTTCGGACCACCAAGTCCAAGCAAAAACGAAAAAAGGCTACGACTCGGTTAAAGGTTGTCGAAGCGTTCCGACGATCAGGTAATCGCCCTGAATGGATGATTTTGACCGTCCTGCCGGTTATTCCGCCTGATTTACGGCCTATGGTGCAGTTGGATGGCGGACGTTTTGCAACATCTGATCTCAACGATCTCTACCGAAGAGTGATCAATCGTAATAACCGTCTTAAACGGCTTTTGGAACTGGGTGCGCCGGATGTGATTGTCAGAAATGAGAAGCGTATGCTCCAGGAAGCCGTTGATTCATTGATCGACAATTCTCAACGCGGCAAAGCTCTTTCACGCCGTGGGCGCCGTGAGCTGAAGTCGCTCAGTGATATGCTCAAAGGAAAGAAAGGCCGTTTCCGCCGCAATCTGCTTGGAAAACGTGTCGATTACTCAGGCCGTTCTGTCATTGTGGTGGGGCCGTCTCTCAAACTTTATCAATGCGGTTTGCCAAAAACGATGGCTTTGGAGCTCTTTCGGCCTTTCGTTATTGCAGAACTGGTGCATCGAAATCTGTCAACGAATGTCAAAGGCGCACGTCGATTTATTGAGCGCAATCGCCCTGAAGTCTGGGAAGTGCTGGAAGATGTGATTAAGCAGCGGCCGGTTCTCCTGAACCGTGCGCCTACTCTGCACCGGTTAGGAATTCAGGCTTTTGAACCGGTTTTAATTGAGGGCAGCGCTATCCAATTGCATCCTTTGGTTACCACTGCCTTTAATGCAGATTTTGACGGTGATCAGATGGCTGTGCATGTGCCTTTGTCAGACAAGGCTGTTTGGGAAGTCCGTAATCTGATGCTGGCGTCTCGCAACCTGCTGAAACCTGCAGACGGTGAACCGATTGTCAGCCCTTCAAAAGATATGGTACTGGGGGTTTATTATCTTACGGTTGAAGAAAACCGCCCGCAACATGGTGATGGGCGCTACTTTGTCGATATCGATGAAGTTGAATTGGCCTACTCTTTGGGCCAGGTTGGGGTGCATACTCATATTACAATGGTCCAGGATACCTGGTATAACGAACAAAATGAGCGGTTGAAGAATCCAGAACGGCGACGAATTCCGACCACGGTTGGCCGTGCGCTGTTCAATCGTATTCTTCCTCCTGAGATGCAGTTTATTAATACTGTTCTTGATAAAGGCAGTGTAAAAGATCTGATCACTGAGGTTTATGAAATTTGCGGGCCTGAGACAACTACGATTGTGGCAGATAGAATTAAAGACATTGGTTTCGAATTTGCCATGCGTTCCGGTTCTACAATTGCTGTCGCTGATATTACCATTCCACCCCAAAAGGCGGAAATTCTGGCCAGTTCTCAGCAGGAAGTAGAAGTTCTAAACCGCAACTGGCGGCGTGGTTTGTTGACTGAGCAGGAACGAAATGAACGAATTATTGATGTCTGGCAGGTTACAACCAAGAAAGTGGCTGATGTTGTTCGTCAGAATATGGACCCGCATGGGAATTTGGCCACGATGGCAAATTCAGGGGCTACGAAGGGTGGTTTTGGACCTATTTCTCAGTTATCCGGTATGCGCGGTTTGATGGCAGATCCTGCGGGTCGTATTATCCGGCTTCCCATTCAATCAAACTTCCGAGAGGGTTTGACGGCACTGGAATACTTTATCTCTACGCATGGCGCTCGTAAAGGGTTGGCGGATACCGCGCTGCGTACTGCTGATGCCGGTTATCTGACCCGTCGTCTGGTTGATGTTGCTCAGGATATCATTATTAATGAAGAAGATTGCGGTACAAAAGACGGTATTTTCTTAAGAAGAAAAGATGATGTTGCCGGTCAGTCTTTTGCAACCCGTTTATACAGCCGGCTGTTGGCAGACAAAGTCATTGATCCTAAAACCGGTGAAGTTTTGGGTATGCCCAATGATGTGATTGATCATGATTTGGCTCGTAAGATTTCGGCGGCTGGCGTTGAAGAAGTGAAAGTCCGTTCTGCGTTAACCTGTGAGTTAATTCATGGAATTTGCGCGGCGTGTTATGGAACGGATCTGGCCCGCGGAGATGCGGTCAGTCAGGGCGCAGCGGTAGGAACAATCGCGGCTCAGTCTATTGGCGAGCCTGGAACGCAGTTAACTTTGAGAACTTTCCATACAGGGGGTGTGGCTGCCGGCGGTGATATTACAACCGGTTTGCCCCGTGTGGAAGAGCTTTTTGAGGCCCGGCGTATTCCTAAGGGTGAGGCGGTTATCTCTCAAATTGAAGGAACGGCTGCAATTATTGTTCATGATACCAACAGTGATGTACGCAGTGTGCGGGTTTCGCACAGCGAAATGGTCAGTGAAGAATACGAGGTTCCTGAAGAATGGACGATTGTGTTGGAGGATGAGGTCACCATTGAAAGCGGTGATCCTGTCGCAACACTGAATGATGCAACGATTATTGCGCAAAATGGTGGTCGGGTTCGTATCGAAGGCCGCAAGGTGATCGTCTCTCACGAAGTGCGTGAAGAAGAAGAATATGAAATTCCGACTACTTCACGGCTTACGATTAAAGATGGCGAGCGTGTGGCTGCCGGGCAGCCTCTGACGGAAGGTTCTTTGAACCCGCATACGATTCTGAAAATCAATGGGCGGGATGCTGCTCAGATGTATTTGTTGATTGAGATTCAGAAAGTTTATCGGGCGCAGGGTCAGAATATTCACGATAAGCACTTTGAGGTCATTATCCGTAAGATGCTTGGAAAAGTTCAGGTGTTGCGACCCGGTGATTCAGCCTATCTGCCGTTGGATGTTGTAGACCGTCTGGAAATACGGCGTGTCAATGATCTGCTGCAGTCTGAAGGAAAGCAGCCTGCCCGTTTCTCTGAGGTCCTTTTAGGGGTTACCCGGGCTTCTTTGAGCACAGATTCTTTCCTGTCGGCTGCGTCTTTCCAGCATACCATCAAAGTCCTGGCCGGAGCAGCGATTGCTGCAACAGAAGATCCATTGCTGGGATTGAAAGAGAATGTAATCATTGGCAAGCTGATCCCGGCTGGAACCGGTTTTGTTGCGGGGCGGTTTGACCGCCCGATTGAAGAAACCCCTAAGGTGTCTGTTTCCAATTTGCCGATGACAGACGATTAAAAGCAGGAAGAAGTCTTTTCAGGTTATCAAAGGGAGTTTGTCCCGGAAAAGTTTGGCATAGTCGTGATGAGCGGCTATGCCGTTTTTTTTGTCTTCCCCCGCTGTTGCCGGTAGCAGTTGTAATCACTGACCGCTCTGAAACCGCAATGTGAGGGTTTGGGTATGCGATCCTGGCGCTGTTTGGTTGGATGCTGAGAAATGTATTTTCAGCATACCAGTAAAATATGGTTAACGTGAATTATGGAAACGCATGGATCGGGATACCATTAATTTTGTGGGGTGGATGTTTGACCGCTGATCTGAAACGGAGTATGATACCGTTTGTGTTTTGGAAGACCCACCTGACTTGCTCATTTTAGTGTCCTGAAGACAGCCTTTTTAGCACCTTTGAT
>CAZEEL010000004.1:28481-45341 GCA_964511135.1 uncultured Leptolinea sp. | reverse complement strand
TTCGAGGAGGTGAATTAGAATGTCATATCAAAACTATGTACCCCAAAGTGATGCAGATAAAGATGATCGTTTGTGGGTGTTATTATCATACATTTTCTGGCTTATTGTCCCCATCATCATATTGGTCTCTGAAGATCGTAAAAACAGGCCGCTGCAAAAATTCCACGCTGTGCAAAGTCTGATTTTCTTTGCCGTTTCAGTGATCACCGGTTTTATATTAATCGGTGCCTGCCTCAGTCCATTGCTATACATTTACGGTCTTGTGATCGGATTCAAAGTATACCAGGGTGAAGATTTACCCGTTCCGTACCTTTCCGATTTCATCCATAAACAGGGCTGGGCATAACCCACAAAACAAACAAAAAGGGCTGTCAATCAGAACAGCCCTTTTTTATTTCCCATCCATATCTGCCTGCTGATTCCATCAATCAGCAGATTTTTATACCTTTTTTCACTGCTTTTTACTTCCGCTTCCTGAATATCAAAATCAGCAAACCGGTCATTCCCAGAAAAAAAAATGGGAGCAGGAAAGATTTTCTGCTTCCGCTGATCACAACGCGGGTACGATCTTTATCTGTGAAACGATTCTTTAAAGAATAAACAAACTCAGGATCGGGTACCTGCTGAAGCATCACCTGTTTTAACTGCTGCTCAAGATTGTCATCCTCTGATTTCATCCAATCATCCATATTACCTCTTTTTTGATACCCCTGGTTTTTCATCTGCACAATCTTCATGCCGATCTTTACAGGCCAGCAAACCAGCCTTCAAAGCAATTAAAGTTCGATGATATAGACTTTTAATCGCCCCCTCGCTCCTTCCCATAATCACAGCAATTTCATTATTGGATAAGTTTTCTACAAATTTCAGGATCAATACCTGCTGACGCTCTGGCGTCAGCCGACGAATCGCAGCCATTAATGTTTCATCTTCCTGAAACACTTCCAGACTTTCTTCAGGTGAAAAACCCGAAGAACGCATATCAATCTGATCTTCCAGGCAAATCTCTTTATTTCTGGCGCCGTCACGATGATAATTTGCTACCAGATTATGGGCAATCCTGTATAACCAGGCTGAAACAGGAACCCCGGTATATTGAAAACGTGAAATATTGGAGTAAGCCCGATGAAATACGCGCGCTGAAATATCTTCAGCGTCATGTACATTCCCGGTTCTGTAATAGACATAATTATAAATGGGCTTAATATACCGCTGATACAGAACACCAAACGCCTCCGTATCACCCTCCACTGCCCTGCGAATGACTTCCTGCTCCTCCAATTGAGCCAGATTATCCTGATTGGTCATAACATCCATATTAAATAAATTTAAATAAAATACTGCTGAATACAGTCATATGATTGTACCTTCTTTTTAAAGACTTTTCGTCTGAATCACAGAAAACAGGCTGCATAATCCACAGATTCATATTTTACTTTTCACTTTTTAACTTGTCGAAAGAGAAAATTTGTCATAAACTATACATGCTTTATAAGTTCCAGAGACCCATCCGCAAAAATAAGGACAACACCATGAGACAAGTGGAAACAGAATGGCTTTCCAGCGATCAGGTTTTATTTTACAGCATAGAATGGCTGCCGGATACTGAACCACAGCAGGCCATCACCCTGGTTCACGGTTTGGGTGAACATGCAAACCGCTATCAAAAAGTTGCCGAATACTTTACCAGTCATGGCTGTTCCGTTCTGGCTTTTGATCAGCGCGGGCACGGAAAAACCGGCGGAAAACGCGGTCATATTCCGTCTTATGCAACAGCAGTGAAAGACATTCACCACTTTGTTGAAGAAAATCATGCACGTCATCCGGCGATTCCTCATTTCTTATACGGGCATTCATTGGGAGGAGCTGAAGTGATCTCGTATTGCCTGTATGATGGCTTTGGCATTCAGGCAGCGGTAGCCACCAGCCCAGGTCTTGGGCCTGGAACACCCGTGCCCGGCCTGAAACGAGGTCTGGCGCATTTCTTTTCAGTTCTGGCGCCCTCCTTCACGATGAGTAATGGGTTGGATCTGAATAATCTGTCGCATGATCCTGAAGTCATCCAGGCATATAAAGATGACCCCCTGGTACATGATCATATATCCGCTGCTTTGGGCTGGGATCTGATGACAAAAGGCAGAATCATGATCCAGGAAGCTTCGCAATGCAAAGTACCTCTTCTGGCTACTTACGGCAGCAAAGACCATCTTGTAAACACGCAGGCCATCTGTGAATTTGCTTCTGCCAACCCAAACCAGGTTACATTGCATGTCTTTGAAAACCTCTTTCATGAAACCCATAATGAACCCGAATATCTGGAGGTTCTCGATTATATCTATTCATGGTTCAATTTATCTTAACCATTATTTTTTATCTCAGGAGACCCTATGCAAACACCCTGGCAATATCATTATGCCGCAAGAATAAAAGGAATGAAGAGTTCCGCAATTCGAGAACTGCTAAAGCTGCTCTCAAATCCTGAAATGATTTCGTTTGCAGGGGGTATGCCTGCCCCGGAATTGTTTCCTGCAGAACAGGTAAAACAGGCCTGCGTCAAAGTGTTATCCGAACAAAGCGACAAAGCGCTGCAGTACGGCGAGTCAGAAGGCTACCGCCCCCTGCGGCAATGGATTGCCGATCAATATGCCTCCCAGGGGCTCACCGTCAGCATTGACAATGTAATGATTACCTCAGGCTCTCAACAGGCCCTTGATTTATTGGGAATGCTTTTTATTAACGCAGGCGATAAAGTGCTATGCGAAACACCCACCTATCTTGGCGCTTTACAGGCCTTTAATGCCTATGGCCCGGAGTATATCTCCCTTCCCTCAGATCAGGATGGTTTACAGACAGATGGTTTGGAAACAGCAATGCGCTATGGAGCAAAGTTCATCTATATCCTTCCAAATTTCCAAAACCCCACCGGAACATCCATCCCGATCGAACGCCGAAAACAAATTCATGCAATCACAAACGATTACGGTATGCCGGTCATTGAAGATGACCCATACGGGCAACTGCGCTTTGAAGGCGATGATATCCCCTCTGTTTTCAATTTATCGGCCCGGCCGCGTGAAGGTGTAAGCTCATACAATGAAAACATTATCTATCTGAGTACCTTCTCCAAAATTTTATCTCCTGGAATGCGGCTTGCCTGGGTACTGGGGCCGGCAGAGGTTATCTCACGTCTGGTTCAAATCAAACAGGGGGTTGACCTGCACACATCATCGTTCACCCAAATGATTGCCTATGAAATTGCCAAAGATGGTTTCATCGCCGAACATGTGAAGAACATTGTAGCCGTCTACCGGGAACGCCGTAACGTCATGCTGGATACCCTCGAAGAACACATGCCGGACGGCGTCAGTTGGACACATCCCCAGGGTGGTTTGTTCCTTTGGGTAAAACTGCCTGAACACCTGTCTTCTGCAAAACTCTTCCCCGAAGCCATCAAACAAAATGTAGCCTATGTTTCAGGAGAATCTTTCTTCCCCAACGGCGGAGGACAGAATACCATGCGCCTGAATTTCTCCATGATGCCGCCGGATCGAATTAACGAAGGTATTCAACGGCTGAGCAGAGTGATAAAAGAAAATTTAAAATAACACCCCCGGCTTCACAAAAAAGGGCTGACCCAAAAGGCCAGCCCTTTTTTATCACCCTCACGACACCTGCCAGATGGAAAAATTGCGAAGAATAGAATTGCCAATAAACTCTCTCAGAATTGAATTGTCAGGAATGAGATTATGATCGAGAGGCTGGAACCACTCCAGAATAGCCAAAAGCCTTTTTGCTTCAATGGCTTCTTTTGATCCTGCAGGCACCTGACGCAACAACGGTTCTGCCAGCGCTTTTAATGCTGACACCTCATAGACCAGAGCTGAATTAAATATCGCATCGGCATGATCCTGAAAGGGAAAAACATGCTGCGTTTCACCATGCCGCACCGATCTCCAACGGTTAATCGTCTGGATAGCCGAATACCCTCGCTGGCCCTCATCGCGCACCATGCGGCGCATCAAACGTGTATCCGTAGTAGAGATTCGATTATAACGGTCAAGATTCAACTGCGTTAAACAGGATGCATATATGCGAAACGTTAAACCCTGATCAAAACTCGGTAACAACTGCGGGTTCAATCCATGTATTCCTTCGGCAATAATGATCGAATCAGGTTGAAGTCTGACAACATCACCCTCTTCATTCACACCGGTATGAAAATTGTATCGGCGCAACTGCACTTCTTCATACTCGATCAGCCGTTTCAAATGATCAGCCATAAGCGGAAGGTTCAAAGCCCGCATCGATTCAAAATCATAGGCTCCATTCTTATCTCTGGGCGTTTCATCACGGTTAAGGAAATAATTATCCATTTCAAAAGGAAACGGACTGATGCCATGAGCCAGCAATTGAATGCTTAAACGCTTTGAAAAAGTGGTTTTTCCTGAAGAAGAAGGGCCCGCGATCAATACCAGACGAGGCATTGGTTTTCTGTTCAGAATTTCATCCGCAATATCCGTTATTTTTTGTTCATGCAATGCTTCTGAGACGAGAATCACTTCCTGAATTTTTCCATTGGCAATCGAATCGTTCAGTGCACCGACATTTTCTATCCCCAGTCGGGTAAGCCAATTGCCATATTGCCGAAAGGTAGATAACAGACGTTCAGAATATCCTAAAGGCAACAGAGTCGTAGGTTTCAGACGTCTCGTGAAGTGCAGAATAAAACCGCTCGGCACGCTGATCAAATCAAACCATTTCAGGTATCCGGTAGAAGGCAACATATAACCGTGGCAATAATCATAATAATTTTGCAGAGAATAGAGAATTAAATAATCTTTGCTGCGATATTTTAACAAACGGGTTTTATCAGTCTGACCTTTTTGACAGAAATAATCAACCGCTTCCTGCAACGAAACCTGCTTTTTCTCAAAAGGGATATCCTGCAGAACGATCTGACGCATTTTATCTTCAAGAGCAGCCAGCTGATCTTTGGACAATTGTTCGCCATTTTTTACCTCGCAATAAAACCCCCCGGACGAAACGGAATGATCTATCGCCAGATACCTTCCAGGAAACAGGTCTTCAAAAGCAGCCTCCAGAATAAACGACAAAGAACGCCGATAAATACGGGCGCCATCTTCATCCGCCAAAGTAATCGGCGTTATCCAGGATTCAGATTCAACAGAGAAAGTCAGTTCGCGAAGTTCACCATTGACAACCGCCCCCATAAACGGCGGCTCATTATTCGTTTTAACAATACGAAGAAAATCAGCAACACTGCTGCCGCGCGGGCCGGAAATAACCTGCCCATCTTTCAGGTGAACTTCAATGCGATCTTTCTGCAGGGGTTCAAAACGAAATTCTTTCACAAGGCAACTCCTTCACAACATTCATTCTAACATGAGACTTCACTTTTTCATGGCGCACACATGCCGGCATTGCACTTGCTGAACAGGGCACTTCATTACATGCAAAACACAGCCTGGTTCGTGAAAATAATACGCTCAAAACAGCGAATTTTTGATCAATCACCCTGCGCTGCATAACATCAGAAAATAAAAAAATCGGAACCATGATGTCCATCCTGTCAGAAACATGCATAATTTAACAAAAAAATGGGCTGTCTGATGACAGACAGCCCTGATGTACATCCTTTAAAATACTTTAGCTATTTTTTCTTTTCACTTTTCTCAACTTCAATTACTTCACGGCCATGATAATGGCCGCAACTGGGACAGACTGTATGAGCTAACCGCATCTCTCCACAGTTGGAACATTGCACCAGATTTGCAGCTTCAATTGCATCATGCGCACGGCGGCGATCACGACGACCTTTAGATAATTTTCGTTTGGGTTGTGGAACCATAGTTACTCCTGCTGTTGTCTTTCTTAATCGCAGAAATTATACTTTCTACTCCATAATACGTCAAGCAAAAACTTAACAGCAAAAACAGACAGAATTGTGTAACGGTACACTCTGTATGTTAATTTCTGTCAGTTAATTTCTTGCCCCGTTTCCATCCTTATGATACAATGCTCTTCCATGGTGGCTGTAGCTCAATGGCAGAGTGCTTGACTGTGGATCAAGTTGTTGTGGGTTCGACCCCCATCAGCCACCCTTTCTCCTTTTTTTAGGTTTTATACCCAACAGGGTGTTCCTGTATGCAAAATCATATGCATTTATACAGAAAGACTCTTTCTCAGGCTTTTTACGGTTTAAAGAAAAGCGCGGTAAACCCTGTCATTAGTATCCGCTTTATCCAATTTCTGTTTATAATTCATTTATGGTTGGCGGTTTTTTACTTTGCCTGTATAATCTGTCATCGAAACTGATCGAACACCACCCGTATACCGTGACGAATGCAGGTTGCGATTATGTTGTATAATATGAAGATATTTACCTTTAGAGAAACGGCAGGGAAAATTTTTGGCCTTTAATCCACTGAATTGGTTATGGGGTCTTTTTTCACTAGACATCGGCATCGACCTGGGCACTGCAAATACCCTGGTAAATGTGCGAGGCAAGGGCATCATTATTAACGAACCCTCTTGGGTTGCTATTAACAAACGCACCAAAGAACCATTGGCCATTGGCAGTCGCGCCAAAGAAATGGCTGGCCGTGCGCCTGCCAATGTAATTGTTATTCGCCCGATGCGGGATGGAGTAATTTCTGAATTCGAAATTACAAAAGCCATGTTGGGATACTTTATCAGCAAAGCCCATCAACAAACGATCGTCCCCATGCCTCGCCCAAGAGTAGTAATCGGGATCCCTTCAGGAGCAACTGAAGTTGAAAAGCGCGCAGTGTACGATGCTGCCATGGCAGCCAACGCCCGTGAAGCTTATCTTATAGAAGAACCCCGCGCGGCAGCTCTGGGCGCCGGGCTGCCGATTTCTGAGATCAAAGGCAGTATGATTGTAGACATTGGCGGCGGTACAACCGAAGTAGCGGTTATTTCCTGGCGTGGCATTGTCATCTCCCGATCTTTGCGTGTTGCCGGTGACGAACTGGATCAGGACATCACCACCTATATCCGCAATAAATACAACCTTTTTATCGGCGACCAAATGGCCGAACAGATCAAAATTACCATTGGCTCAGCCTATCCTCTGTTGGAAGAAAAAACCATGCAGGTACGCGGCCGCAACCTGATCACCGGGCTTCCTGAAGCCATCGAAATTTCTTCGGTTGAAATTCGCGAAGCGATCGCCGGATCAATTCAGGTAATTATTGATACCATCAAAGATGCCCTCGACGAAGTCCCGCCGGACATCATATCAGATCTGATGGATAACGGCGTCTGCCTGTCAGGAGGCGGAAGTCAACTGCTGGGATTCGTAGATCGATTAACCGATAATCTCAAACTACGCGTATGGGTTGTAGAAGATCCTTTGACCTGCGTTGCACGAGGAGCCGGGATGATCCTCGAAAACCTGGACAGCTTTGATCAATTCCTGGTAGGTCTGGACCGCTCGGGGAACCGATAACCTGGTTACCTGGTATGAAACACTCATTTCGTAACTGGCAAACCATTGTCTTTATTTTTGTCATTGTTGGTATCATGGCATTGGCATTGAGTGGGTATTTAAATATATTAATCAGCAGAATCACCAGCCCATTGCTGGGCGCCCAAAGCTGGCTGTCTACCCGCTACAATGCATTGGTTGAATTTATAACCATCCCCAAAGATTCTGCGAGTTTAATTCAACAAAATACAAATTTAAAAGCACAAATTGCCCTCCTTGAAAATCAGGTCATCGAACTGGAGCAGCAATTAAACAAAACTGAAGTATTAAGCTCACTCCTGGATTTTGCCAGAACCAGCCCGGAAAACTCTTATGTGGCGGCAATGGTCATTGGCCGAGACCCTTCCCCGTTTCTTCATTATGTCATTATTGATCATGGCTCTGACTTCGGAATCCAACATGGTATGCCGGTAGTCAGCCAACAGGGACTGGTAGGAAGAATCGATGCAGTAACTTCCAATGCTGCCCGCGTTCAATTAATCACTGACCCCTCTTCCAGCGTAAACGTACTGCTCAGAAATGCTGAAACCGATGGCACAATATCCGGAACCCTGACCGGCGACGTTGAACTAACCATCAATTCAACAGATATCAAAATTTCACCAGGAGATTTGGTAATTACCTCCGGGCTCGGCGGGAATTACCCCACCAATATTACAGTCGGCCAATTAACCAGCATCCATACTCAGCCAGGCGATTTATTTCAAACCGGCATTATCCAGCCGGCGGTTGACCTCAATATGCTGCAGGCAGTTTTAGTGATCACCAATTTCACATCGGTCGATATTTCTCCTCTGATACCTACTCCCATCCCCTGATTTGAAAACTCTGCTTTCTATTCCTGTTTTTATACTGGCAACCCTCTTCCAGACAGCCATTTTCAGCCGCATCCATCTTCTGAATGGCACCATCGATATCGTACTGCTGATCCTTCTTGGCTGGGCAATTCAGGAACACAATCAAACAACCTCCTGGCAGTGGGCAATTCTTGCAGGATTGATCATTGGATATGTTGGAAAACTTCCGTTTTTATTCTATATCATTGTATTCTTAGCCGCCGTTGGGTTTGTTAATTTTGTCAGAAACCAGTTTTGGCAGGCGCCGCTGGCAGGAATGTTCATTTCTACGGTTGTCGGAACTTTGATTGTTCAGACTGGAAGTTTTATAATGATTAAATTAAATGGCGCCATATCCAACCCGATTCAAGCCTTTGAATATGTTATATTTCCTGGTGTTCTGCTGAATTTACTAATGGCATTGCCCATTTATGCAATGATGACAGATCTTTCTCAATGGGCAAACAGAAACGTTGAAGAAAAATGAATCAACTCGATTATAAAAATAAAAGAGATACGCGTCTGCGTTTTTACGCATTTTACGGAGTCGTCATTCTGGTTATGACAATCATTACACTCCGCCTTTTTTCATTACAGATCATTCACGGTCAGGAATATTCTGACATGGCAGATGAAAACCGCCGCTCCATCATTAATCTTCCCACCCAGCGAGGCACAATCTATGACCGTAACGGCATTGTTTTGGCTAAAAATGTCGCTTCATACAATATCATCATTACGCCAGCCTACCTGCCTGCAGACGAAGGATCCATTCAGGGAGTCTACCGCAAACTCGCTCAGATTATAGACCTCCCGGCATCCAGAGGAGAATTAACGGAAGAGAATGTCAGATTATTTAAACCCTGCAACAACAATCTGGGGATATCACAAATCGTATATATTGCAGACTCGCTGGCACCCTATGAACCGGTTCGTGTAAAGTGTAATGTCAGCGAACTGGTTGCCATGAGAGTAAAAGAAAATAAACCGGATATGCCCGGGGTAGATATTGAAGTGGAAGGCGTGCGTGATTACCCGACCGGCGAGCTCACGGCTGAAATCATTGGATATTTGGGGCCGGTTCCGGAAATGTTGGCTGATTACTATGAAGAACTCGGCTTTGATATTACCCGTGATAAAGTTGGATACTCCGGTATTGAACTATGGATGCAGGAAGAACTGGGAGGAAAAAACGGCTCCAGAAATGTTGAAGTTGACTCTGCCGGTAAAATTATTCGCGATCTTGAAGCGCCTATTCCCATTACGCCGGGGTCCAATGTTAATTTAACGATTGACACCCGGCTTCAAAATGCTGTAAAACACATCTTAAAGCGCGATCTATCCTATTGGAATGAGTTTTACAAATTCAATCAGGGTTTAGAGCATGATAAATTTACAAAAGCTGCCGTCATTGTTGAAGACATCCGCACCGGAGAAATCTTATCCCTGGTCTCTTATCCATCCTACGAAAACAACCGCATGGCACGCCAGATTCCGGGTGACTATTACATGCAACTGGCAAATGATCCAAACCGCCCATTATTTAACTATGCCATACAGGGGGAATATCCCCCCGGGTCAGTATTTAAAATGGCTCCGGCATTGGGCATACTCAATGAACATATTGTAACTGCCGAACAGGAAATAGACGCCCCGGGCAAAATTACCATTCTGCAAAAATTTACTCCCAATGACCCCGGCACCCCGCGCGATTATGTATGCTGGATTGACAAACAAGGCGGCGCACATGGAAAAGTTAACTATTACGAAGGGATTGCCTGGTCCTGCGATGTCTATTGGTATAAAGTCGGAGGCGGATACGAACGGGAAGTTCCTGAAGGATTAAATATCTGGAGAATCGGAGAATACGCCAAAGCTATCGGTTACAATGAACGAACCGGAATTGAGCTGCCCGGCGAGGCCAGCGGATTAATACCCGACCCCAACTGGAAACGCGTCAATATGTCTGAAAACTGGTCTACAGGCGACACCTATATTGCGACCATGGGGCAAGGCTACATTCTATCCACACCCCTTCAGGTCCTTGTTTCAATTGCCACCATTGCCAATGAAGGCAAATACATGAAACCAACGCTGTTGAAGAGCATTACCGATAATGAAGGAAAAATAATTAAACAATTTGAGCCGGTTTTGGTTCGTGATATTACCAAAGACCCGGTCATCACCGTTTATGATGAAAACCAATTTGCAACCGAAAAGAAAATCACGGTAGATCCCTGGGTACTCCAGCAGGCAATGATCGGAATGCGGATGGTTACCATACCCGGAGGTACCGCTGAACTGCAATTTGAAGGCATGGAAATCCCTACAGGCGGAAAAACGGGTACCGCTGAATACTGCGATGCCGAATCGTATGAAAAAGGAGAATGCCAGCCCGGGCATTGGCCTGCGCACGCCTGGTATGTCGGATTTGCACCCTATGATAACCCGGAAATTGCAGTCGTTGCCTTCGTGTATGATGGAGAAGAAGGATCGACCATGTCAGGCCCGATTGTCAGAAGCACCATTGAAGCCTATTTTAAACTCAAAAAAATTGACAGCAATATTGAAGATAATACACCATGAACCAACACAACAATTCTGCGAATATCACCATTAAAGGCACCAACGACAGCCTTTTAATAACCCTGGGACAGGGCAACTGGAAAGAAATTCAGGAGCTGCTTCTTTGCAGACTTCAGGAAAAAGAGAATTTCTTTTGCGGCGCGAAAATTATTCTGGATGTGGGAGAACACGCCTTACGAGCCCCCGAGTTAAACGATCTGATTGAACAGCTAAGCAAAAAGGGCCTTACAGTAAAAAACATTTACGGAAAGTCCCCTTCCACAATGATGAATGCCAAAATGCTGGGGTTAACAGAAACGATCGAACCGGCCAACACCAACAACACCGAAAACAGCCTGACAAATCGCGGTATTTCACAGGAACCGGCCACCTTTTTACACAAAAACCTGCGGGCAGGTTACAAAATTGCAGTTGAAAATCATGTCGTAGTAATTGGAGATGTAAATCCCGATGCAGAAATCATCGCCGGAGGATCTGTCGTTATCTGGGGCCGTCTGCTGGGATCAGTTCAAGCCGGGCACCCCAATGACCCGGACGCCGTTGTTTGTGCACTTGAAATGAACCCCACGCTCCTGAAAATTGCAGGTATTCAGGCCGCACTGGAAAGAAATATTCAGCCATCTTCAATGACTCAGGCCCGGATACAACAGGGGCAAATCATGTTTAAACCCTGGAGATCGGACACCCCGCTCAGATGAAAAAAAGAGAATACTGGCGCACTTTTGACTTCTGGCTGCTTGGAGCGGTAATCATTCTTACCACGTTCGGTGTGGCAATGATTCAATCAGCCATTGCCGGAAATGAAAACCTGGCAGGCCTGGACCGCCGGCAAATTATATATGCCGGAATTATGCTGGCGATTATCATGGGGCTGGCAGTTTTCGATTACCATTACTTTGCTTCACTTTCCAGATTAATGTACATTTTCACGATTATCTTTCTCCTCATCATTTTTGTGATCGGAGAAGTCCAGTTTGGTTCCGCACGCCGCCTTGAACTGGGCCCGGTTTTTATTCAACCGTCTGAAATTGCCAAAATTGTCATGATTATTATCCTGGCAGATTACTTTTCCCGCACCCAAAACAGTCCCCATGACCTGCGCTGGATTATATCCAGCTTCCTGTTAACCATGGGTGTCGTCATGTGGATTTTGCTTCAACCAAACCTCAGCACATCCATCGTGATTATGGTCATCTGGTTTTCATTACTGTGGATAAGCGGTTTACCGATCAAATACTTATTCCTTTTTGCAGTAGCAATCGTCCTGGTAGCAATTCTGGCCTTTCCTTTTCTCGAAGCATACCAACAATCAAGAATCATTGGCTTCCTCTTCCCCGATCCAAACGCAACGCACGGCAATGATTACAATGTTCAGCAGGCAATTATTTCAATCGGCTCCGGCGGTTGGTTTGGTGAAGGCTATAACAACAGTACCCAGGTTCAACTGCGCTACCTGCAGGTACGACAGACAGACTATATCTTCTCCGTCATTGCCTCAGAGTTTGGGTTCGCAGGCACCATGACGGTCATTGGAGCTTTACTTTTTATTGTTTTTCGCTGTGTGCGCATTGCGATCCATGCGGCTGATTCATTTGGCTCATACATTGCGTTTGGCTTTGCAGCCTTGCTTTTCTTTCAGATGACGGTTAATATTTGTGTCAATCTGAATATCATGCCGGTTACAGGGCTTACCCTTCCTTTCATCAGCTATGGCGGAAGTTCACTGGTTTCTCTAGGACTGGGAATTGGCCTTGTTGAAAGTGTAGCTGTTCGGCAAAAATCTACTTAATCACGGTGACATATGAATTTTTCTCAACAACCAGCCCGAGTTCGTTTTGCTCCATCACCAACCGGTCATCTCCATCTGGGCGGCGCCCGTACAGCCTTATTTGATTTTCTGATCGCACAACAAACAGGCGGGCAATTCATTCTCAGAATTGAAGATACAGACCGCAGAAGATACGTCGAAGGCGCCGAGCAGGAACTCATGAACAGCCTGAAATGGCTGGGAATTCAATGGGATGAAGGCCCGGATATTGGAGGGCCGCACGGCCCCTATCGGCAATCTGAAAAGAAAGATATCTATTTAAAATATGCCGAACAGTTAATTGACTCCGGCCACGCCTACTATTGCTTCTGTACGCCTGAAAAACTGGAAAAAAAACGTCAGGAACAAATTAAAAACAAAGAAAACCCTCTCTACGATGGAACCTGCCGCAACCTGAACCCGGCAGAAGCCAAAGAAAGAGTCAGAGCCGGTGAAAAACACGTTATTCGCTTTAAAACCCCAAAAGAAGGTAAAACCATAGCAAGCGATCTGCTTCGGGGTGACATTGCGGTAGAAAACAAACTTCTCGATGATTTCATTCTTGTTAAATCCGATGGCTGGGCGCTGTATCATCTGGCAGCCATGGTAGACGACCATGAAATGGAAATTACACATGTCATCCGAGGCGCCGAATGGCTCCCAACCTTTCCATTACATACCCTCATTTACCGCGCATTTGGGTGGCAGGAACCTGCCTGGGTCCATCTTTCAGTTTTTCTGAAACCCAGCGGAAAAGGCAAAATGAGCAAAAGAGAAGCCGCAGATCTCATTAAAGATGGGCATTCAATCTTCATAAAAGAATTGGAAAAACTGGGGTATGTCCCTGAAGGCGTTAACAACTGGATCGCATTAATGGGCTGGAGCCTGGACGACCGAACTGAATTCTTCAAACTTACAGATTTAATTCATACCTTCAGCCTTAACCGACTAAATCTATCTCCGGCTGCCATAAACTTCACAAAATTGGATCATTTTAACAGTCTGCATGTAAGAGACCTGGAAGCAAACGATCTCGCTGAACGGCTGCTTCCTTTCTTTAAGGATGCAGGTTATCAGGCAGATGTTGCCACTTTAATGAAACTGGTTCCAATTTTAAAACCCCGATTAACGACACTGGATGACGCCATTCCCATGGCAGGCTTCTTCTTTAAGGATGTAATTATCCAGGACCCCGCCTTCCTGATAGCCAAAGGCACCACCCCGCAGCAAAGTCTCGAAATTGTTCAGCTGGCTTTGGCAGAATTTGATCGATTAAATACCGTTCAGGTGTCTGAAACTGAATCAGCGTTCAGAACGCTGGTTGAATCAAGCTCCTTCACCCCCGGCCAGTTTTTTGGCGTCATGCGCGAAGCCATTACCGGTCAGCGAATAAGCCCGCCCCTTTTTGAAAGCATTGAAGTCATCGGGTTGGATGTTACGAAACAACGACTAAAACAGGCGGTGATGCTCATTCAATCGATGGTACAGAGTTAACCGGGTAACAGCCCAATGAAAAAAGTCACCCAACCTGAATCATCCGAATTATCTATGCGCAACATTCGTTTGGGACGCTGGGGAGAAGATCAGATTATTCAGACACTTGCAGAAAAAAACTGGCAGCTTCTCGGGCAAAATGTTCGCACCCCTTTCGGAGAGATTGATATCATTGCATGGGATGGCACATTGGTGCACTTTATCGAAGTGAAAACCCGCTCCAGCATCAGATTTGGTCAGCCCGAAGATGCGCTTGATTCGAAGAAAATTCAACACTTTAGCCACTCGGCAGAGTTTTATATGTCCAATCACCCTGATCTGGGAAACTCATGGCAACTGGACACCGCTGCCATAACCGTCAATCCCACGAATTGGAATGAACATACCATTGCCTGGTTTGAAAATGTCACCCAATAAAAAACAGCCCCTGGTAATCATTGCAGGCCCAACAGCAGTCGGAAAAACTTCCACGGCCATTGCACTGGCTTCTTCTTTTGACGCCGAAATCATTTCTGCCGATTCACGTCAGATTTACCGAAGAATGAACATCGGAACTGCAAAACCAACTCCTGAAGAACTGGCAGCCATCAGGCATCATTTAATTGACATTATTGAACCAAATGATGCCTACAGTCTGGCTTGTTTTAAACAGGATTCTGAAAACATCATCCGCGAAATATCCGACCGCAAAAAAATTCCCTTCATGGCAGGCGGAACCGGTCAATATATCCATGCCATTGTACACGGCTGGATACCCCCGGACATGGACGCAGATGAAAACTACCGTCAGAATATGGAGACTGTATCGCAGGAAAAAGGAAAAGAATTTCTTCATGCAATGCTCAGAGAAATTGATCCTGAAGCTGCCGCAATGATTGATTATCGCAATGCAAGACGGGTTATCCGTGCATTGGAAGTTTTTCATAAAACCGGCGTGCCCTTTTCACAGCAACGTCAAAGAGGAGAAACTCCGTATCAGATCATTCAGATTGGTCTGACCCGTTCCCGCAGTGAGTTATACCAAAGAATAGACAACCGGATCGAAAATATGCTCCGCGACGGGTTAATCGACGAAACCAGGCAACTGCTGGATGAAGGGATCCCTCCACATACTCCCGCACTCTCTGCAATTGGATATCGCGAAATGGTCGCTTTTCTGAACCGGGAAATCACGCTCGAAGAAGCCGTTTGTCTGATCAAAAGAAATACCCGCAACTACGTAAGGCGTCAGGCCAACTGGTTTAAACTGTCAGATCCGGAAATCCAATGGTTTGACATGACAGATAACCCGCTTGATGAAATAAAACACTTTTTAAATTCAAAACTGAACAACCTGACCTGATCACAGAGCCCCCTGTCTTTCCTGTTCAGGGGAGGGATACCACAAGACCGATCGTTCGTTCCTCGGTACCAGTCGTTTACCTGTGCATCTGCCGATATCCGCCCACTCAACCGATGTCACCGTGTGGTTAAAATTTTAAAACCCGCCGTTCTCCATACGCCCTGCCGTTTGCGACCAAACGGTTTTCTGTTTTCCACCAATGCATATATTTTTCACATGGCAGAACGTCCCATAATAAGCATAAAGCCATCAAATGCGTCTGGTTCATTGATGATTGATGGATCACGGGCCGGATATGCAACCCATTTTCCTCATTGCGATCTCGATATCGACCGGAGTTCGGCAGGCCTGCCGCCCTCAATGATCGGGTCGTGTAATCGCTTACAAATGACGCGGTTTGATGGCTTTTATAATGTGTACAGAATAATCAGTTTACTTTAATAATACGCTCTTTCATTTTGAGTTCAGAATCATACTGATTTCACATTTACAATCTAATTGACCGGGATGGGAGTGCCATTATTCTTCTCAACCGGAGCAGGAAAAATTGCATTAAATTCTTCAGACGTGAGTGTCTCAATTTCAAGAAGACGGCTGGCCACTGCATCCAGCTTATCGCGGTATTGAAGCAAAATCCCCCGGGACTGTTCATAGGCATCCTGCACCAGTCTGCGCACTTCCTGATCGATCCGTTCAGCCACTGCTTCCGAATAGTCACGCTGCTCAGAAATCTCGCGGCCTAAAAAGATCAGTTCTTCTTTTTGACCATACACCATCGTACCCAGCTCATCACTCATTCCAAGTCGCGTAACAATATTGCGGGCTATTTTGGTTACCCGTTCAATATCGTTCGAGGCGCCCGAGGTAATATCATTGAATACCAATGATTCAGCAGCACGCCCGCCAAGCAACCCCACCATATCCGCAACCAGTTTGCTCTTGCTCACCAGCGTAGTATCTTCAGTGGGTAACGCCAGCGTATATCCGCCAGCCATTCCGCGCGGAATGATGGTCACCTTATGAACAGGGTCGGCTTCAGGAAGAGCGTGCATGACAACCGCATGCCCTGCCTCGTGATAAGCCACAATCATTTTCTCTTTTTGATTGATTAAACGGCTCTTTCGTTCCGGCCCGGCAATCACCCGTTCAATGGATTCCTGAAGCTCAGACTGCCCAATCACCTTTTTATTTCTCCGAGCGGCAAGAATAGCCGCTTCATTGACCAGATTTTCCAGATCAGCGCCTACAAAACCAGGAGTACCCC
>CAZEEL010000004.1:25328-28471 GCA_964511135.1 uncultured Leptolinea sp. | reverse complement strand
TTAACATGCACCTTTAAAATAGCCTCCCGCCCTCTTACATCCGGCCTGTCTAAAACAACCCTGCGATCAAACCGTCCGGGCCGCAGCAAAGCCGGGTCAAGAATATCCGGCCGGTTGGTAGCCGCCATAATGATGATATTGGTATCCGTATCAAAACCATCCATTTCAACCAGCATCTGATTCAGGGTTTGCTCACGTTCGTCATGGCTGCCTCCCAAACCGGCGCCGCGTTGACGGCCTACTGCATCAATTTCATCAATGAAAACAATACAGGGAGAATTCTTTTTTGCCTGCTCAAATAAATCACGAACACGACTGGCGCCAACCCCAACAAACATTTCAACAAATTCAGAACCCGAAATGGTGAAGAACGGTACTCCCGCCTCGCCGGATACGGCTTTTGCCAGCAGGGTTTTACCCGTGCCAGGAGGGCCGACCAACAACACCCCTTTGGGAATGCGCGCCCCTAAAGCCAGAAATTTTTGCGGTTCACGCAGGAATTCCACTACTTCCTGTAAATCTTCTTTCGCTTCATCAACCCCTGCTACATCCTTAAATGTAACCGCCGGTTGATCCCCTTTGAACATGCGGGCTTTTGACTTTCCAAATGACATGGCCGCACTGTTACTGCCCTGGGCCTGCCGCATAATAAAGTAGAACGCCCCCCCTAAAAACAAAAAGGGAAGGATATATCCCAAATTGGCCAGTAAACTGATAAAAGCGCTGGGAGCTTTTACTTCAATGTTTACCCGTGCAGGATTTAAATCTTCGGGGGTCACCCCCAAAGCAATTAACTGTTCGATTAAGCTGGTACCGGCTTCTTTATGAGAAACGCCCTGATCTCCTTCTTTTGCAAAGTAGATCGTCAGGCGGTCTTCATTTTCGACCACCCTGGTAATAGCGCCATCTTTAATGCCCTGAGCCACTTCATTGATCGATAATGGCTTCATGGCAGTGCCTGAAGACCCGTAATTGTAAACCAGCAAAGCAATAACAGCGATAAATAAAAGGATATAGACAAAATAGTTTTGGTTTTTAGAATTCACACTTCCTCCGAGTTTTACGAACCGTAAAACTGCACACAGATTATACCAACGGATAGAGCGCTAAGAAAGCTTTAGCGCTCTTATTTACAGGAATTAACACATTTCATATAATTCAAAACAGCACTCCCGTGTATGTCACATAACAGCCGGTAGAGATCATGAATATGTTTTCGGTCATGCTGCGTGATCTGCAAAAGAAAATCTTTTAAGAGACGACTGTCACAAACAGAAAGGCTGTTTGGATGATCCCCAATACCGGATGAGGGCAATTGAAGAATTTGAATCATTTCTGTTCGAACCTCCAGAAAACCCTGCCAGGCCTGACGAATATCCTCCTGTTGATAATTCCTTTCTCTGATCCAGCCATTCGTATTGACTTCAGAAAAAGATGGCGTTTCTGCCTGTAAACTCCGTCTGATTTGACGGAGATTTTCTCTGTCCAGATCACGTAAAAGACAAACTGTTTCTTTAAAAGTCAGTCCGCCTTTTAAAGACCGGTTTTCCAAATCTTCCTGAGATTCATACCGAATCCATGTATCCAATACAGCCGGAGTGGATTTTAAGATCGCCAAAACAGCATCAGGTGATGTGAAATCATTTTCAAAATCTGTCCCGCTCAGTTTTTCAATCCAGGATAAGGCATCGATCAATGAACCGGAGGAACTGTAAGGATTGGCTTTTTCGCGTTGTACCGGTACCCGGGTCACATGGAAGCCCGGAATGCCCAGTTTTTCAGGCCCAATCACATCATTCATCAGCGAGTCACCCAGCATAACTGCCGGCTGCTTCTGCCAGCCTAAATAGCCCAGCATTTCAGCAAAATAGGCCGGATTAGGCTTGGTAAAATGAAAAAACTCATACGTAGAAACGCAGTGATAAGAGATATCGCTGCCGGAAAGGTTTGCCCAATCCAAACGCTGAGAAGTCGCAATTTGCGGAAAATATGGATTGGTAGCAATGGCAACATCAAACCCTTTGGCAATGGTCCAATTCATCAATGCAATCGCATCCGGGTTATGCACTGCGGTGCCCTGAAGGAATCGAAACTCATGGGTATAAAATTCTGTCAGAATATCTGACAAACTTTCCGGAGTAGCTCCGATGGCCGGATAAAAATTTTCATCAAATACTTCTTTTAAGGATTTCTCCGGAAGGTCTTTTACAGCCAATGCGGTAACGGCCTGCTTCATAGCATGATTAAACACATCCTGATGGACAGATTTCAGTGTATCAGCCAGCAGTACCATATACTCTGAAAAAAAGCTGTCTTTTAGAATCAGTAAAGTGTCATCCAAATCGAATAATACAGATAATTTCATTCCGCTTCCTTTACAAAAAAACTTATGTGAATATTATCACATAAGTTTTTTATAATCGAAAGCAAATGCCGTCAGAAGAGTGAAGAGATCGCGGAGAAGTACGTTTGAAGTACTTTTGAAGTACGTTTTAAAGAAACGAAGATACTTCACTAAACCCTGGTTACATAAGTACCGGTGCGGGTATCAATTCGAATGGTATCACCGGCAGTAACAAAATACGGGGTCATAACATCCAGGCCGCTTTCCACTTTTACTTTTTTGGTTACTCCGGTAGCGGTATCTCCCTTTACAGCCATTTCAGCTTCAATCACCCGCATATCAACCGTAGTAGGCAGTTCGATATCTACCACTTCATCATGATAGAAAGTCAGTTTGACTTCCATATTTTCTTTCAAAAAACCTGCATACTCCTCAATGGTATCTTTACGAACAGTCGTTTGTTCAAAAGTTTCAATGTCCATAAAATAATAAAAATCACCGTCACTGTACAGGTAAGAACTCATGCGGTGATCAAGACGCACATCCTGAACACGATCCCCTGACGGAAAAGTTTTTTCCAGTGTCGTACCCGTTTTAAGATCCCGGGCTTTAATTCTGATAGTAGCATTGCCGCGCCCTGGTTTGTTGTGGCTGTACTCCAAAACACGATACAGGCTGCCATCTATTTCAAAGGTCACCCCTTTGCGAAGATCATTGACGTCTATCATACAATATCCTTATTATCTGGTTTCAGAGGTTATTATAGTCTGCCTTAACGAAGGCTGCAAGGTGCTTTTTG
>CAZEEL010000004.1:0-25228 GCA_964511135.1 uncultured Leptolinea sp. | reverse complement strand
CTGGTTTCAGAGGTTATTATAGTCTGCCTTAACGAAGGCTGCAAGGTGCTTTTTGACAGGTACTTTTTGCCAGCCGGGCTTCCTGCTTTTTTTGACGGATTTTGAGGCCTCATCAATCATCCCGCCGGTCCGCTTCCAACAGCACACACTGGAACAGCGAGCTCGGCTGTAAAAGCCGTTGACCTGTATAAATTCGCACCCAATGCTGTTTCAGCGTTCAATACAACGAGCGCACCGCCCCCCAAAGACGATGCGCTCGTTTTGCTTTCTGTTCTGCAGCAGTTACCCTGATCTATTGCTTCGTTATGCCCGCTTTAAAGCAACTGCGCTTCCGGCATTTTTGATCGCTGGCAGATTTAGCCAATCACCGGTTCGATTAAACCATAAGCCCCATCATTACGGCGATAAAGAACATTGATCCTGCTGGTATTGGCATTATAGAACACAAAGAAATTATCATGCCCCAGCAACGCCATTTGCTCCATCGCTTCTCTTTCATCCATAGGAATCAGGGTAAACGTCTTCCTGCGGACAATTTTTCCTGCTTCTTCCTCTTCCTCTCCCGCTTCATCCTCAATATCCAATTTCTCGTCAACAGGCTGGGTTCGGCTTCGCACCCGTTTTCCTTTAAACCGTTCAATTTGTCGCTCGATTTTGGCAACCGATTTATCAACCGCTTCCAAAAGATTATCTGCGCTTTCTTCCGAGCGCAGGATGAAACCTTTTCCGCGGATAGTAATCTGCGAAACATAGCGGTCAGCCACATTCCGAGCGTTCTTTTCGTAAGACAAATCTACCCGAGTCTCATCAATATGAGACAGAAACTTATCGAGCTTGGAGACTTTCTTTTCTACATAGTCTTTCACCTTATCAGATAACTCTATATTCTTGTTGAAAATATCAAATTTTACAGCCATCGTTAGCCTCCTGAATGTTTTTTATTTGAGGTTGCAGCAATCCAACCTCAGGAATTGACAATATTTGTAAATCCTGATGCAGGCGGGCCCGCGCCAGGGTTAAGGCATACACCCCTGCCGCACCGGCTGAGCGCAAAGCCTGAGCACAACTGTTTAAAGTTGAAGCAGTTGTAGCAACATCATCAATGATCAGCAACTTCCTGCCTGATACCAGCCTGCTATCCGCTTTAAAAGCGCCGGAAATATTCATTCGTCGGCGCTCCACACTAAGCCCTACCTGTGAATCCGTATTGCGTACTTTCACCAATCCATGCCCCAAATAAGGGAGATCTGCCAGCCAGGAAAAAGGACGGGCAATCCATTCAGCCTGATTAAACCCCCGCTGCTTTAAACGTTCCGCCGAAAGCGGCGCTGCCGCCACCCCATCAACACTCCACCCAAGCGTCTGAAACCTGTCCCATAACCATTGCGCAAATACTTCAGCCATGCCCAGATTTCTGGAAAATTTCAAACCCAGGATTGCCTTTCTTAAGCGGTCGTCATACTGCCCAATGAAACGAAGCGCGTCAAAAGCCGGAGGATATTCTCTGCAGGAATCACAGATCTCAGAAGAATGGCTTTTGATTCCCTGCCCGCAGGAAATACAGAATTGCCCTGAAACAGGCCGGATGCATGCAGAACATTCCTGACACCAGCGTGTTCCTGAAATGCCGCAGCCGGCACAGGAAGGAGGAAACACTCCATCCAGCGCCTTCCACATTAAATGACAGCTCCGAAAAGCCATGGTTCGCAGGGTTCGATGGAAGGATTTTGACTGATCGTCTCTCATACGCATGATGCTCTATGACATGGATACACAAATCACTTTGTTTCCAAAGCGAAAGAATATATCCGGCTCAATGATTATTGCAGGGAAATAACAAAATTATTGAAGACATTGCTGATCGCCGGGCCCAGCAAAGCGATCACAACAATGACGATAACCGCTACCAATACCAGGATTAATGCATATTCGATCAGACCCTGTGCTTTTTCTTTGTTGGTGAATGGCATAAAACTTCTCCTGTCACAGTCTTTCATAATATTATATGCGATATGGGGTTGATTGCAAAACATTTTCACATTTTCAGCGCCCGTGCAAAGGGTTTTAAAATCATCCACCAAGCCTTGAGCGTCACCCGAAAATCGTTCAACCCTGCAGGGCGGGATGCATCCATCCCGCCGATTTTTCCAAAGGAAAAACCATTTCACACGGATGGCGTTTCATAAAAAAACAATCATGCTTCCGACACAAAAACACACCGGCAAATAATTTTAAAATCACCCGTCCGGTCTTCGGACTCAACCCAAAACCGCTCAACCCTGTAGGGCGGGATGCCCTCATCCCGCCGCAGAAAAAACATTTCACCCGGGCTGCATCTCATAAAAAAAATCATCCATCAGACAAAATACATCAGGCCAAGCTTCGTCGTTTGTCCCACCCCAAGATCACACAGGCACATTTTATATTCATCCCCCGCCGGACACAACACCTCACCGGGTAACGGCGGGATGAGGGCATCCCGCCCTACACTTGCATTCTATCCAATCCTCGCGGATACAACACATCACCGGAAACCGGCCCGCAAACATACCACTGACTTCTTTAATCCGCCGATTTTCCGGTGATGGATTGCCCCAACTTTGCTATAATGAGAATGTATTAAAATCAACAGTACAAAACCGGAGGTTAAATGAGCGACTTATTAAACACCATCGCTGAAGATCGTGATCCAATCAGAAAACTGGCAGGCATGATCCCTGGGTTAAAAAGCTTTGTTGAGAGAGAAGACCGCCGTGCAGCCGATAAAATGGTTCGCACCGTCATTGCTGAACGGTATGAAGAACAATGGCAACGGATTTCTGCGCTGCAGCGTGATCTGATTTCAAACGGAGAAATTGCTCTTCTGGATGACATGGAAAGCGCCGCCATCAAACTGCGCCAGTTTATTGATCGGGTACGCACGGCATCCTATGGATATGGCAGTCTTTTTGAATCGACCAAAGTGAATGAAGAAGAACTGGCAAAAGTTGCCCAATTTGACATTAATCTTCTCAACCAGATTGAAAGTATCCGACACAGCATTGACCTTGTTGAAACATCCACAGGCACTGACGGGCTGCAGGCAGCGATCCGCAGTCTAATTACCAATGCGCAAAGCATTATTGACATCTACAATCGCCGTGATGAAGTGCTACGCGGCGGTACCGAAAACGTGCAATAGATTTTTTATTTTTTAATGGAGAACAAACATGGCCAGAATATTTGATGTTGTCGAATACCCCAGCGAAATGAACGATGAACTGGTTCATCGATTTCCTGAAACAGGCGTAGCCGATCTGCGTATCGGGTCACAAATCATTGTCCGTGAATCTCAGCGGGTTGTCTTTTTCCGGGATGGAAAAGCCCTTGACGTCTTTGGCCCCGGGCGCCATACCATTATTACCGCCAATGTTCCAAAACTGATTGATTTTATTGGCAAAGCGTTCAATGACCGTACCCCTTTCACGGCAGAAGTATATTATGTATCCATGAAAGAATTTGCCGATCGCAAATGGGGAACCCCCCAGCCAATCATTGTGCGCAACCCGGGCATGGGTGTTGGGGTAGCCCTCCTTCAGGGCTTCGGCAGCTACAGTATACAGATCGCAGATCCCATTCAGTTCATTACCCAAATTGTGGGCGCTCAGGGCATGTTCCGCATGTCTGATATTGAAAATCGGCTGCGCACCATGCTCCTCTCCAAACTCCAGGATCTGCTGGGAGAAACAACCGGAAAGAAAAGCGTTGTCGAACTGATTGGCTTAACCGAAGAGCTGGGCGCCGGTATCAGAGCCAAAGCCCAGGATGACTTTAAAGCAATTGGTATGCTTTTGAAGTCATTCTATATTGCCAACCTCAAACCGGCAGAAAAATCCCTTGAAGAACTGAAACAAATGGGCGTTCTGGACATGGATACCTATACCCGTCTGCAGGTTGCCGACGCCACCCTCGAAGCCGCCAAAAACCCCTCCGGCGGAGCCGGCCTTACCGCGGGCATTGGTGCCGGTCTGGGCATTGGCGGAATTATCAACCAATCCCTGCAGGGAATGAACTCCGGTCAACAGGCCCCGGCAGCTCAGGCAGCAGCGGCGGCGGGCGCTCCTTCAGAGGTCATGACGCCCGGTGAAGCGGCCGGCGTCCTTAAAGTATCTGAAGAAGATGTTTTAGCGGCCATTAACGCAGGCGAACTGAAAGCCCGAAAGATAGGAAACAGCATTCGTATCAGCCGATCTGCCCTGGAAGAATACTTAAAGGGTTAGCGTTTTTTACAACAGGTACTGCCTGTTTGTTACAACAGGCGGTACCTGACAGTCTGTATTTTTATACTTCCAATATATTCAACAGAGGTCATGCGCATGAGACTGCATGAGTATCAAACCAAGTCTGTCTTTCGCAAGAATCATATACCGATACCTTATGGAAAAGTAGCCCCGCTTTCAGGGGAAGTAAAACAAATTGCCGAAGAAATTAATGGCCCCGTCCTGGTCAAAGCCCAGGTATTGGTGGGCGGGCGCAGCCATGCCGGAGGCATTCGTCTTGCCAAATCTCCCGGTGAAACCGTATCCATCACTTCAGCCATGCTGGGCATGAATATAAAAGGATATCCGGTCAACAAAGTTCTCATTGAAAAATCAATCTCCTATACCAAAGAAATCTTCCTGGCCATAACCCTGGACCACCAGACCGGCACGCCCATTCTGGTTTCATCCGGTTCAGGCGGCGTAGATATAGAAGAAGTAGCTCGAGATACCCCTGAAAAAATCTTTTCCATTCATATTGACCCTCACATCGGGTTGCAGGAATATCAGGCCCGCATGGTAGCCATCAATATGGATCTTCCGCAGGAGTTCCGCAAAGAATTTATCCGCATCCTGAAGAACTTTTGGCAGATCTTCGTAAAATACGATGCAATTCTGGTAGAGATGAACCCATTGGTCATCACCACAGATAACCAGCTGCTGGCATTGGACGCCAAATTAATTATTGATGACAATGCCCTTTACCGGCAGGAAGAAATTGCCGATACCCGCTGGCTGGAAGCCGAAACCCTGGAAATTCTGGAAGCCAGAAAATTTGGTCTCTCCTACGTTCCAATGAACGGCAACATCGGCTGCCTGGCCAATGGAGGCGGCCTTGCCATGGCCACCACCGACGCCATTCAGTATTATGGCGGCAAACCAGCCAATTTCATCGATATGGGCGGCGGCGCAAACATCGAAAAAGCCGCAGCAGCCATTCGTATCCTTCTGTCTGACCCACAGGTAAAGGTCATGCTCATCAACATCTATGGAGGCATGACCCGCTGTGATGACATTGCCAAAGGCATTCTTGAAACACTGTCCAACAATGAGCGGAAAAAACCCATCGTAATTCGTTTGAATGGGACCAACGCCAAAGAAGCCAATGCAATGCTGGAAAGCCAAAACCTCTATATTGTTTCCGCATTTACGCAAGCCATTCAAAAGGCGATTGAAATCGCAGGGAGTAATCACGATGAGTCTGCTGATTAATCGAGAAACCCGCATTCTGGTCCAGGGTATTACCGGAGCGGAAGGGCTCTTTCATACCCGCATTTCAATGCAATATCCCATTCCGGTCGTTGCCGGTGTAACCCCGGGAAAAGGCGGCGAATGGGTTTTTGATGGAAAAATTCCGGTCTATGATTGTGTAAAACATGCAGTAGACGTCAGCGGAGCAAACACCTCCATCATTTTTGTACCCGCCTGTCAGGCTGCAGATTCTATACTGGAAGCAGCGGATGCCGGCATTAAACAAATTGTATGCATCAGCGAAGGCATCCCCATACACAACATGATGACGGTAAAAAGCTTTCTTTTGGAAAAAGAGGTCACCCTCATTGGTCCAAACAGCCCAGGGATATTAATCCCCGACAAAGCCCGCATTGGAATCATTCCTCCCGACATTTCCTTTCCCGGGAACATTGGGGTGGTTTCCCGCTCCGGTACACTGATTTACGAAGTTGCCAGCATTTTACGGGATGCCGGAATTGGAACCAGCATGTGCATTGGCATTGGCTCCGATCCGGTGGTTGGTACCGGTTTTGCAGATATGCTTGACTGGTTTAATCAGGATGAAAATACCGATAAAGTCGTTTTGGTGGGTGAAATTGGCGGTTATGAAGAGCAGGCTGCAGCCGCCATGATCCGGCAGGGTACCAAAAAACCGGTGGTTGCCTATATAGCCGGCCAGACTGCGCCCTCAGGAAAACAGATGGGCCATGTCGGAGCCATCATCGAAAATCTGTCCGGCACAGCAGCCAACAAAATCAGCGCCCTGAAAGAAGCCGGAGCGCTGATTGCTGAAGTTCCTGAGCAAATCCCGGAACTGCTTCAGTAAGAAAGAGGACAAACCCTCAAAAGGTGAAAACAACCTGCCTGCCGCAGAATAAACAAAGAACCGGCAAATCATCAGGAGACTGTCATTAAGAAAACAGTCTCCTGATGATTATTTAACCTGAATTCCTGGATAAGATCCTTCGCCAGATAAATGGCCACTGCAGACACAGCCAGGCAGTCTGTTTTGGGAAAGAACATGTATGGCTTCGCCAAAAACGGCCCTGCCATAACCCATGTTTTCTGTGTACAGGATCATCCCAAACAGTCGTTATTTAAACGGTTACGCCTTCCTGTGAGCATCGATATATTTTACAGCGTCACTCACAGATTTAATACTTCGGGCATCATCATCCTTAATATCCAGATTGAATTTTTCACAGAAACCATCAATCAAAAAGAATTGATCCATCGAATCTGCATTTAAATCTTCGACAATCCGCGTTTCAGGTTTTACATGATCCGGGTCACATTTCATGACTTCCACAATAACTTCTTTAACGGTATCAAACGTCTCACTCATTCCAGAACCTCCGCATTTTTTCTCCGTTTATTTTAGTGCAGCTTATCAGTCTGTCAAGCAAGCAATGCACAATATATATCATAACACCATCAAAGGCGGTAAGTTATGCTTAAGAATTTTCAGAATTTAATCAGGCAATTCAATTATTCTTACTTTGGGTGAACATCAGTCCAAAGTTAATGCGATTAAGGTGTAAGTTATCATTCAACGAGCGACAGCAGGGCTATTGACCGCTAAATCAGAAACAGCATAGCCTTATCAATATAATCCTGCTGCTGGTGTTATTTTTGTCTGCGATACCGCTAATACGTTTTGTTATAAGCGGTATGCTACCTCAAGCCGATTTGTTTAGCATTTGCAGGTTTTTATTAACGCACCTTATTGCCCCAATATGTCTGATTAGTATTTTCCCAATCATCAAGGTGCCTTTTGAAGCTGCTTTTGATTTTGTTCCTGATATTTTATTTATTACGCTGATTTCTTCATTTGCTCTTTTTTCTACAGGGATATTGAAAGTAATATTGCTATTATGCGCGTAACCCGATGACTCATTTGTCATGTGATGCTTTTCATTGGATTGCATCCAATGAAACAAGCAGGGAGAAAGGCTCCTAAATTAATGTTCCTGAGTTAATTGACATCTTTTCCTGAATGTGTTATTCTTCAACCTGTTCAAAAGAGTATATAAATGCTTTCAAACAACTGTTCAGCCAACTTTTTTAGCTTTTATTTTAGCTTTACGCCATTCAGCGGAAAAGCGGGTTTTGGTTTGGCTGAACGCTCAAAAGCTTGTTTCTCGTAAGCATACTCTTACAAAGAATCACCTGAGCTCCCGCAGCCTGACCGTTGCGGGAGCTTTATTTTATACACAAATGGAGAAAAAACAATGATTGTAATTTTGAAACCCGAACCCAACAAAACGCAGCTCGACAGTTTAATTGTCTGGCTGCAGGACAAGGGAATGCGCGTGCACCCAACAATTGGCACTTCACGGGTGATCCTGGGTCTTGTAGGTGATACATCAAAACTTGATATTGACCTGATCAGAGCCCTCGATATTGTTGAAGATGTACGCCGTGTTCAGGAACCTTATAAAAGCGCCAACCGCAAATTTCATCCCGAAAATACCATTATCAAAGTTGGCAACACGCAAATCGGCGGAGGCACGCTCACCATCATGGCCGGCCCCTGTTCCGTTGAAACCGAAGACCAGATCATCACCGTAGCCAAAGCGGTTAAAGCAAGCGGAGCAACTGTTTTTCGAGGCGGCGCCTTTAAGCCGCGAAGCTCACCCTATGCTTTTCAGGGTCTCGGGGCAGATGGAATCGAATTACTGAAACTTGCCAAACAGGCTACCGGTCTGCCGCTGGTTTCTGAAATAATGGAAATTTCACAGCTGCCTCTTTTTGACAGCATTGATATTATCCAGGTTGGCGCACGCAATATGCAAAACTTCAATTTACTGAAAGAACTCGGAGCGCAAAAAAAACCGGTTCTTTTAAAACGCGGCATCTCCTCAACCTATGAAGAATGGCTCATGAGTGCAGAATATATCATGGCGGGCGGCAATGAAAACGTTATTCTTTGCGAACGGGGCATACGCACCTTTGAGACATATACCCGCAATACGCTGGATATCGCCGCCATACCCGTCCTGCGAACCTTATCCCATCTGCCGGTCATCATTGACCCAAGTCATGCTGCGGGAAAATCTGCGCTGGTGCCTTCTCTTGCCTGCGCTGCCGTTGCAGGCGGCGCTGACGGACTGATTATTGAAGTACACAACGACCCCGCACACGCATTAAGCGATGGTCCGCAATCCTTAAAACCCGAGGCATTCGACAAACTCGCCCGCAAACTCATCGCACTGCACGGCTTTATGGAAAAGACCGAGGCCGGCGAATGAATATCGCAGTAATTGGCCTCGGCCTGATCGGTGGATCCATGGCAAAGAGCATCAAAACACGCACAAGCCATATGGTCTTCGGTTCCGATATAAACCCCGAGACGATGACGCTTGCCCGCCTTTCCGGAGCAATCGATGCCCCGCTTACACAGGAAACCCTCGCCGTCTGCGACCTGATTCTTCTTGCGGTAAGACCAGGGGCTGCCATCAACTGGCTGCAGGAACACGCAGCAGAGATTTCCAAAAGCAGTATTGTGATCGATCTTTGCGGTGTAAAACGCAGGGTATGCGCAGAACTTTCGAAACTTGCAGAAGAAAACGGTTTTTCATATATCGGCGGGCACCCTATGGCCGGCAAAGAACGCGGAGGCTTTGTCAACTCATCCAATGACCTTTTTACAGGCGCTTCGCTCATCCTTACCCCGGATGAACACACCGATATGCACATGCTGGAAGTGCTGAAGAATTTCTTTCTTGACCTGGGATTCTCAACCCTCACCTTTACAACCCCCGATGAACATGACCGCATCATCGCCTATACCTCACAGCTTTCCCACATTTCATCCAGCGCGTATATCAAATCGCCTGAAGCTCAAAGACAACGCGGTTTTTCAGCCGGAAGCTTTCAGGACATGACTCGTGTGGCCAGGCTCGATGCCGATATGTGGACAGAACTGCTCATGGCCAATCAGGATTATCTCACCCGGCAGCTCGGCCTTTTTATAGACCACCTGATCGAATACCAGACAGCCTTAACAACCGGCGATGCAGATACCCTGCGCACACTGCTGCAGGATGGCTGTGACAGGAAAGCCGCAGCAGGAGGAAGCTGAAATGTCTGTTCATACCGTAACCGTCAATGTGCGGGAAGGATATCAGGTATCCATAGGGCCCGGTTTATTGCCATGCTGCGGTGAACAGCTCAAACAGGTTCCTGGCCATTGCCAAATGGCCGTTATCACCGACTCCAATGTTAAGAAGCTCTATCTTGATACAGTGATGCAATCACTTCATCAGGCAGGTTTTGAACCGTGTTCCTATGCATTTGAAGCAGGTGAAACTTCAAAAGACCTTAACACTTTTGGAAATATTCTGGAATTTTTAGCCAAAAACAGACTGACACGGGCCGACTGCGTTGCCGCGCTCGGCGGCGGGGTCGTCGGAGATCTCTCCGGTTTTGCCGCCGCCTGCTTTATGCGCGGAATTCGCTTCGTACAGATACCAACAACCCTGCTTGCCGCCGTCGATTCTTCCGTTGGCGGAAAAACTGCCATCAACCTCTCCAGCGGCAAAAATCTGGCAGGGGCCTATTTACAACCCGCCGCTGTCATCTGCGACACCGACTGCCTGAATACGTTAACTGACGATGTGTTCACCGATGGGCTGGCTGAAGCCATAAAAACCGGTGTGCTCGCCGGTGAAGACCTGTTCTCCATGTTCGAAAGCAGCCATATCAAAACTCATCTGACCGAAATAATTGCAAAGTGTGTATCATTCAAAGCCTCGATCGTTGAGGCAGACGAACGCGAGAACGGAGTGCGGAAAATTCTCAATCTGGGGCACACGGTCGGACATGCCATTGAAAAATGCAGCCATTACAGCATTTCGCATGGGCATGCGGTATCGATCGGCCTGGCCATCATTGCGAGAGCTTCGTTAAAACTTGGCTGGAGTGATCAAAACTGCTCAGAACGCATCGTAAACGTACTGATGAAAAACCGGCTTCCGGTTTCAACCCGTTACGCCCCGGCTGAACTTGCCGCCGCCGCCATATCAGACAAAAAACGCACAGGCAACTCCATTTCTGTGATTATCCCGCACGCCATCGGAAAGTGTGTGATTCGCGAAATTCCAATTGCCGATCTTGAAAACATCCTCTGTCTGGGAACGGAAAACATCGTATGAATCTCAAAATCACACCCGCCACCCTTTCCGGCAGAATAGCTGCCATCCCTTCAAAATCAGATGTCCATCGGATTCTGGTCTGCGCCGCCCTTTCGGATGCACCAACACAGATTAATCTTACGCACTCTTCTGAAGATATTGACGCAACCATGCGCTGCCTGTCTGCCCTCGGGGCAGAGTTTACCGCACATGGCAGCACCCTTACCGTTACGCCTATTAAAGAGGTGCCTGATTCGCCTGTGCTTGACTGCGGAGAGAGCGGATCAACCCTTCGATTTTTACTGCCTGTTGCTGCAGCAGTCAGTAATTATTCAAAATTTACCGGGGCCGGTCGGCTGCCCGAACGACCCATTAAAGATCTTTTAACCGTCATGCAGCAACATGGAGTAAGCTTCTCTGCTGATAAACTGCCCCTTTCAATATCCGGCCGAATGTCAGGCGGCGATTTTTCCATTGCCGGAAATATAAGCTCACAATACATCACCGGCATTCTGCTGGCCCTGCCAAAAATTGGCGGCGGAAAAATCACCCTGACGACAAAACTTGAATCTTCCGGCTATGTTGACATGACACTTTCCGCGCTCCGACGCTACGGGATCATCGTTAACGTCTCCGGTCAGGTTTACGAGATCAGGAAGGCTCAAAACTTTATCTCACCCGGGCATGTGACCGCAGAAGGAGACTGGTCAAATGCTGCTTTCTTCCTGGCTGCCGGAGCCATTGGAACGCCGGTAACCGTCACCGGGCTTGACCCCTTATCTGCACAGAAAGATAAACAAATCGTTGATATCCTGCGCCTGTTTGGCGCAAATGTAACCGATAATCATGATTCTGTTACCGCCGCACCCGGCAACCTTCACGGCTGCCGGATTGACTTAAGCGAAGTGCCAGACATGTTACCCGCACTTGCGGTCGTTGCCGCATGTGCCGAGGGCGAAACGCATTTCATGGGCGGAGCACGCCTGAGGCTTAAAGAGAGCGATCGCATTGCTTCCGTTGCAGCGCTGCTGCACTCGCTTGGCGGAAATGCAGAGGAACTGACAGATGGACTGATCGTTAAAGGAACCCGGCTCAAAGGCGGCACGGTTGACAGTTTCGGCGACCACCGCATAGCCATGGCGGCTGCGATTGCAGCAACCCGCTGCAATGAAGAAGTCACAATGATTGGCGCCGGTGCAGTTTCCAAATCTTATCCGACATTTTTTGATGACTACCGGCGTATGGGAGGCATATACACATGGCTGACTTCGGTAACACTTTAAAAGTTTCTGTCTTTGGTCAATCACATGGAAAAGCCATTGGAGTTCTGATAGATGGGCTGCCCGCCGGCGAACACATCGACAGGGCAGAGCTCCAAAACTTTCTGGATCGCCGCCGCCCTGGAAAAAACCGGCTTTCTACTGCCAGAAATGAAATGGATGCGCCTGTTTTTCTGTCAGGCATATTGGATGACGTAACCTGCGGCGCACCAATCTGCGCCATCATTGAAAACAACGATCAACGCTCCTCCGACTATACCGAGTTGTTCGACAAACCGCGCCCCTCTCACGCAGATTATACCGCCTGGGTAAAATGGGGCGGCAAAGCCGACCTGCGCGGCGGAGGGCAATTTTCCGGCAGGCTGACGGCCGCCTTATGCATCGCCGGCGGTATAGCCAAACAAATACTCGCACGGCACAGAATCTTCATCGGCGCACATCTTTCTTCCATTGGCACAGAACATGACGAAGCATTCCCATTATTCCCCACCAAAGAACTGTTTGACCAGGTTGCCGCCAAAGCATTTCCGGTCATAAACGACCAGGCCGGCGAATGCATGCAAAAACGGATCTTATCTGCAGCAGCAGAAGCGGATTCGGTTGGCGGCATCATCGAGTGTGCGGTCATCGGGCTTCCGGCAGGGCTTGGAAATGCGATGAGTGGTGGAATGGAAAGCCGACTGGCCGCCGCCATCTTTGGCATTCCGGCAATAAAAGGGATCGAATTCGGCGCCGGCTTTAAAAGCACGGAAATGCCTGGCTCTGATAATAATGACGCCTTCTATATTGACAATAATGCCGACATTAAAACCTCCACAAATCATTCAGGCGGAATTCTCGGTGGCATCACCAATGGCATGCCGCTTACTTTAAGGGCTGCGGTTAAACCCACGCCATCGATTGGAAAACTGCAAAAGACCGTAAGCCTTTCAAAAATGCAGCCGGAAGAGATTAAAATAAAAGGACGGCACGACCCGTGTATCGCACACCGCGCCGTTCCTGTAATAGAAGCCGTAACAGCAATCATCATTCTTGATATTATATTGGAGGAGAACTGAAATGCCATCAGACATGAACGAAATCAGAGGAAAAATCAATACGATTGATGACCAAATCTTAAAACTTTTCACAGAGCGCATGGAGGCTTCTGCCGAAATCGCTGCCTTTAAAGTACAAAACGCTTTACCCCTTCTGGACAAAGCCAGAGAAAGAGAAATCCTTGCCAGGGTCATGGACGCCGCGGGAGAAAATGAGCAATACGCCTTTCAACTCTTTACCACCCTGTTTGAGCTGTCCAAAGCAAAACAGTCGCGCTTATACGCGCCGCGCACAGATACCCGTACCCGAATTGAAGCGTCTTTTCTTTCAGCAGATGAAGTTTTTCCAAAAACCGGCTCCATCGCATGCCAGGGGGTAGAAGGCGCCTATTCGCAGGAAGCATGCGATAAGCTTCTGCCGCGCGGAAATATCGTCTACGTAAAAACATTTGAAGCGGTATTTGATGCAGTAGGGTCAGGTCTTTGCAGATTTGGTGTGCTGCCGGTAGAAAACAGCTCCAATGGTTCTGTGCGTTCCGTCTACGAACTGCTGCAAAAAAAGAAATATTCCATTGTTCGATCAACCAATCTTTGGGTACACCACGAACTCCTTGCCCTGCCAGGAGCAAAACTCTCCGATATCAAAGAGATCTACTCCCATGAACAGGCCATTGGCCAATGCAGTAAATTTCTGGCAACCCTGACCGGCGCAGACATTATTCCCTGCGGAAACACCGCCATGGCGGCAAAAATGCTGATGGAATCAAAGAACCCTCACGCGGCCGCCATATCGTCCAATCGCTGTGCAGAACTTTATGGCTTAAGTGTTTTAAAATCGAATATTCAGGATAGCGACAATAACTATACCCGCTTTATCTGCATTGCCAAAGAACCGGCCATCTATGCCGGCGCTGACCGCATCAGCCTGATTATCGGCTGCCCCAATCAGCCAGGCGCATTACACTCCATTCTCGCAAATATTGCTGCCCACGGCGTAAATATGAGCAAGCTCGAAAGCTCTCCGGTGGTTGGCAGCAATTTCGAATTCCACTTCTTTGTTGATCTTGACGCCTCAGTCCGCGAACCAGGAATCCTGCCAATGCTTGACGACCTTGAACGCATCAGCGATGGATTTGTCTTTCTGGGGAATTACCAGATTGTCTGAGCCAATGGAAGACAGGCTGTATGGATTATTGGGGAGAAAACTGGGGCACAGTTTCTCCCCGCAAATACATGCCCGGTTTGGCAACCCCGCTTACAAACTCTGCGAGCAGGAACCGGAAGATCTGGCAGCATTTTTATCACAGGAAAACATGGGCGGAGTGAACGTCACCATCCCGTATAAACAGGAAGTGATGAAATACTGCCACTTCCTTTCAGATGAAGCCAAAGCGATTGGAAGCGTAAACACCATTATTCAACACAACCGCCAGCTTTTCGGTTACAACACCGACGCCTGCGGCTTACGCTTTATGGCGCGATGTGCAAAAATCAGTTTTTCCGGAAAAAAAGTGATCATCTTTGGCAGCGGCGGAAGTTCACTGACTGCACAGGCGGTTGCAAAACAGGAAGGGGCGGCAAAAGTCATTGTCATCTCCCGTTTGGGTGAAGACAACTACGATAATCTGAACCGCCATTACGATGCACAGATCCTGGTGAACGCAACACCACTCGGAATGTATCCGCACATCGAAGGGATGCCAGCCGACCCGGCCCCATTTTCTCATTGTGAAGGAGTACTCGACCTGGTCTACAACCCGCTTCGCACATTATTCTTAATGCGGGCAGAAGACTTAAACCTTCCGCATGCAAATGGGTTATCCATGCTTGTAACCCAGGCAAAAGCCGCAGAAGAACTTTTTTTTAACCGCTCCATTTCAGACAGCGAAAATGAGCAGGTACTGCATGAGATAAAACAATCTCTTGAAAACATCGTTCTGATCGGCATGCCTGGCAGCGGAAAAACATCCATTGGCAGAGTACTGGCACAACTCACCGGGCGGGAAGTGATTGACATCGACCATGTCATTGAATCGCAGGCTGGCTGCAGCATTCCGGAAATATTTACCAGCCAGGGTGAGGCAGTCTTCCGTAACCATGAACGCCGCGAAACCGAAAAAGCAGGTCTGCATACCGGAAAAATTATCATCCCCGGCGGCGGTGTGATCAAAGACGAGCGGAATTATCCATCGCTGCACCGTAACAGTCGTATTTATCACATAACCCGCGACACAGCCTTATTGGAAAAAAAGGGCCGCCCGCTCTCAGAGGGAGCAGACCTTAACAAAATGTACTGCGAGAGACTGCCCATGTATAAGCGTTTTCGTGATGCCGTGGTTGAAAACGCAGGTACACTGGAAGAAACAGCAAATACCATTTGGAGGGATTTTTGTGAAAATTCTTGTAATCAATGGGCCTAACCTTAATATGCTCGGCATACGTGAGCCGTCAATCTATGGAAGTCATACCTATTCAGACCTTGTAGAACTCATTCGCACCGAAGCAAAAAAAATCAGCGTTGAAACAGAGTTTTTCCAGTCAAATCACGAGGGCGCTTTGGTAGACGCAATTCAAAATGCTTACGGGCATGTCAATGGGATCATAATCAACCCTGGCGCCTACACGCATACCAGCATCGCACTCCTTGACGCCGTGAAGTGCGTCAATATTCCAACGGTTGAAGTCCATATCTCAGATACCGATACCCGGGAAGACTTTCGGAATATCTCGTATATCCGTTCTGCCTGCATTGCCACCATTAAAGGCCATGGCTTTGCCGGTTATCTGGAAGCCCTGCATTTGCTGCTGGACAAGAGCCAATAACCGGAGCCCGACAAAAAGCAAACACAGCAAAGGCCCCCGGTATCAGAATTTCAAAAATTCAGAATTAAAACCCCGGCGCGGGAACAACAAAACCCTCAGCAGTTGTTCCCGCGCAGGGAGAATATCTCACATCCCATGCTTCCACGCTTTTTTACGAAAAAGCGCTGACCGGTCAATTCTGCTCTTCAACAGCCTGCTTTTTGGAAGAAGCAATTCTTTCTTTTTTCGGAGCCGGCGGTTCCAGCGCGATATCCAGCACCTGTTCAATATGCTCCACCGGTATAATTTTCAAATCTGTTTTCACCTTTTTGGGCACATCCACCAGGTCTTTCATGTTTTTTTGCGGAATAATTACCGTTTTCATGCCAGCCCGATGAACCGCCAATACCTTCTCTCTTATTCCGCCAACCGGCAGAATTTTTCCCCGCAGCGTTATTTCACCGGTCATGGCAATTTCAGGGTACACTTTGCGCTTTGTAAACAGAGAAACCAGCGCAGTAGCCATGGTAATGCCCGCGCTTGGCCCATCTTTGGGAATGGCCCCTTCCGGCACATGAATATGTACATCCAGATGTTCAAATATCCCAGGCTTCAAACCAAGATCTTTTGCTTTGGCTTTAATATAAGATAAGGCCGCCTGGGCAGATTCCTGCATAACATCCCCAATCTGTCCGGTAATTTGTACATTTCCCTTTCCTTCACTGGTGATGGTTTCAATCAGCATAATATCCCCGCCATTTTCCGTCCAGGCAATCGCAGTGGCAACGCCTGCCTCAGCTTCTCTTTCCTTTTCTGTCACAAAAAACTCAGGAGGACCCAAATATTTTTCCAGTTGGGATATTCCAAGCGTGTGCTGGTACCGTTTCTGTTCCGATTTCAATCTGGCAGTCTTGCGGCAAATCATACCAAGCCGGCGTTCAAGGTCTCGCACCCCTGCTTCATAGGTATATTCACGAATAATTTCCTGAAGCGCCGCCGTCTTAAAAACAAGCTCATTTTCTTCCAGTCCGCTCTCTTCCATCTGGCGCGGAATAAGAAATCTCCGTGCAATTTCTACTTTTTCTTCTTCAATATACCCCGGAAATTCAATGACTTCCATTCGATCAATCAGAGCCGGTGGTATGGTCGATAAAACATTGGCAGTGGTTACAAACATGACTTTTGAGAGGTCATAATCCAGTTCCAGATAGTGATCAGAAAAAGCATAGTTTTGCTCAGGGTCCAAAACTTCCAGCAGGGCAGAAGCCGGGTCACCCCGAAAATCGTTCCCAATTTTATCGATTTCATCCAGCATAAAAAGCGGATTGACCGTCCCCGCTCTTTTTATCGTTTGTATAATACGGCCAGGGCGGGCGCCAATATATGTACGCCGATGTCCCCGAATTTCAGCCTCATCCCGCAGACCTCCCAGAGAGAGACGAACAAACTTCCTTCCCAAGGCGCTGGCAATCGATTTTCCCAATGAAGTTTTTCCGGTTCCCGGAGGCCCGACAAAGCAAAGAATCGGCTGCCGGGGTTTCTTTGGCTTTAAACTTTGTACGGCAATATACTCCAGAATACGATCTTTTGCTTTTCCCAGCCCAAAATGGTTTTGATCCAACACATGAGAAGCATGAGAAACATCCAGGTTGTCTTCGGTCATGGTCTCCCAGGGAATATCCAATATCCAGTCCAGATACGTTCGAATAATTCCCACTTCGGGCGAAAAAGCCTGCATTTGAGACAATCGCTCAATTTCTTTGACCGCCTGTTTACGAACTTCAGCCGGAATTTCTATTTCCTGAACCTTTCGGCGCAATTCGTTCAGATCATCCTGCCAGACATCACCTTCGCCCAGTTCGGTTTGAATCGCCCTTAATTGTTCCCGCAGGTAAAACTCACGCTGTGATCGATCGACTTCACTTTGAACTTTATTTTGAATTTCATCTTCCAGTTGTAATACATCCAACTCTTCTGCAAGAAGATGATTAACTCTTTTGATCCTCTCCATCGGATCCGGCAAAAGCAAAAGAGACTGACGCTCTTTAAAAGATGGTGAAATCGCAGTCGCGATCATATCAGCCAGCCAGCCCGGTTCATTGATGTTTATGGCAAACAAATGAGCTTCATCCGGCAAACTGCGATCCAGCTGCACGCATTTTTCAAACAAATTGCGGGCAGTTCTGACCTGGGCCTGCATGGCACGGCTCATTTTTACATCTTCAGAGATTCTGCGCGCCTTTACCATATAAAAGGATTCTGCCTGCTCAATTTCTACAATTTGAACGCGATGCCGTCCCTGAACCAAAGATGAGCTGTTGCCATCCGGCATACTCAATAAACGCCCAACCGCCAGTTCAACCCCGATCGGTAAAAAATCTTCAGGCTGCGGATTTTCAAGATCAGGATCCATCTGAACCAGCCCGATCATCGTTTGCACATAATGCTGAGCTTCCATAATCGACAGCATATTCTGCCCCGAACTGATATAGACCGGTGAAACCATCCGCGGAAAAACAATAACATCTTTTAAAAGGAACGCCGGAAGCTCAATTAATCCATCCTCATCCGGTTGCGCATCCGGAATACGGTACAGCTCATCCGTTCGTTGATGCAAACTGGAGCTAAACTCGTCTCCATTTTCAAGCGCTGGAATCCAGGTATCATTTTTCATGAAATATTTCCATCCTGTTTTTGATGTTTTGTTTTCAGAGTCATCCAATATTCCTGTATGGCTGCAACCATAAAAATGCTGCCGGTAACCAAAACCGCTTTTTGCCCATTGGCAAATTGTAAAGCCAGATCGAAAGCCTCTCGCACATCTTCAACAGCAACTGCCGGCAGATGATGTTCTTCAGCAAGCTTTACAATCTTATCCGTTTCCATTGCCCGTGGATGGATCGAACGAGCAGCAATGACCTGTTCAACATAAGGAGAAAGTTCTTTAAACATCCCATCCAGATCTTTATCTTCTGATATGCCAAACAACAGGATAAACTTTTCGCCTGGTAAATAATCATGAATGGTTTCCGCAAGACGAACAGCAGAATCATGATTATGAGCAGAATCAAGAATAATCGCCGGCTGCTGCTGCAGGAACTCAAAACGCCCCGGCCATTTTACATGGGCAAAACCATTTTTAATGGACTGCTCTGAAAGCGCAAAACCCTGTTGTTGGATTTGCCGAACAGCCCCATAAGCAGCAGCGGCATTTTCAATTTGATGCTTTCCCAGAAGAGGTATAGTATACACCTTCTCTTCATTTCCCTTTTCAGATAAGCGGAAAACCTGTTCAAACAACGAATGCCGAATAGAAGAACAGGTAATATCATCTCCGATTTTCACAAGCGGTGCATTTAATTTTTGGGCCCGCTTCTCGATCACCTCAAGAACCGAACGGGGTTGCGGTGAGACAACTACCGGGGCGCCAGGTTTAATAATTCCGGCTTTATTTTCAGCAATCGCTTCGATGCTATTCCCCAAAACATATTGATGGTCCAGTGAAACAGCCGTAATAACAGACACAAGCGGATGCACAATATTGGTAGAATCCAATGTTCCGCCCATACCCACTTCAACCACGGCAAAATCAGACTTTTTTTGTGCAAAATAAAGAAAAGCCAGCATTGTCGTAATATCAAAAGTGGTCAGCCCCTGAATTTTTGCAACCTCCGGTTGAATCCTTTTAACCAGATTCACCAGACCGGTTCGCGAGATCATCCGGCCATTGAATTGAATTCGCTCACGAAAATCAACCAGATGCGGCGATGTATACAAGCCCACACGATACCCCTGAGCCCTCAGTATGCTGGCAATGAAAGAAGCCGTTGAGCCTTTGCCTTTGGTGCCGGTAATATGAATCACAGAGAATTGATTTTGAGGATTGTTACAGACACCAGCCAATTGCTGAATTTTTTCCAGATTCATCTTCGTCGGATCAAATCTGGCCTGTTTTGTCATACTGAAATCAACAAATAAATAGATATAATCAAGTGCTTTTTGATAGCGTTTTTCTATGTCCAATACAGTTCCTGCCAGGATAACGTTATAATCGAGTGAAGATTGTAACCTTCGTGTTATGTTCTTGCAAGGAAAGAAATGGTCGGTTTAGTCTGGCTTGAATTTTATCTCCCTGGCTGCAAATCATTGAAAGAAAAACGCAGCCGGATACTTCCATTCCTGCATCGTTTGAAACATGATTTTCAGGTTTCAGCCGCTGAAATGGAAAAAATGGACCTGTGGCAGCAATCCATAATCGCCTGCTGCTATATATCCAACAATCGCGTTGTCTGTGAACAGCAAATGCAAAATATTATTCACTTTGCAGCATGCTACTCAGATGGACTGGAATTAATCAGAGAAAAACTTGAGTTTCTTTAGGAAAATCTTTAGCTGCAGTGCGTAGCAAACGAAAGGAGATATGCATGGATCTTAAACTAAAGGGAAGAATTGCTCTGGTAACCGGCGCCAGCCAGGGGCTGGGGTATGCCACAGCCTTATGTTTTGCAGAAGAAGGCTGCAAAGTTGCCATTAACAGCCGCAAAAAAGAAAAACTGAATGACGCTGCCGAAAATATCACCCGGGCAACCGGTGCAGAAGTTTTTCCCATTGCCGGCGATGTAAGCGACCCCGCAGCCGGGGATGAAATCATCCGTCAGGTAATGGATCACTTTGGCAGGCTGGATATTCTGGTCACCAATGCAGGCGGCCCCCCGGCAGGCAGCTTTGATACGGTCAGTGAATCAGACTGGTACAAAGCCTTTGAACTATCCTTCATGAGCCAGGTACGCCTGATACGGGCGGCGCTCCCCTGTCTCAAAAAATCAGATGCCGCCAGCGTAGTCACCATCAATTCGATAGCTGTGAAACAGCCCATTCCGAATTTGATTCTTTCAAACAGCATTCGGGCCGCCACGGTTGGCCTGACAAAATCCCTGGCGCTTGAATTCGCCACACAGGGCATCCGGTTCAATGCCATGCTCCCCGGCTGGACAGAAACAGAACGGGTAACCCGGTTAATGCAGGCAAGAGCTGAACAAAACCATACCAATGCAGAAGAAGAAATGCAAAAAATGGTAAATGAATTTCCCATGCAAAGAATGGCCACCCCTGAAGAATTTGCCAGAGCAGCCGTGTTTCTTTCTTCTCCCACCGTAAAATATATCACCGGAATTCTGCTGCCCGTCGATGGCGGAACCCTGAAAGGCACTTTCTGATTTGACAACTGCCGCTTTAACTCCCACTGCGATTCAGGACAGGCTGGATCGTATCTTATTAAAAGTCGAAAAACCTGGCCGCTACGTTGGCGGAGAATACAACCAGGTCAAAAAAAATTGGGCCGATGTTGAAAACCACATTGCCCTGGTCTTTCCGGATATCTATGATATCGGTCTTTCCAACCTGGGAATCATGACACTCTATGATGTGCTTAATCAACAGAACGATATTCTGGCAGAACGGGCATACTCTCCCTGGAAAGATATGGAAAAAGAGATGCGAAACGCCGGCATTCCCCTGTATGCCCTTGAATCAAAACAGCCGCTGCAGGCCTTCGACATCGTTGGAATTTCATTACCCTATGAAACCCTTTACACCAACGCCCTTAATATACTGGATCTTGCCCAAATACCGCTCCGAAGTGCGAGCCGTTCAGAACATGACCCCCTCATCATAGCAGGCGGTCATGCCTGCTATAACCCGGAACCGATGGCGCCTTTTCTGGATGCAATCGTGATTGGCGACGGAGAAGAAGTGATTCTTGAGATAATCAGAACCGTTCACCAGGGAAAGAAGCAGGGCTTACTGCGCTCAGAAATCCTCCGCAACCTTGCCAGCCTCTGGGGCGTCTATGTTCCATCACTATACACCCCTCAATATGCCGAAACCGGTGAACTTCTTCAAATCAGGCCCATTTACCCGGATATACCGGAGAAAATAAAAAAAAGGGTCGTGGCCCAGCTTCCAGACCCCTTTACAAATTTCCTCGTACCATCGATTGACATTGTTCACAATCGCGTTACCATTGAAATCACCCGCGGATGCACGCGCGGATGCCGCTTCTGTCAGGCCGGGATGATTAATCGCCCCATCCGCGAACGCACAGTATCTCAGATCACCCAGGGGATCAGGAAAGCCATTCGATCTACCGGCTATGAAGAAGTAGGCCTCTTATCCCTGTCATCTTCTGACTATACGCATATCACCGCGCTGGTAGACGAAATTGTGCAATCCAGCCAGGAACAACCGCTGAATATCGCCCTGCCCTCTTTAAGGATAGAATCATTATCCTTAGACCTGCTGGAAAGCTTAAAAGGAAGCAGACAGGGCGGGTTTACTTTGGCTCCGGAAGCGGCTACAGAAAGCATGCGGCACTTCATCAATAAGCCAATTGCGTCAGATGATCTGCTGTCAATTACCGAAGAAATATACCGCCGCGGCTGGCAAACCATCAAAGTCTATTTTATGATTGGCCTGCCCGATGAAACCGACGAAGATGTTGCCGCGATAGCCGCGCTTTGCAAAAGCTGCATTCGCATCGGCCATCAGATGATGGGTAAAAGGGCCGCGCTGCATGTCAGTGTGGGCACCTTTGTCCCCAAACCGCATACCCCTTTTCAGTGGGCAGTGGTCAACGCGCCTGAGCAGATTCAACAAAAACAGGATTTTCTGCGGAAACAATTAACCGGCCCCGGCATCAAATTCAATTGGACCGATCCGGAAGAAACCCAACTGGAAGCCTGGCTCTCCCGCGGAGACCGCCGAATGGCCAATGTCATTGAAAGCGCCTTTAAATCAGGGGCAACCTTTGACGCCTGGCATGAATCCGACCACGATGACAAATGGCGTACAGCTTTCGAGCAAAATCACATGGACCCGGGTTTTTATTCAACCCGCGAAAGAACCCAACATGAATTCTTTCCCTGGAGTATTCTGGATATCGGTGTAAGCCGTAATTATCTGTGGAAAGAATGGCTATCCGGAAAATCCAGACAACTCACTTCAGATTGTCGGACAGAATGCCATTACTGCGGCATTGTACCTTCCCTCTCACAAATGGCAAAACCGGCTCAGACAAAAGATTGGTTCTGCCCTGTTTCTGAACAAAGGTCATAATACAGAATGTTTCGTTACCGTATCAATTACCAGAAAAACCGTGAAATCCAATATACCGGACATCTTGATCTCATTCGGGTGTGGGAACGTTCATTTCGCCGGGCATTACTGCCATTGGCATACAGTCAGGGGTTTCATCCCCAGCCCAGGCTTAATCTGGCAGCGCCCCTCCCCCTGGGAATGACTGCCCAGGCTGAACTGACAGATATCTGGCTTACACAAACCATTCCAACCGCAGATATTCAAACCACCCTGCAAAAAGCGCTTCCACAGGGAATCATCATCAATCAAATGGTACCCATACCGCTCAGCGATTCTGCCTTACAGACAATTACCGTTTCTGCCTGGTACGATATTATCCTCAACCCGCAAATGGATCTGAACCAGCTGGAAAAGGACATCCATACACTTCTGAACAGTTCATCCGTGATGCGCACCAGAAGAAACAAAACGTATGATCTGCGCCCTCTCATAGAAGAACTGGCCCTCTCTGAAAACGGAATACCAGCCGCAATAAAAACCAGACTCTCTGCCCGTGAAGGCCATACCGGGCGGGCCGACGAATTAATTGCTGCACTTAATCTTGATCTGGCAGATGTACATATCCGAAGAACAGAGATTGTGCTGGAAACAGATTAATCCTGGTGTATAATTGTGGTTCACGTCCCTGTAGCTCAGTGGATAGAGTGTTGGCCTCCGAAGCCAAAAGCGGCAGTTCGAGTCTGCCCAGGGACGCTAAATTAAATTCGCATTATTTCCTTTTCTCAATGACCATACAATGGAAACAAGTGTGTTCGTCCCATTACGACCGAAAAACAAAATGAATGGCGAGCGCCTGGGGTATAACTGACAGACAGCCAAACAGAGCTATGACACGTCAGGTGACCCGTTTAATATCCAAATGCACTACCCCCCCAGATCACCTGAGACCCGCCCGCAACCAGATCAATACTGCTTTGTGTTCCACCCATTCTACATCTACACAAGATACAGGGGGTTGGATAAATTAGCTCCAGAACACAGCAATAACAGGGATATGTTCAGACGATACTCGGATTCATGACCAGCCCATAATTTCCGGCAGCCCATGAATCCGGAACAGGTCTATCCCCAAATACAATCAACGGGAAATCCCCCGCACTTAAATAAGTCAATCTGTCATGGCAGATCTGTTAAACCCCATGCCGCTGATCGCAGGAGCATGGTGGTTGATATGCAACAGTCACGATTTAATCAGACATTCCTGACAAATATAGCAATATTCTTCAAGGAGCGTCAGAATGACAAACGCAGAAAAGCTATCAAAACAAAATCAGGACGATTGAATTGGGAAGCGTCAGCCAGGCATACAACGCGATGGGATATTCCAGAGACAGTTTTTATCGTTTCAGGAAATTGACACGCACAGACACTTCCATCAGGGTTTGTCAATCGGCCTTCTCAGGGCCTCAATGGACTTTTTGTTATTTATTTCATATGGTAAGTTTTCAGCGTGGGTTAAATACACTCTTCGCGCAAATCCTATCAGACCGCATGGAATACGCTTGTAATCGCGCGTCAGATTGCGTACACTATAGACAGGTTCTGAGGTGAGAAGTCGCTCCTCACACCCCGCAAGGGAGAGATGGCAAGTCGCGCAATGCCGGACGGAACCCCAAACTGGTGCGGTTTTGGCGTTTCCAAGCTCAGGCCAGTTTTTTGTGTGGTCATTCTGCAGACCAAAGGCAGAGAAAATTAAAATAAAAAACCGATTGACACGCACAGACGTTTCCATCAGGATTTGTCAATCGGCCTTCTCAGGATATCAATGGACTCTTTGTTATTTATTTCATTATGGCAGGTTTTTCAGCGTTGGTTAAATACAATCTTAGCGCAAATCAGATCAGACCGCCTGGAATACGTTTGTAATCACGTGTAAGATTGCCTATAATATAGACAGGTTCTGAGGTGAGAAGCAACTTCTCACTGATTTGGACTGATCCGAGTATTATGCACCGGTGATAAGAAATTGCCTCTGAAGTGAGTAGATGGGGACTCACGCCGGGTAACCGGAAATCCTGACCCTTCCCGTTCAGGCAGAGGTTTTTTATTATCTTTTATACAAATACCCCTTTTCCAAACGCCTTTGTAATTTGCGCTCCACAACTCTGCGGGTTACTCTGTCAATCAAATACATATCTTCATAATTGGTGTTATTCCGATGCTTCAAAATATCAAGCGCATTTTTGTAGAGAAGATCGCCCTTCCAAAAACAGACAGATTCGCTGCGCCCGCCTCACCCTTCCTCCAACCAAAGACCTTATCCCAGATTCACATTATTTATATTAGTT
>CAZEEL010000003.1:44525-55385 GCA_964511135.1 uncultured Leptolinea sp. | reverse complement strand
ACTCACCATTTTTGTTAAGGTTCATGATTTTACAGAAACAATGTTACACCAACCCCGCCCGCAACCGGCCGCCCCATCCATCATGAAGCGCATTCTTACTGAGAATAAACACCAATCCATACCCGTCAACCGCAGATTAACGTGTTTTTCTGTTCTCAGATAATTCAATAAACAAAACCTGAAAAATCCTGCTTCAGCAGCAGAGGATGAATAATGATTTTATAAAGACAGGAAAAATGAGAAAGCAGCTGCAGGATGGAGACTGCAGCTGCTGTAATTAAAGCCTGTACAATAAGACCTTTTGAACTCATTCATGATTCAATCATTGAGCGAACGGTTGGCACTGAGCCCCCGGTTAAACTTATTCACCATCTACAAACGTCGCAGCGATAAGCTTAAACTCATCCTGCAGGTCTAAAAAGGCATCGGTAATATCCGGGTCAAACTGGGTGCCTCTACCCTCAGCAATCGTTGCAACAGCTCTTTCATGTGGAAAAGCCTTTTTATAAACCCGACGGCTGATAATAGCATCATAGACGTCTGCAACCGCCATTAACCGTGCCGACAGTGGGATATTATCTCCGGATAAATGCTGTGGGTAGCCATTTCCATCCCACCATTCATGATGCGAATGGGCTATCTCTTTGGCAATCTGCAAAAAATCAACCTGAATGCCCAGCTTGGCTTCTGCCTTTTCGATCGCTTCTTTGCCAAGAGTAGTATGCTTCTTCATAATCTCATATTCAGTGGGTTCAAACAAACCCGGCTTAAGAAGTATGCCATCGGGAATACCCACTTTACCAATATCGTGCAATGGCGCTGACCGAAAAAGCATCGAAATAAAATAGTCATTTAAAAAAGGACTGAACCGCGGATGACTTCTTAATTTTTGAGCTAACGATTTAATATAATGCTGCGTACGGCGAATATGATTACCGGTTTCATTATCACGGGTTTCAGCAAGAGAAGCAAGCCCAAAAAGCATTACTTCCTGAATGGCGCTCACTTCTTTGGTTCGTTTGTTAACCATTTGTTCAAGATAATCATTTTTATCTTTTAAGAAATCAGCAGCAGCTTTAAGATGAAGCTGCGTTTTTACCCGCGCCAGAACAATCGGCGGACTGATGGGCTTAGCGATGTAATCCACCGCTCCAAGCTCCAAACCCATTTCTTCATCTGCAATATCCGTCTTTGCAGTTAAAAAAATCACAGGAATATCCTGAGTATACGGCTCATTTTTCAGACGACGGCAAACCTCATAACCATCCATATCTGGCATCATAATATCCAGTAAAATTAAATCAGGCTTATCCGTACTGTTGGCTATTTCAAGCGCTTTCTCACCATTTTTAGCGACTTTAACGCGGTAACTTTCTTTCAGGAGCATTCCAAGCAAAGATAATGTCTCTAATGTATCATCTACGACCAAAATCGTAGAACGGATATTTGCCAAATCATCAAAGTACATTTTGATCCCCTTTCTGCCTCGAAAGAATTTCGTTATCTCGTTTACTTAATATCATATAAGCGGCATCAAAATCAAAACTCTCAATATGTTCCTTCAGCAAAAGAAACTCGTCAGGAAATACATCATTGAAAAACATTTTGTTCACTTCAAAGAAGTCAATTGCAGCCGTATCGCTGTTTTTGAGCAGTGCACTCAGTTTTGAACAAACAATTGAAGCTTTCAATTCATCATTGACTGCAGACGAAGTGTTTTTGGTAACCTGCAGTTCATCTTCCAATGGAACCGCATTTTTAATGTTTTTGATGGTTTGTTTAAGCAAAAGCGAAAAATCCTGCAAAGCATCATGGATCGCAACAGAGTCATCCTGTTCTTCGATGCTTTTTTCAAGTCTTTGTGCCGCATCTGCAAGCTTAGCCGCCCCAATATTACCGGCAAGCCCTTTGATCGTATGCGCAATCAGTTCAGCTTTATCCAGATCATTATCGTCTACAGCATGAGCAATGCGCTCTGCAGCGTTTGCCTGCTTCTCTGCAAATTTTCGCAGTAACGAAATGTAGGCCGCTTCGTTTCCCAGGACTCTTTTAAGAGGCTGTCGCGTATCGATGTCTTCAATTTTCAAAAAGACATCTGCCTGACGTTGCAGTTCTTTTGGCGCCGTTTCCAATATTGGGTGTGTTGGCAGCCAATATGAAAGCACATGCATCATTTGATCCGGGTCAATCGGTTTTGCAATAAAATCATTCATACCTGCCTGAAGACATGCATCTTTGTCATGTTGCATGGCATTGGCAGTCATAGCAATAATCGGAAGTTTTGCAAAATCCGGGTTTCTGCGCAGCGCTCTGGTTGCCTCCAGGCCATCCATGACAGGCATTTGCATATCCATTAAAACAAGAGAGTAATGGTTTTGATGGATTTTTTCTAAAGCCTCTTTGCCATTCCATGCAATATCAACCTGAGCGTCTGTATAAGCCAAAAGCCCAACAGCAACCTCCTGATTATCCTCATTATCCTCTACAAGCAGTATTTTCTGCGTTGAAAAATTCGCGTAATTCTCATTTTTTTGAGTTTCTGACTGAGAACCGAACATTATCTTTTTTAAAGAACCTTTCATAACACTGACAGTCACATCAAAAAGTGTGGATGGGGTGATTGGTTTCGTCATCACTTTTTTAATGCCAAGAGCAATTGCCCTGTCATACACTTCGTCACGATCAAAAGCAGTCAGCATAATGATAGAAGGGGGTTCTGTAAGCTGAAGTTCATTGATTCGCTGCGCTGTTTCGAGACCGTCCATATCCGGCATTTGCCAGTCGAGATAAACAATCTTATAGGGCCGCTGCGCTCCATTGGCAGATGCCAGCTCAGCAAGCGCCTCTTCACCGGATGCAACCGTCGTGACATTAAATGTCATGGCAGTGAGCATATCGTTAAGCACTATTCTGGCACTTTCATTGTCATCCACAATCAACACATTAATTTTACGAAGATCCAAACGTGCCAACGACTGTCTGCGTTTGCCTGCAACAGTCTGTACCCTGACGGTAAACCAAAAAGTACTTCCCTTGTTCAAACTGCTCTCAAAACCAACCTCGCCGCCCATAAGTTCTGCAAGCTTTTTACTGATCGCAAGCCCAAGTCCCGTACCCCCATATTTACGCGTTGTAGACATATCCGCCTGCTGAAAGCTTTGGAACATCTTTAATTTCTGCTGTTCTGTCAGCCCTATGCCTGTATCTCTGACCTGAAAAAGCAAAAGAAACCCGGTATCATCTGATTCTTTAACCGAAACGGAAATGCAAACCTCGCCCTTTTCTGTAAACTTAACCGCATTGGAACCATAATTCAGGAGTATCTGACTGATTCTGAGCGGATCACCTGTCAAAAAGCGCGGAACATTGTCGGAAATATCAAACACAAGTTCTACCGCTTTCATATTTATCATTTCATTTAAAATATCAGCAATATTCTTAAAGATCTTCTCAAGATCAAATTCAGTGATGTCAATACTTAATTTTCCGGATTCAATTTTTGAAAAATCAAGAATATCGTTAATAATACCCAGAAGATGTTTTCCTGCATTATGTATCTTTGTTATATACCCCCGTTGCCTTTCAGACAACTCGGTTTGAAGGACTAAATGCGACATACCAATGACAGCATTCATGGGGGTTCGAATCTCATGGCTCATATTGGCCAGGAAATCAGACTTTGCTTTAACCGCCGCCTCTGCAATATCTTTGGCTTCTTTCAACTCTACGCTTGCTGCTTCAAGACTTTCAGCCTGTTTAACAGTGGCATCCAATAATTCTTTGGTGTGAACATTACGAAATAATATACCAATATGCGGTGAAATAGCCTGCGGCAGCTCACTGAGAAGTTCCCAGCTCTTCTCAGAAATATCTGACAACAGGCCAAGTTCAATACAAATGCTGGGAAGTTCTTCCATCATAATCGGTACAATCACAAGGGTATCAGGCAAACTCTTTCCAATACCTGATGTTACACAAAGATAATTTGAGGGGATATCTTTAATGATGATCGATTTTTGTGTACGATAAGCCTCTCCAACCAAGCCCTCGTCAGAAGAAAAGCTGATATCCTGCCAGACACTTTTGGAAACCCCGTATCCGGCAATACATTCAATCGCTCCGCTCACATTATCGCGAAGGTACACCAAAGCAGTGCCGGCGCCCATCATCGGAGAAAGCGCCTCAAGAAGCTCGCGTCCAAATTCATAAATCGTATCGGCTTTGTGTACCTGTTCTGTTATCGCAGTGATACCAGCCTTGATCCACGTCTGTCTTTCAATGCTTTCACGAGCCACGCGAAAAGACTCTAAAGCATCAGCAAGGTTCCCAAACTCTGCAAGCGGATCTTTCAGTTTAAATCTGACACTCTTGTCACCTTCACTTAACCGTTGAGTATTTTCTGTAAGAACATTAAGCGGGTCGGCAATTTTTTGCTGAACAAAAAAAAGCATCACAAAAATGATCGTGAAAATATAGCTGAAGATTGTGCCAATGGTCACAGCTTTATAGAGCGTTATAGAATTTGCAAGTTCTTCCTGCTCTTTTATCAGACGGATTTTAATATCAGACCGGGTCTGATACAGCGGTTCCATAATAGACTTTTTTCTCTGCTTGTAGTCGTCACCCAACACCAGCGACACCGCCCGTTTCAGATCGCCATGATCGGCCGCCGCCATGGCCTCATTTTCAAGAGAAATCAGGGCATCTGAATTTGCTTTCGCATTTTCAATCTGCTCAATCTCTGCCGGCAAAAGATCAATCTCCTTCAGAGTCGTGACAGCTTTATCTCTTGTTCTGGTAACCGCCACTTCCATTTGAAAGTCATTTTTATATTGTTTATCGCCTGTGGCCGCATAATTACGAATAGCAGCAGTTAAGATATCACTGCCTGTAAGAAGATCATTAATCGCTTCAAGCCCACGGCGTAATCTGGTATTCGTTTCCTGCTGTTTATTCAGCAATTGATAAGAGTAAAGAAGCGTAACCGTTCCTACAACGGAAAGGATCACAATAAATACAGTAATAAAACGACTGATTCTTTTTATGCGCATAATATTTCCTGATAACCCAGATGATTTCCGTCGTCATTTGTTTGAACACAACTACGCCAGACATTTTAAATAACCCACAGCATACTGATCAGAAATACAGTTATTTCTACCACAGAAAGACAGTGGCTAATAATAATAAAGACATGATTAAACTCTCAAAACTATAGTAGTTATAACACCAAATATAAGTTTTTTGCAGGAAATTAATGGATATAATCTACACAACACGGGAGCCAGAATACGAAATGGCATCAAACAAAGAATATCTGGATTTTATTTTAGCACAATTATGCCTGCTGGAAGAAATCACCTGCAAAGCCATGATGGGAGAATTTATTATCTGTTATCGTGGCAAAATCATGGGCGGTATCTATGACAACAGATTCCTGGTAAAGCCTGTCAAATCTGCAAAAGAACACATGCCATTAGCGTCATATGAATTACCATATCCAGGCGCAAAAGAAATGCTCCTGGTCGATCATCCGGATGATAAAGAATTCCTGGAAAAATTATTTAAAGCAATGTACGATGAACTGCCTGCACCAAAGCCGAAAAAGAGAAAATAAAGCTGCCCAGGAGGATAAACGCCATCCGGCTGATCAGGTGCTGCGGTCTTTATTCACGCGATGCTCCAAAAAAGCGCCGCAGACCGACTGCCATGTCCGCTGATTTGCAGATAAGCCTTACGGAAAGTTAAAAGTAAAGTCATGGGGAAAACAGGCCGTTTCAGATCCTTGGCGGTGAACTCTTCCGATAATAAAGCTCTGTTAGTCTGCTCAGTTATGAAGAAGTTATGCCTATAATAATCAGAGCTTAATCATTCGCTGCGAACAGACGCCGCTCACTGCTATACGCAACTCGCCTGCCAAATTCTTTACCGGTATACCCGTTGATTCATGAACAGTCAGTTTTTAATAAGCTGCCCTTTCATTAACCAAGTTTGGGAACTCCTTTTAAACCGCTGCCTGTCAACGAAGCCACGATCAGATCAGCAGGTTTTGCCTGTTTCAAAAGTTCTTTTATGGCAGCAAAAACGGTCGCGCTGGTAGGTTCTGCGTAAAATCCATACCTGGCCAATTCTGCCTGTGCAGCAATAATTGCAGATTCTTCTACAGCATATCCTGAACCATCGCTCTCACGGATAGCCTGCAGAATACGACGCCAGCGAACCGGCTTTGCAATCGCCAGACCTTCAGCAATACTGGGGCGGGTTGGATTTAAGTCCGGAATCGCATCCCACGAATTTTGAACAGCAGACACGACAGGGTTTAAAAGTGTAGGCTGCACCGCCACCATTCGGGGAACTTTTTCAATTAACCCCGCCTTTTTCAAACGAACAAAACCAAGCCACGCCCCTAACAAATGAACTCCCTGACCCACCGGAACCACAAACCAGTCAGGGGCCCGTCTTCCCAATTGCTCCCACACTTCCCAGGCAACCGATTCCTGCCCCAGGAGAAAACAGGGATGATATGCATGAGAAGCATAAACACACCCGGGGCTGACAGCCGCTATGGCGGCTTTCTTTGCTTCAATTCGCATACCCAAAATCGAATGCACCTCAGCACCATAGATAGCAATTTGCTTTTTCTTGTTTTCTGAAGCGTAATCAGGAACAAAAATTCGCGCTTTCATGCCGGCTCTTACCGCATATGCAGCTAAAGACGAACCTGCATTCCCGGCAGAATCATCCATAACCGTTGTAACATTTTGCTGCAACAGCGTATTGATTTCAATCTCAGTACCGCGATCTTTAAAAGAACCGGTAGGCGAAAGATATTCAACTTTTAAAAATACCTGCCGCTCTGGTATCGGAAGAGGAAGAAGTGGAGTCCATCCCGCACCAAGGGATACCTCCGGTTTTGACTGGTCCAAACCAAACAATGAACCATAGCGCCATAATCCATAAGCGCTGCCATCAATTTTCTGAGTATCAAAATTGTCCTGAGGCAACGGCTCCCAGGCTTCTCCGCATTCACAACACCAACGATCAGGCGTCAGCTTAACTTTTTGATTACAGGATGGGCAACAGACAATCATTTTTCCTCCATGTTTGACAATAAAAAGACCGACCAATCTCTTCTCTTTAGATTTTATCAATTATTTGGCCAAATACGCTCTTTCATATTTCGTCAGTCATTTTCAAAATTACCTGTTCTGCGCAATCAAAAAACAGGTCACTTCACTTTACCCTGTACCAGAAAGAATATCAGTTGCAGCGTTAGAATCACCTGTCTGTATCTTTCTCGGGAGAAATGAGGCTGCTTTTCAGACTTTAAAAAGCATACCCGGTCATTAACTCACCCTGTAACAACCGAACTGTCAATAACCTGACTTGACGGAGCGCCGCCCCTCCTTTATACTCACCAGCGTATGAACTTCATCCGCACATTCATTGCACTGTCCCTTCCTGAAAACATCATTTCGTCTTTAAGCGGTTTTATTGCAAAAACCGCCCCCGCATATCCAAAAAGAATTCGCTGGGTGAAACCAGGCAACATTCACCTGACACTGGCATTCCCTGGAGAAAGTTCCCTGTCCAGACTGGAATCTCTCCATTCGCTTTTGGAGAGTGCCACACAAAGACATTCTCCCCTGTCCTGCAGTCTGGACCATTTTGGAGCGTTTCCGAACCGCAAACACATTCAGGTATTTTGGATTGGGCTCAAATTTTACAATGAAGCGCTCAACCAACTGGCCAAAGAAGTTAGAAATATATGCACATCTGTCGGATATAACCTGGATGAAAAACCATTTCATCCCCATCTGACTCTGGCCAGAATACCTGACAGTTTAACGGCATTTGAACAACAGGAAGCGCAAAAACTGGTGAGCATTCCTTTTCCCTTTCCGGCCTCTGAATTTATCCTGAATTCTCTGGTATTATTTAAAAGTACCTTAAGTCCGCATGGGGCAGAATATACACCGCTTCACACATATTCACTCCATACGCATGAATAAACCACGTACCATCCCTGAGGAGGAAACCCTGTCTACTATTAACATTGCACATTCTGTCATGAATACGCTGGAAGATAAAAAAGCAGAGAAACTTGTTCTGCTCGATGTACGGGAAACCCTTCCCTATACAGATTATCTGATCATCGGGTCAGGTACCAGCGATCGTATGCTGCGCGGTCTGGGCATGGCTGTTTTAGAAGATGCACGCAATCAGTACAAACTGCATGGAAAAATGGAAGGTAAGCCGGAAAACGGCTGGATTCTTCTGGATTTGGGAGATGTTATCGTGCATCTTTTCTCTCCTGAACAACGGCATTTCTACCAGGTCGAAGATTTGTGGAAAGAAAGCAAAACACTCGTTACCATTCACTGATCCATTTCGAATAAAAAACCTCAATCAGCCGGAGCTTATTGAGGTTACTTCATAAAATGAATCATCCATGAGCAGCTGCTTTATGACGCCAGCAGATGATTAAAATCTGCTGTTACTTCTTTGCTGTGTTCTGCCGGTTTTACCTGTGAATAAATTTTGGCGATCTTTCCCTCAGGGTTAATAAGAAAGGAAGTACGAATAACTCCCATATACTCTTTTCCCATTAACTTTTTCTTTCCCCACACCCCATATGCTTCGCTGGCACGATGATCTGCATCAACCAGCAACGGAAATGGAAGATCATATTTCTGAATAAATTTTGTATGGCTTTTTTCATCCTGTGGGCTGACCCCTAAGATGATTAATCCGGCTTTCTGATATTCTGCATAATCATCTCTGAAACCTGTGGCTTCCAGGGTACAGCCTGAGGTATTATCTTTTGGGTAAAAATACAGAAGCAGCCATTTTCCTTTGTAATCGCTCAACTGATGCATTTTTCCGGTCGCATCGGCCAAATGAAAATCAGGGGCATGGCTATTCTCAATTAATTGCATGGCATCCTCCATAATAAATTTTACGCTGATCCGAATTATCGGGTTAATAAAGCCATCAAAATTCCATAAACCGTGATACCAACTGTAGCCAAAGCGGTCAGCTCAAATATTTTCCAGTCCGGTTTCACTCCCTGAGTAATCTGATGCAGCTGGAACATTTGAAATAACGCCACCGGCAACGATAAAAAGGCCGGCCAGGTAATATTCCAGGGCTGGCCGAAAAGACCGGCCAGAGAAAACAGAACATACGCTGACAGTAAAAACACATTATGCCAAAAAACGCCATTTCGCCAGCCAATGACTTCCAGCATGGGATTACGGTTCAAAAAGCTCTCTTTTTGATACCGGTAAAAAGAGAGAGCCAGAAACATTGCCAACACCATAAAAAACAATGGAAAGGTAAAAAATGCCAGACTGCGGGTAATTTCACCCACCTGAAAAATATAAGCCAGAGCCGGAGTAAACAAAACCATTAAACAGGATTGCGCAAACTCTCCCCAACCCCGATACACCAACCGCACCGAGGGAACCCCATAAAAAATAAAAATGATCACGGCCGGAAACAGGAGAAAATATAACTGCCTGCCAATCTGTAATTGGATACTTAATAAGGACAAGACACTCAGGCCGGTTGTCAAACAAATCAGTCCCATTAATAAGAAGAAATACAATGGAAGAGAAACCAACCCGGATAATTCCGCATCGCTCTCTGTTAAAAAAGCACGCTTTGGAAATACATCCATCTGATCAAAATGCGATTTCAGGTAAAAGCTGGATAAAACCAGAAACATGATCCCCACCCATCCCAAAAACGCTGCACGTCCATTAAGGGAAGGCCCAAAATGAATGATTATAGAAAGACCCAGGAAATAGAAAAGAGTGTATCCAAAAAGATAATTCAGCCGCGAAAAATGCGCCCACCAGCTTAACAACGTTTTTGTATGCGTTTTATTTTCATTCATTCTGAAATGATACCTTTGTTGCAGCCCTATACAAGATGATATCCGCCATCAATGCGCAGAATTTGACCAGTTACATATTCGTTTTTAATGAAAAACATCATTGCTTCCAGAACATCTTCAATGCTTCCGGTTTTTCCTGCAGGAACTTTATCAATCAGTTTTTTCCAGTCATCAGCATTTAACGCATCAGATGGAAGAATCAGCCCGGGCGCAATCGCATTCACCCGGATCGACGGGGCAAATGCCTTAGCGGCCATAAGGGTAAGTTTTTCAAGCCCTGCCTTTGAAATACTGTAAGCTGCAAACGTATTCCAGAATTTTTGAGCCCCTGAATCACTGATATTAATAATCACCCCGCCTGGCTGCATTATTTTTGCGGCCTCCTGAATACACAGCATGGGCGCCCGCAAATTTAAATTTAAGACCGTGTCCCAATGATCAGAGAGCACTTCACCCAACGGCTCACGGGGCATGATGGAAGCCGAATTAACCAACACCCGCAGGTCAAAACCTTCCGTTTGAATTCTCTGAAAGAGGAAAGAAATCTGCTTCGGATCCTGCAGATCTGCCGGCAATAACAAAACTTTCCGGCCTGATGCTTCAATTTCTGCAGCGGTTTCGCGGGCTTCAGATTCAGAATGAAAATAGTTTAACCCAACGGCATAACCGGATTTGGCAAGGTGAACAGCAATCGCTTTTCCCAGACGCCTGGCACCGCCCGTTACCAACGCCAGACAGGATGTGTTGATGTTTTTCATAATGGTATTGTAGCACGGGCCATACAGAACGTTGCATTAAAAAAAGAAAAAGACGGTGAAAAGCACACTCAGACAGCCCGGAAACATCACATCGGCAGTATAAATCTGTCTGCAGAAAAATTCTTTGTAATATCAGAAAACAGCCACAGCAGATCTTTTTTCGTTTCAGTGAAAAACCTGTTCAAAGGGCGCAGGCATACT
>CAZEEL010000003.1:0-44425 GCA_964511135.1 uncultured Leptolinea sp. | reverse complement strand
CAGCAGATCTTTTTTCGTTTCAGTGAAAAACCTGTTCAAAGGGCGCAGGCATACTGAACAGAAACCCCTGAGAATAATTAATACGATATTTTTCCACATGATACTGTATCTTTTCATTTTCCACAAATTCGGCAATAAGCTCTGTCTGTAAGCGATTTGCCAGAGAAAAGACCGTTTCAATCATAATATTGTTAACGATATCAGTGCTGATATTTTTAACAATATCGCCGTATATTTTAATATAGTCAGGTCGTATGGCAATAATTTCGCGCAAATTTGAATACCCTGATCCAAAATCATCAATGGCGATCTTTGCGCCAAAATCGTGGATTTTTCCGATGAAATCTTTAACGATCCCCAGGTTACTCAAATATTCATTTTCAACAATTTCAAATATTATTCTGGAACAGTCTTCTGTTTTCTGTAATTTTTCAAATATCAGGTTTCGCACCATCGGCGAATCAATATCAAAAGCAGATATATTCAGGCTGATGATTTCCTTGCGATTTTTAAAGCGATCCAGCACGGCATTTATCATTCGCATACTGAGGTAAGTATACAAATGGTACTTTTTTGCAATCGCCAAAAACCTGGACGGAAGATAGATCGTTCCATCAACATCCTTTATGCGCATTAAAGCTTCATATCGGTCGATACAATGCAGCTCATTATTGTAAATACCCTGGAAATAAGGCACTACCCCATCGTATGCCAGGGCATTGTTTAAAATACTAAGGGTTTCAAACTCATCATCTGCAATCGGCCCGCGCGAAACGATATCGTTAACAACCAGAAAGGGAACCTGTTCATACTGTGAATCCCGTAAAGCAATAAAAGCAGCTTCCATGAGATCTGCCTGATTGAATACCAACACAAAACGGCTCACCACCACAACATTACGATCATTCACGGTAAAAAAGTGAAAACGGTTAAATAATTCTTCTGCGACTTTTTTAAATGCCGCTTCTCCTATATCACTGCACGCAGCCAACATAAACACACCTTCATTGATACAATAAAGGTCGAGTATTTCTCCAATATCGGTCGTTTGCAAATAAGACTTCAGAGCAGATAAAGCAGAATTAATGACTGCATAATAACCTTCATGGTTTACATGCGTTATCAGACTCAGGCTGTTTTCAACACTGAGTATACAGATTTTATCGAATTTTTTATTTTTTAAATCCTCCCGATATTTTAAAGAATTGGGAAGCCCCATGATCGAATCATAATAAAGACCGCTTTTCAAATAATCCTGATGAAGCGTAAGTTTATATAAAAGTTTTTTATTGTTTTCGCTCAGGATATTTTTTTGCTTTATAAGAACATAATTTAAAAGCTCCTGCGTTTTATCTTCAATGGCATTTATGGTTTTAAAACACTCCATATCAGGCCTGATAAAAGTTTCATTTTCTGCCACCGATACCAGCACGCTTGAGCCGCAAAGACACTCGTTTGATTCTCCGGTATTTCCAATTTCACCGTTTAAAAACACACCGCACAGGCCATTGCCACGGTAAGGCGACATTTCCCACTCGGTACAGTTGTCAAAATAGAGCTTCCTGAAAAAACAACTGTAATGAAATATACTTTCGACCGGCTGGAAAGGCAAATCCCGGCAAATACTATACGTATTGGTCGCAACACTTTTTGGGCTTGCATAACCAATTCTGAAACGTGTACCCTCCGGAACTTCGCTGAAGTACTGGCATACAGCATCGCGGCTGCTGTCGTAATACAATAAACGGCTTGCCCCACTATGCCCTTCAAGCACAAAAGGAAAATGAGCCAGCTCGTCTTTTTCAGCAGAAGTCCGATAATCCGGATATTGATACAGATTCTGAACGCCCAGATACTCTGCAATCCACTCTTTAGCATCTTTATCATCAATCGTTTTTATTGCCGAGCCCTGCGTTTTGGTAATCGTAAACACTTCACTGATGGGCTCATGCGGAATATTTACCCAGCTTTTAACGTGAACATCCTTCCCTGAAATAGCCGCACACATAATGCAATCCGATTTAACCCCTTCATCGTCAAACACATAGGAGTTAATGCCTTTATAAAAAATGTCGCCAGCCGCCCCCCCGACCAGCAGTGTTGTGTTATTCAACCTGTTAAACTCTTCAACAAGGCCATGCGCGCTGGTAAATTCACGGGAAAACATCACATGCATCAGTCTGGCAGAAAAATCATTGGCAAAAGAAGCCATTTTTCCGGCAAGTTCTTTTGTTGAAACAGCTTCGTGGTAAAAAGATTGAACCGCACATTGAGCATGTTCAAAATGCTCAAAAATAACCATGGTCTCCTCTTCATAAAAAACATCTTTAAACATCAGGCCCACCGTTGTAGCGCCAATAATACTGCACCGGGGAAACAAGCTTTTTATTTCCCGTGCAATCTCTACCGCCTCATTACTTTCGCAGTTGGCGGTATAAATTCGAACCAGATACTCTTTTTGCGGATTCAACACATCATTGTTAATCAGTGACGTAATATCATCAATGCGATGATATAACATGCTTAAGTTATTCATATAACTCACCTCATTAAAGCTATGCAGCAAATACGTTACTGCAAACAAATATGCGTTAACAACACTTTACAATTATGTTAACATCATTCAAAACTTCATTAACAACGTTTTATAATATCATATAAAATGGAAAGTATCGAAAAAAGTGATACAAACAACAGGCAATGTTACATATTGGTCTGTATGCAACTGAGGCTCAGCAACATCCCCACTGAAATCTAGGTTTTTTTGGTTTCAATTTCAAAACCCGGAATACGGATTTTCTTTTCCAGATATCTGAGAACTTCATAAAGAATAAAGACCATGATCAAATAAATGACCGCTACAGCCAGATAGCTGCCAATAGGATCATAGGTGATGGTTGCAGCCCTTTTGCCTCTGGCCATTAAATCCTGCACAGCAATTAAAAAAACCACAGCCGTTGTTTTTAACAAAGAAATTGGCTCATTAGACCAGGCCGGAATCACGACCCGCAACGCCTGAGGCAGTATCACATACCGAACTGCGCCCCAGCGAGAAAGACCAATCGCCCGCCCGGCGGTCATTTGCGATTCACCGATTGATTGAATGGCTCCTCGAAAATACTCAGCCTGATAGGCTGCGCTGTTCAACCCTAAAGCCAGATAGGCTGACACGGTTTGAGAAAGAGTAATTCCCAAAGAAGGAAGCCCATAGTAAATCAGAAAAAGCTGAACCAACAGCGGAGTACCCCGAAAGATCATCATATATCCATTGGACAGTTTGCTGAAAAATGGAGACCCATAAACACGTAAAATTGCCAGCACAATCCCCAGGACAAACCCGATCAATAACCCTACAAAGGTCAGCTCAAGGGTAACCAGTGCCCCATTAAAAAAATCCGGAAGAAAACGTTGAAATCTTAAAAACCACTCAACCATGGGCGGGTTTCTCCTTACTGCCGTACAGTTCCGTAATCTTCCATAAGAACTCACGGGTACGGGCATGTTTCGGGTTCTCGAACATTGTCTGCGGGTCACCTTCTTCTACAATACCACCCTTTTCAAGAAACACAATCCGATCTGCCACTTCGCGGGCAAAGCCCATTTCATGCGTTACAACCAACATCGTCATCCCGTCCAGAGCCAGCTCCCGCATTACCTCCAACACTTCGCCGATTAATTCCGGGTCAAGCGCAGAAGTTGGTTCATCAAAAAGCATAATACGCGGCTCCATCGCCAAAGCACGCGCAATGGCAACCCGCTGCTGCTGTCCGCCGGATAATTGGCCCGGGTAATGAGCAGATTGATCGCGTAACCCAACACGATCCAATTCTTTCAATGCCAAAGTACGGGCAGATTCTTTGCTCATGTGTTTCACTTTCAGTAAACCAAGCATAACATTATCTAATGCGGTCAGGTGATTAAAAAGGAGAAAGTTCTGAAAAACCATCCCAATATGCTGCCTCACCTGATCTTCGGCATGCCCGTGCCGGGTGATTTCATCATCATCCAGCCATATTTGCCCTTCATTTGTTTTGGTCAACAGGTTGACACACCGCAGTAAGGTACTTTTCCCGGTCCCGCTGGGGCCAATAATCACTACCGTATCTCCCTCATTGACATCGAGATCAAGATTCTGAAAGATGACCTTCTCGCCGTATTTTTTGGTCAATCCCCTTATTTTCAGGATTGGGTTCAGATGATCTTTATTGTTTTTTTGCATACATCTCTCCTCATCTTTGCTATGGATTCGCTGGAATGCGCAATTTTCTTTCCAGCCAATCCAGGAGCTGTGTCGTGGTTAATACCAAAACAAAATAGATAACCGCTGCAGTAGCGTATGCAAGAAAGGGCTGCTGTGTGCTGGCGCTGATCAATTGAGCCCGCCGCAATATTTCAGGCACTCCCAAGGCATAAACCAGAGAGGAATCTTTTATGACAATAGCAGCTTCATTAGACCACGGAGGAATGACCACCCGGATAGCCTGAGGAATAATTACATTCACAATGGCCTGTAATTTACTCATTCCGATGGCCCGGGCAGCCATCATCTGACCGCCGCTGATGGAAAGCAGCGCCCCCCGAATAATTTCCATCTGATAGGCACTGCTGATAACCCCCAGAGAGAAGGCACCGGACAGTAATGGGCTAAGGTTGATTTTGCCGGAAATTAAAAAATATAAGATCAATAAAAGCACAATTGGCGGCAAACCACGCATAACCGTACTATAAACCGATAAGACCTTTCTGAGCATGACCGGGCCGTAAACGAACAGCAAAGCAAATATACCCCCGATCAACAGCCCAATCGGCAAAGAAATCAAAGCAACTCCTAACGTATAGGCTGTGCCGAAAAGAATATATTTCAGAAAAAAACTGACGTCCATGGCTGAACCCACCCAACTGATCATAATAAAGACAGGGGGCGTATGCTCCCTGTCTTTATGAAAACTCGATTACTCGCTGAAATATTTTACTGCCAGTGCCTCAATAAAACCTTCATCATTTAACTGTTTAATGATTTTATTCATTTCAGCCTGCAATTCTTTATCCCCATCCTGAAGAACAATGTTCAAAGGACCGGTTGAGAGCACGCCATTATAAATGATTTTTAAACCGGCATTTTTCTTTACAATCGCCTGAGCCGGAACAAAGTCAGACATCAGCATATCTACTCTGCCCGAAACCAGATCAAGCGCCGCCTGATCTACCCGCTCATAACGCTGTAAATTCGCTTCAGGAAGCAGCCCCGGAGTAACCAGATTCTCTGTCAGCCAGGTATCCTGGGTCGTTCCAGACTGAACCGCCACCTTATAAGCAGCCGCATCTTCAGGTTTTTCAAACTTTCCGGTAAAACCCTCTTTTACCATGAAAGAATCTTCCGAGGTGTAATAAGCATCTGAGAAATCAACCTGTTTGTCGCGGTCTTCACTGTAATTGAAGCAGGAAATTGAAGCGTCCAGCTTTTTCTCCTGCACTGCGGGAATCAAACTGTCAAAAGGCATATCCATTAATTCCAGCTTTACACCCATTCGCTTTGCGATTTCCGTGATAAGTTCGATATCAAAACCGGTTTTCTCCCCTTTTTCATTAACATATTCATAGGGAGCATAATCAGCCGAAGTTCCTACCACCAGCTTACCAGCCTTCTGTATTTCAGCAAGATGGTTGCCTGCAGTAGCAGCCGGTTGACATCCCGTAGCAGCAAAAACCAGGGCGATTAATACAATAACAAATAAAAATTTTTTCATCTCTCTTCCTCCTTACATAAACAAGATACTATTACATTATATAAGATAAAGATCATATTGACACTACGATTATTCTCTTAAAATCTTTTTTTTCTGCCCATTTTCTTAAGACCTTTTTTTGACTTTTAACTTCATTTATGCTATTCTTTGAGCGACAATAATTAATTTTTCCAGGTGATTATGCAAAGAGAAAGAGTTTCAGAAAATGTGTACTGGTTTCAAAGTGATGTCTATGCTCACGTGACTGCCGGAGCAATCACTGCGCCGCAATGGGCCGTTGTAATTGACACCCTGGCCCTGCCAGAAGAAACCATTGCAATGAACTCCTATATAGAAAACGAACTCGGCTTACCGGTTCGATACGTCATTAACACCCACTATCATGCAGATCATTGCTGGGGAAACTGCTTCTTCCCAAATGCAACCATCATCTCAAGTCAGGCAACCCGCGATGCACTGGAATTAAAAACACCGGCCGCATTGGAAAATGCAAAAAAGCAGAATCCTGAATTTCGATCAATAAAACTTGTTCTGCCGCAAATGACTTTTTCATCCGGAGAAATGACCTTCAAAGTCGGCAAAAAAAATCTCATTTTCATGATGGCTCCAGGTCACAGCGCTGACGGAATTATGATTCTGGTAGAAGAAGACAAAGTACTTTTCGCCGGCGATTCTTTTATGGCCCTTCCCTACATTGTTGATGGTGACCTTGACGACCTGTCAGCAACCATTAAACAAATTGGCAAAATGGGCCTTGAAAACATCGTTCAGGGGCATGGAGATATTATTTTACGGGGCGAAATTGAAGAAGCCGTAAAAGAGAATCTCTCTTATCTGGCAGCCATTCGCAAAGCCGTCAAAAGCATCGCTAAAAAAAGGGACGCCGAAGAATTGCTGGAAGAAATTGATATTGACAGTTGCGGGAAAAGTCGGGTCTTTCTGGCAGGTATGGCAGGAGAATTACATAAACGTAATCTCAGAAGCCTGCTCAGAAAAGCCAGGCTGCTCACCGAGAACGAGTAACCCTTTAAAAAGTCTTCTCAGGAAGAAAAATAAGCACTACCGAACGAATCACGGCTCATCCAGGACAGGGATTCGTTCGATATTAAACCTCAGCGTTGTTTGTTATCAATGGTCATTACAGATCGTATGGCTCCCAATCATTATTGAGTAACAAATTCCGCGCCGCGCTCCGTTTTCACTTCAATTGTTGAAACAATAAGATACAAATTTACATACCCCTGCTTCATGGTTTCCAACTCCGGCCTGCCGGTAACTCGAATCCAGTCATTTTCCTGCGGGAATTCTCCGTCATATTTCAGCAGAAACCCGCCCCATCCATCATTTCCCAAAACAGACGGCTACGCTGTGTCAGCCTGATCCTTCATCCAGTCAAAGATTGGGCCCCGAATTCACATGCATAAACAAAGCACCGCACCATAAAACTTTCAGGGCATTCTCATTTTTCTATAGAAGGATCAGCGTCAAAATAAATAACACAACCGGCATAATCACCGCCTCCAACCATAAAGCAGCCCCCTTCTTTCCTCCGATCAGGTTATCAGCCAGAGAGATCAGTGAATAGCTGGTTCCAGTCAAAATCATTCCCCAAACCAAAGGCGAAAAGGGGTAATAATGAAATGCAATGGCCAGTTGCAGCACAACCATACTAATTCCTGCGGCCCAGGCATATTCCCATTGACCATGCAGCCTGAGGTAAAGCGTATGAAGGCTGATGCCATAAGAAGCAATCGCAATCGTAGGAATAATGACATACAAACGCAGACTGACCGACGAAATCGCAATACACAGGATAAGAAAAAGAGCAAAAGACACCCCGATCAGCGCCATCGTTGCCGGCACATGCAGAATATCTGTCAGATCAACAATAATATATTCAGAAATATATACCACAATCAGCAACAGCATTCCCATACCAAATACTACCCACCAGCGAACTTCAAAAGTAAAGGTATTAAGAATAATGCCCAGAGCCCAGGCAGTCAGAGCAGGCAGAATCCCATATTGGACAGTTCGCTGTTTGTTCAGTTTGGGATGCTTTTGCACCAGCCAGTCAGCCCCCAAACCGGCCAATAAAGCCAGCAGAAAACCAACCCAGTCAGAAATACCCATCTTAAAGGGAACATTCCAGTTGAAAACAGAAAAAGTAATTGGCGCCACAGTGGCATTAATGATCGCAGAGAAAATATAAACCAAACCCAGGATCGCTGTTACAACGCTCAGCCGATCAGGGTCAGGCAGTGAAGAATGCTGAACCGGCTTAAAATCTTTTTCCTGATCTATCGCGATGTTAACCGAATACGCTGAATGGTTCATTTTTTACGCGCCGCATAAAACACAGTATAAAACAGAGTAAGGATAAAAACGACCAACACACCCGCTCCAAAAAACGTGGTCACAGAATCGCCCACCATAGAGAAAATATCAACAAGAAAACCTTCTATGACCAGGAGCAATACAGTGACAAAAAGCAGCAGAAAAGAGTTAAGAATCACAAACCATTCGGGCCTGACCCGGCTCTGATAATATGCCGCATAAAGAAAATTCACGAGGGCAATAAACAGGAGCAAAGCAATAACCGGACGAAAGAATATAAAAAGATTATCCATAAAAACCACCTTCTGAATTAAGAACATGACCACTAACATTATAACTATATAAGATACTTCCTGAATTGTATTTCAACAGATTTCCATCGTGGTACAATTCCTGATGCTATGGAAACTCCTGCTCAAAAACCAACGATACAAATGCCAAAATTGATTCCCACGCTGACTGCTGGTTTCAATCTGGTCACCAATCATATTTATCTTATCCTGTTTCCGCTGACACTTGATCTGTTGCTTTGGCTGGGGCCGCATCTGGGAATTTTTAATATTGCGCAACCGTTCTTAACGACACTGCAAAACCAGGTTCAAATGCTGCCCTCTTCATCCCTCAGCGCTTCATTTCAAATGGCGCAAAACATGATCATTGAGTTTACTGCTACATTTAACCTTTTCTCTCTGCTGCGATCGTTTCCCGTTGGCGTCTGCAGCCTGCTCTATAATGTGAATGCGAAACAAACCCCCATGGGCAATGCCATCTATTATCAGGTTCCTGACGCTTTTACAGCCTTTCTGCTGCTGATTGGCTTGTTTATCTTTGGCATTTTTCTGGGCTCTTTGTATTTCCGTGAGCTTGCGCGGCAAACCGGCAAAGGATTAATCGACTACCACATGAAACCCTGGTATTGGCAATTTTGGCAAGCCCTGCTCTTAACCGGGCTTATCATTGCCCTGTTTACCATGATATTTGTGCCCTTCACCTTCCTCCTGTCATTTGTTACTCTGCTCAGCCCTTTCATTGCACAGGGCCTTTTGTTTCTGTCCACGTTGCTGATTCTCTGGTTTATCATCCCACTGTATTTTTCACCGCACGGAATATTTTTAAACCAACAGACCGCATTCCGCTCTATATTTACCAGCATGCGCCTGATTCGTTTCTACCTGCCGGGCACCAGTCTGTTTTTACTGACCATACTTCTCTTAAGTGAAGGCTTAAATATTATCTGGAGAATGGCTCCCCTCTCAAGCTGGATGGCTCTGTTAGGGATCATTGGACATGCATTTGTCGCTTCTGCCATATTTGCTTCCACTTTCATTTTTTATCGTAATGGCCTGATTTGGATGCATGCACAAATGCAGATTTTACAGAAAGACATGCTTGAGAAATCAGGAAGGACGTCATGACACCTGCAGCATCTGATCATTATTCAGCTAGCGATATCACCGTTTTGGAGGGCCTGGAAGCCGTTCGGCGTCGGCCCGGTATGTACGTTGGTGGAACCGATATTAAAGCCTTACACCACCTCATTTATGAGGTGGTCGATAACTCAATTGATGAGGCATTAGCCGGTGTTTGTGACACCATCTCTGTGACAATCCACGCTGATTCCAGCGTTACCGTTGAAGATAATGGACGGGGCATTCCGGTCGATATCCATCCTGAAAAAAAGAAATCTGCGCTCGAAGTCGTCATGACGGTACTGCACGCCGGCGGTAAATTTGGCGGGGGCTCTTACAAAGTTTCAGGCGGTCTGCATGGTGTAGGTGTTTCTGCGGTTAATGCCCTTTCTGAGTGGTGTGAAGTAAAAGTCAAACGCGATGGGCATATCTATTTCCAAAGATATGAACGCGGCCGCCCGATTGAACCGGTAAAAGAAATTGGAAAAGTCGGTCCCAAAGAACATGGCACCAGCACCACCTTTCGCTTTGACCGGGATATTTTTAAAGAAGATCTGGAATTCCGTTTCGAAACATTATCGCAGCGCTTCCGTGAAATGGCCTTTGTAACCAGCAAAGTCCACCTGAATTTGCGCGATGAACAATCAACGCGTGAAATGAGCTTTTATTTTGACGGCGGAATTAAATCTTTTGCAGGATATTTGAATAAAAACCGCGATCCGCTTCATCCTGTGATTTTTGCCGGCAAAGAAGTGGAAAACATTGGGATCGAAGCAGCCATACAATATACCGACACCTACACAGAATCGGTATATTCGTTTGCAAACACGATCAACACCATTGACGGCGGAACCCATCTGACCGGCCTGCGAACCGCAATTACCCGTTCGATTAATGACTACGCACGGCGAGCCAGCCTGCTTAAAGATGCCGACACCAACTTTACCGGCGATGATACCCGTGAAGGCCTCACCGCCATTGTAAGCATCAAACACCCCGACCCGCAATTTGAAAGTCAGACAAAAGTTAAACTGATGAACCCTGAAGTTCAAACCTATGTACAACAGGTAGTTCAGGAAGCCTTCAATACCTTCCTGGACGAAAACCCATCAGATGCCAAAGCCATCATCTCAAAATGCCTCACATCCGCCCGTGCCCGTGATGCAGCCCGCAAAGCCCGCGACCTGGTCATTCGAAAGTCAGCGCTCGAAAGCCTTACCCTGCCCGGAAAACTGGCTGACTGCTCTGAACGAAACGCCAATCGGGCTGAAATGTACATTGTTGAAGGAGAATCTGCCGGCGGGTCAGCCAAACAGGGCCGTGACCGGCATTTTCAGGCCATCCTCCCTTTACGGGGAAAAATTCTGAATACCGAACGGGCCCGACTGGATAAAATTCTTGGAAACAATGAAGTTAAAGCCCTGATTTCAGCAATCGGCACCAGCATTGGTGAAACCTTTGATTTATCCAACCTTCGCTATGGCAAAATCATTATTATGACCGATGCCGATGTTGACGGCTCTCATATTCGAACCCTGCTGCTGACCTTTTTCTTCCGCTACATCCCCCAACTGATTGAAAACGGCAACTTATTTATTGCCCAGCCGCCGCTCTATCGAATTGCATTTAAAAACAACGTTCAATACGCCTATACAGAACAGCAAAAAGACAAAATTTTGAAAGACCTCGGCCCCAACGCAGAAAAAGCCGGCATCAACCGCTATAAAGGCCTGGGAGAGATGAACCCTGAGCAGCTCTGGGAGACCACCATGGACCCGGCTACCCGAACCCTGCTTAAGGTCACCATTGAAGACGCCAGCGCAGCAGACCATACCTTTGACATGTTAATGGGTTCGGCGGTTCCTCCGCGCACCCGTTTCATTCAAACCCACGCACGCGAAGTACAAAATCTGGATATTTAACCCCTGATTCACCCAATACACGTTCAAAAAAAGGCTGCCCAAAAGTTTACGAAGCTTTCAGACAGCCTTTTTTTACATCTGAAACAGCCGGAGCTTTCTCTGTAAAATAACAGCCTCATTGGCCCGTAAAACCAGAGGCAATTCCAGATTACATTCACTTTCCGGCGTTAAACTGCTGAAAAGCACTTTCCATTCCTCTTTTGATTCAGATCGATACTCCTCCACTTCACGCGAACGATGAGAAAAATTGATCAGAATTACATACAATTGCCCCTCCCATGTACGTGAATAACAGAGAATATCTCTGCGCTTATTATCCAATAAAGTAAAATCACCCACCTGCAAAGCCATATGCGTTTTTCGCAGTTTTAATAACCGCTTATAGACCTGCAACAACGACCCGGCGCTGCCTTCTGCCTGCCTGACATTGCGCGCCGGATACCCTGGATGAACCGGCAGCCAGGGTTCGGCATCACTGAACCCGGCAAACGGGGTATCATCCCACTGCATGGGGCTGCGGCATCCATCCCGGGTAGGAAAGAAAGGAAAATATCGTTTTCCAGGCGGATCCTGAATTTTGGAATAAGGAATCGAAACATTCCGCATTCCGATCTCTTCACCATAATAAAGAAACGGGGTTCCGCGGGCCGTCAGCAGCAAAACAGCCGCCGCTTTATTCCGTTCATCACGGTCATGATCACGATACCGGCTGGCTGAACGCCGGTTGTCATGATTATTAAGAACCAGCGTAGGCCAGCCATCTTCTCCTGAAATCTTTTCTCCGCATTCCAATGCCTTTCCGATACACCCGGCATCCCAGCTGCAATTCAGTAAATCAAAATTAAAAGCCGCATGCAGTTTTCCGTTTCCCGTATACTTACCGGCTTTTTCCGGGCTGGAAAGAAAAGTCTCTCCAACAAGATACTGATCCGGGTATTCATCACTTACCGCCCGAATACGCTGAACCAGTTGCTCCATTTCCGGCTGATCAGCATCGTAGAGATGATTCTGGCGGTCAAAAGACCGCAGCCCTGGCCTGGTCACCGGGTTATCCCGCAGCAGCGCATCTTTAAAGTATTCATTAAAAACATCCAGCCGAAAACCATCGACACCCCGGCCCATCCAAAAACGAAAAATGTTCAGAACGGCTTCCTCCACCTTTGGGTTGCGCCAGTTTAAATCCGGTTGCTGGGGGCAAAACATATGATAATAATACTGACCGGTTTGTTTGTCATATTCCCAGGCCTTCCCTCCAAAAAGTGAAACCCAATTATTGGGTTCTTTACCGCCTTTCCCGGGGTCTGCCCAGATATACCAGTCACGATAAGGATTATCCCGACCTGAACGGGATTCCAGGAACCAGGCATGCTGGTCAGAAGAATGATTCAGCACCAGATCCATGATAACTTTGATCCCGCAGGTGTGCGCTTTGGCAATCAAAGTATCCATAATCTCTAAAGAACCAAACAACGGATCGATATCCTGATAATCAGAAACATCATATCCAAAATCAACCATGGGAGAAGGATTCACCGGCGAAAGCCAGATCGCATCAATGCCCAGATCCTGCAGATACTCCAATCTTGAAATAATTCCTTCCAGATCACCCACCCCATCATGATCAGAATCCTGGAACGAGCGGGGGTAAATCTGATAAATAACTGCTTTCTTCCACCAGGGAATCATTGTATTCATATTCACTCCATCTGTTTTTATCTTGAACACCTATAATATCTTATGAATTCTAATAGCAAATTCAAAACCAGGCTACTGTACTACTTATAAGAACACCCCATAAGAACAATGTATACGCTTTCACCGCCTGTTTAACGTGAATTGGGATAAGTTCTTTGGTGGATGAAAGATCACGCTGGCACAGCGAAGCCATCTGTTTTGGGAAAGAGAGACAGATTCGCCGAAAAATGACTCGCAAGATCCCTGATGGGAGTATACAGAATAATCCAGACGATCTTTATTTAAGTTTAACCGGTTAATGCTTTATCCATGCATACGCATCGCTTGACATAACCCATTTTTTTGATATATTTAGTCATAACTAATTATTATTTTAGCTTTGCCTACAAGGAGATGTTAATGAAAAAACTTTTTATTCCATTGTTATGCATCGCGCTGCTTTTATCAGCCTGTTCAACCAAAGCGGCCGAGGCTGACAATCTGGCAAACCGCCCAATTCGAATCACAACAACCATTGGCATGGTCAGCGACATCGTCAGTATGGTTGGCGGTAATCGGGTAGAAGTAACAGGATTGATGGGTTCCGGTGTAGACCCGCACCTTTATAAAGCATCAGAAAGTGACGTAACCGCTTTGCAGGAAGCAGATATTATTTTTTATAATGGTCTGCATCTTGAAGCAGGGATGAGCGGTGTTCTGGAACGCATGTCAGATCATCGTAAGGTAGTAGCAATAACCGACACCATTGATCGCCGTTTATTAAATACACCGCCCGAATTCAAAGGCGCATACGACCCGCACGTCTGGTTTGATGTTTCGTTATGGATGCATGCCGTCGAAGTCGTACGCGACAGCTTAATCAGCATCGATCCTGCATCCAAAGACCTCTACGAAGCCAATGCAAAGGCGTATCTGACAGAACTGGAACAGCTTGACCGTTATGTTCGCGAACAGGCTGAACGCCTCCCTCAGGAAAAACGGGTGCTGATTACCGCCCATGATGCCTTTAATTACTTTGGAAAAGCCTATGGGTTCGATGTACACGGCTTACAGGGCATTTCCACCGAAAGTGAAGCCAGTACGGCCAATGTACAACAGTTGGCCGATTTTATTGCTGCTTCACAAGTTCCGGCAATTTTCATTGAATCATCCGTTCCGCAGCGCAATATTGAAGCGCTGCAAAAAGCGGTCGAATCACGCGGCTGGAATGTTCGCATTGGCGGAGAACTTTATTCTGATGCAATGGGCAGTGCAGGCACACCCGATGGCACATATATTGGAATGATTCGCCATAACATTGACACCATTGTCAATGCATTGTCAGAAAAATAGGCAGCAGGAACCATTTTAAGCAGGCTGCCATTTTGTAGGTACGGCCCATAAACCGGAATACAACATAATGGCAGCTTTTATCGGAGGTTTTTTATGATGAACGAATATGTTATTGATGTCGCAGACCTTACAGTTGCCTATAATGACAAGCCCGTTCTTTGGGATATTGATCTTGAAGTACCCGCCGGAGTTTTAATCGCCCTGGCAGGCCCCAACGGAGCCGGAAAAACAACTTTATTGAAAGCAATTCTTGGGCTGATCCGGCCAACAGCCGGGCGGGTTTTGATCTCTGGCAAACCGTATCATGAACAACGTCAACTGGTAGGGTATGTACCACAGCGCGGCAGTGTAGACTGGGATTTCCCAACCAATGCCCTGGATGTAGTCATGATGGGCTCCTATGGCAGTCTGGGATGGATTCGCCGGCCCGGGAAAAGGCAACAGGAGCAGGCAGAACTTGCTCTCGAAAAAGTCGGAATGAAAGATTTTGCCAACCGCCAGATCAGTCAGCTTTCAGGCGGGCAGCAGCAGCGGGTATTTCTTGCCCGCGCTCTGATGCAAAATGCCCAGGTCTACCTCATGGATGAACCGTTTCAGGGGGTTGACGCCGTCACCGAGCGCACGATCATCACCTTACTGCGTGAACTGCGCACAGCCGGAAAAACCGTTCTGGTTGTCCATCATGATTTGCAAACGGTACCGGAGTACTTCGATTGGGTAACTCTTTTAAACGTTCGCCGCATTGCCAGCGGACCGGTAGAACAGGTATTTACGGAAGAGAACCTGCGCAAAGCATACGGCGGCCGGATAGCGCTGCTGGGTAACCTGCATGAAAACACAGGAAGCGACAACCCTCTCAGACAGGCCAGTCAATCATCGGTGAAAGAAAGAGAGAAATAAATGGATATAGCCACCCTCTTTCATAATCTTATTTTTGATTACACATTGCGAACCGTTGCGCTTGGAGCATCTCTGATTGGAATGGTAGCCGGCGCATTAGGCGCATTTGCCTTCCTGCGGCAGCAAAGCCTGCTGGGCGATGCCATTTCACATGCGGCCCTGCCCGGCATTGTAACCGCCTTTTTACTGACCCGCTCCAAATCTCCGGCAGTTTTATTAACCGGCGCTATTGTTGCAGGTATACTCGCCGCACTGGCCGTAAATCAGATCATCCATCACACCCGTCTGAAACAGGACAGCGCGCTTGGGTTGACACTCTCAGTGTTTTTTGGGTTTGGGATGATGCTGTTAACGTACACCCAGCGCCTGCCGGATGCCCGCCAGGCCGGGTTAAGCAAGTATCTGTTTGGGCAGGCAGCTACATTATTGGAAAGCGACGTCATTCTGATGGCCATATTGGGTGGAATAGCGATCCTGCTGCTGATATTATTTTGGAAAGAGTTTAAACTGTTGAGTTTTGACTCTGATTTTGCCCACAGCATGGGGCTCCCAACCCGTCAACTCGATCTCCTGCTCACCATTTTAACCGTAACAGCCATTGTCATCGGTCTGCAAGCCGTTGGCGTTATTTTAATGAGCGCCATGATCGTTGCTCCTGCGTCGGCAGCCCGTCAATGGACAGATCGGCTGGGCCGGATGGTAGCCCTCTCAGCCGGGTTCGGAGCCCTGGCCGGTCTGATCGGCACACTCATTTCTGCAACAACTCTCGGACTTTCAACCGGGCCAACCATTGTCCTGACGGCAGGCGCCATCGTGCTCATCTCCTTCCTGTTCTCTCCGCGGCGCGGTCTGATCGCCTCTTCGATCCTGCGTCTGCGCCAATCACGGCAAATACAGGCAGATACCGTCTTACTGGCACTTTATCAAATGGGCAACGCCCACAATAACCCGCTGTACCCGCATTCTGAAAACGTTCTGCGAACCGCCATTCCAAACCCTGCCAGTCTGCCATCCTCCTTAAAAAAACTTAAAGAACAGAGATGGGTACAATCCAATCAAACCGGTTTATGGGCTCTGACCGAACAGGGGTTAACCAATGCCAGACTGCTTTCCAAAGAGAGGGGTATTCTCCATGAATCAGACACAAATTGAAATCCAATTAATAGCCATCATAACCGCAAGCGCCTGTGCATTACCAGGAGTATTTTTAGTATTACAGCGCAAGGCAATGCTGTCAGATGCCATCAGCCATACCGTGTTGCTCGGAATTGTAGCTGGCTTTTTTCTGGCTGGTAATTTAAGCTCGCCGCTCCTGGTGATTGGCGCAGCCCTCGTGGGCGTCCTTACCGTCAGCCTCGTGGCAGTCATCGAACGCACACAACTGGTAAAAGCAGATGCAGCCATTGGGCTGGTGTTCCCGGTTTTATTCAGCATCGCAGTAATCCTCATTTCAGTTTATGCCGGAAATGTTCATTTGGACACCGATGCAGTTCTGGTTGGAGAAATTGCGTTTGCTCCATTTGACCGGCTGATCATCTTTGGCTACGATATGGGGCCGCGCGGCCTATGGGTTATGAGCGGAACATTGCTATTAAACCTGATTTTCATCCTCTTATTTTATAAAGAACTTAAACTGACCAGCTTTGACGCCGGACTGGCAGCCGCCCTCGGTTTTACACCCGTAGTATTGCATTATGCGCTGATGTCACTGGTCTCCATCACCGTTGTAACCGCTTTTGATATTGTCGGCTCCATGCTGGTAGTTGCCCTGATGATTGCGCCTGCTGCAACAGCCAGTCTGATAACCGATAATTTAAAATGGATGATTTTTGTCAGTCTGGGCATTGGCGCATTGAGCGCTGTCAGCGGATATTGGCTCGCCCGAACCCTCGACGCTTCTATCGCAGGCACCATGGCCAGTATGTCTGGCGTATATTTTATAATTGCTTTATTATTTACTCCCAGGCGCGGATGGGTCGCTGCAGCCCGCCGCCGGAAAATACAGCGGCAGGAATTTGCAATTACCATGTTGACTGCCCACCTGGTCAATCATGAACAGAGCCCCCATGCTGAAATTGAAAACAGCTTCTCTCACCTGGGCATTCATCTGCGATGGAAACCAAACTTCGCCGCACAGATTGTTAACCAGGCCATTCGGCAGCAGTTGATTGAGCAGAAGAAAGATCGGTTGATTCTGACCGATCTGGGGCGAAACCGCGCCAGCAAGGAATTTATTCAGTAAAGTGTTTTGAAATAAGTGAGGTATTCTGTAATGGATGAAAAACCAACGTTCGAAACAGATGAAATTACATCGGCAGAACAAACGTACCTGAAAGCCATTTACATGCAAACCCGTACCGGCCAGCCTACCTCAACGGTAGCGCTGGCCGAAGAGCTGAATATTCGCCCGGCTTCCGTCACACATATGATGCAAAAACTGGCTGAAAACTACCCCAAACTGGTCAGCTACCGCAAACATCACGGCATATCTTTAACGGCAGCCGGAGAAAAAGCCGCCCTGCTGATTATTCGGCGCCATCGCCTGATTGAACAGTTTCTCTATCAAATTTTGGAGTACCCGCTGGAAGCCATCCATCAGGAAGCAGACATATTGGAACATGCCGTATCACCCTATTTCATTGATCGAATTGCCCGGTTGCTTCAAGAACCATCCTACGATCCGCATGGGCATCCCATCCCCAATGAAAATCTGATACTCGACACCTCCCGTTTACTGGTACTCCTCTCAGACTTACAGCCCGGAGATAAAGGAACCGTCCGGCAAATTACAGATCAGAACTCTGTGTTTCTTGCATATTTACAGTCCATTGGCTTATGTCCCGGAACCCTGCTTGAAGTACGGCAGGTCAACCCGGTTGACAGCGCCCGGCAGGTTTTTCTGAACAGAACAAACCAAACCCATGTGCTGGGGAAAACGATGAGCGATAATATCCAGGTAGAAATCCAGCCTGAAGCAAAACAATAAATCCGGGTTACAGCCAGGCAGAATGCCGCATTCCCTGTGCGCTCTGCCCATGAATGTTCAACACAGAGAGATTTTTTAACAGGGTTTAACGCCCAAAGCACACATCCTGAAAAGTTGGTTAACAATGAAAATATCATTGGCTCACCTTGAAGCATTCTTAACAACTCAAGCCATATCTGCTGCCCGGTAACAGTCAGTGCGGTGTCCCATGACCGCAGCACGGCAGCAGTTAAATTTAACCACGAGAAAGAAACGTCTGGTATTCTATGAAATTTTATACCTTTGGAGATTTTGAGAAGCCGGTACTGATGATCTTTCCCGGCACCTGCTGCCACTGGCAATGCAATGCGCAAACCCTGATTCCACTGCTGGAACCGGATTTTCAGATCGTTTTTGTTTCTTACGACGGCTTTGACGAAACAGAACCAAATGCCGTTTTCTCTGCCATGCTGGAGGAAACTGAAAAAATCGAAGAGTATATTCTCCGGTCTTTCGGCGGACATATCTGCGCAGCCTACGGCTGCTCACTGGGCGGCAGCTTCGTAGGTCTGCTGATACAGCGCAGACGCGTGAGAATGGATCACGGCATTCTGGGCAGTTCCGACCTTGACCAGGGCGGCGGACCGCTGGCATGGCTGAAAGGCAAAATCATGGCGCGCATACTGCACGGCCTGCTGCAAAAGGGCAGGCTGCCCGGATGGCTGGAAAATAAGCTGGAGCAGCATGAAAACGCAGATTACCTGAAAGCCGCGCTGAAAATCTTCGGCATCGGCAGCCGGGATATGCGCTTTGTCAAAACCGACAGTATTTTCAACCAATACTATTCCGACCTGACCACTCCCCTGGAAAATGGAATCCATCTACCGGGTACAACCATTCACTGTTTTTACGCCCTCAAAATGGGGCCGAAGTATCGGGCGCGGTATTTGCAGCATTTCAAAAATCCCGATATTCGGGAACACAATTTGCAGCATGAAGAATTATTATTCTGCTTCCTGGCACAGTGGGCCGCCGAGGTGCGAAGCTGCTGCGGGATGCCTTCATCCCGCCCCGCATATGCATGGTTTCCGCGCCCGGCAGAAAACATGACCCCGCCAGCACAAACAGCCCGCCCGGCATTGGCAGAGCCAGGTAACAGAATGCCCCGTTCCCATACAGAATAACATACAGAATAACTTTATAACCACCCGTCCGACCTTCACCTCAGCTCTGAAAAGCTTCAACCCACGCTTTTGCAGGATTGTCAGCACATGTGATTTTCTGCACCTGATTTTCTGCACTTGATTTTCTGCACTTGATTCTGAAATACAAGTATGGTATATTTGCTTACAGAAGTGAATAGTATGCACATTGAAAAGTGGGCGAGCCCCACTTTTCTTTATAATACAGAACCTGGTTTTTTCGGAGCAGGAAGGAATGAAGAACGAATTTTTTCTCGCATTCAATGAAGTAATTGAAGAGAAGGGCTTACCCAAGGATATTATCCTTCAGGCATTAGAGTCTGCGCTGGTTTCTGCATACCGGCGTGAAGTCAACGCATCAGCCAATCAGAATATCGAAGCCAAAGTCGATGCAGATACCGGAAAAATGGCGATCTTTGCTGAAAAAGAAGTTGTAGAAGGCGTGCAGGATAACCGTACTGAGGTTGAACTAAACGAAGCCCGTCAGGTCAATCCCAATGCTCAGGTGGGCGACATGCTCATGGTTGACAGCACCCCCCCCAATCTGGGGCGTGTAGCAGCCCAGACCGCCCGTCAGGTCATTCAGCAGCGCATCCGCGACGCTGAACGCCAGGCGCAACTGGATTATTATCAAAAAGAAGTTGGCGAAATCATCAGCGGTGTCGTGCAGGCCGTTAATGCCCAGGGATTAACCATTGGGCTTGAACTGCGTGCAGAAGGAACCATGCTGCGAAAAGACATGATCCCGCAGGAACGGTTCCATATCCATGACCGTGTCCGAGCGCTGGTTGGCGAAGTTAAAGACAGCAATCGCGGCCCGCAGATTATGCTTACCCGCACCCATCGCGACTTCCTTCGCCGGCTGCTGGAAACGGAAGTTCCAGAAATATATCATGGCGTGGTAGAAATACGTTCGATAGCCCGCGAACCCGGCGAACGGGCCAAAATTGCGGTTTCAGCAACCCAGCAGGGTATTGACCCCGTAGGCGCATGCGTAGGGATCCGGGGTGTTCGCATTCAGGCCATTGTCCGTGAACTGCACGACGAAAAAATTGATGTGATTGAATGGAACAATGACCCCGCCATCTTCATCTCCAAAGCCATCAGCCCGGCCCGCGTGATCGGCGTATATTTAACCGATCGCTCGTCTGCCAATAAAACCGCTACCGTGGTCGTCCCTGAAGATCAGCTCAGCCTGGCCATTGGCCGTGACGGGCAAAATGCCCGACTCGCAGCAAAACTGACCAGCTGGAGAATTGACATTAAAAGCCTGTCTGAAGCTGCTTCAGATGCCCTGGAACGGTTAAAAACCGATGAAAGTCTCGCAAAACTGTCTGAGGCAGAAACTGATTTCATTCCACAGCTTGAAACCATGCTGGCCAAAAAGATAGAAGGCCGGCCGCTGACCCCTGAAGAATACGAGCTGATGTCCCGATTCGTTGACCGTGTCGAATCACGCAGGGTGGCCATTGCCACACCTGAAGAAGCAGCCGAAAAACAAACCGAACTGGAAGAACTCCATCACCAGTACCCTGAACGAATATTTACACAAAATATTCTTGACAGCGGTCTGCCCGAACACGTCAATAACCTGCTGCAGGAATCAGAATTCCATACCGTCGGCAGCCTGGTTTTACAAATGAAATTAAACCCGGATCGAATTCTTCGTATCAACGGCATTGGGCCAAAAGCTTTGGCCGAAATTCAACACCTGATAGATACGCTTTATGCAGAGATGCACCCGGTCGAAGAACCCGAAACTACAGAAGAGGCTGAACCGGAAGAAATTGCACCGGAGCCGGCAGAAGAGATGCCGCAGCCTGAACCAACCCCTGATTCAGAAAGCCAGGATGAAACTGAAACTGAAGAATCAGACATCTCATTGGAGCAGATATTCGCTTTAAAGCCTGAAATGCTGGAAGTGAGCAGCAGTTCGGATGAAGAAGAAGACAGTTCATCCAGCTCATCCAAAGGTGATGCAAAGAAAAAGAAAAAGAAATTCAAAGAAGTTGAATATGACCCTGATCGCGACCTGACTTATGTGCGCAAAAAGCATAAAAAAGGCGATTCCTGGGAGTGGTAAGATAAAAAAGGAGATTAAACTCAGTCGTGGCAAGGAGCAAACAACCAAGAGTGAAGCATGTTCCTCAACGCACCTGCGTAGGTTGCCGTGAAATCCTGGCAAAAAAAGAATTGGTTCGGGTTGTGCGCACTCCGCAGGGAATCATGGTTGATCCAGTCGGAAAGATGGCCGGCAGAGGAGCCTATATTCATAACCAGCCTGAATGCTGGAAAAAAGCCATGAAAGGAACACTGGCTGCTGCTTTAAAAACTGAGATCACAAAAGAAGATTTGCAGCAATTGGAAGAATATGCTGCAAATCTGACTGAGAAAAATAATTCACTGATGTCAGCGGACAACCGCTCATGAGAATTTATATTAAAAGTATCATCATGAACAGTTAAGATTGATCCCATCATTTGCACTGAGTATCAAAGATACCCGCGCTTAGAAATGGGATGAGGGGTGTATCTTTTAGGAGGTGCGTATGAGCAAAACTATTATTTTGCCTTCCAGTATAACCGTAAGAGAAGTTGCTCAACGGCTGGAAACCAGCCCAATTCAAATTATCAAAATTCTGATGGCAAATGGTGTCATGGCAAACATCAATCAAATGATTGACTTTGACACCGCTGCCATTATTGCCAGCGAACTCGGCTTTGAAGCTTCCATGGAAATCCTCGAAGCGGAAGAAAAGCAGGAAACCGGCGAGATTCCTCTTTGGCGTCAGATGATTGCCAGCGAAGACCTCAACAAACTGATTGCCCGCCCTCCGGTAGTAACCATCTTGGGGCATGTTGATCATGGAAAAACCACCCTGCTGGACGCCATTCGCCATACAGAAGTTGCCGCCGGAGAAGCCGGCGGAATTACCCAACACATTGGAGCCTATCAGGTTGAACACAAAGGAAAAATAATCACCTTCCTTGACACCCCAGGGCATGCGGCGTTTACCTCCATGCGCGCCCGCGGCGCACAGGGCGCCGATGTAGTCATTCTGGTCGTAGCAGCAGACGACGGCATTATGCCTCAAACACGTGAAGCCATTGCCCATGCCAGAGCAGCCAGAGTACCCATTGTAGTAGCGCTGAATAAAATCGACAAACCAACTGCCAACCCGGATTATGTAAAAAAACAACTTGCAGAATTGGACCTGGTTCCCGATGAATGGGGCGGAAACACCATGATTGTTCCGGTATCTGCCAAACAGCGAACCGGTCTGGAAGACCTGCTCGAAGCAATCATCCTGGTAACAGAAAGCATTGACATCATGGCAAACCCCAGGGGGAAAGTCCTGGGCACCATCATTGAAGCCCGTATTGAAAAAGCCAAAGGCGTAGTGGCCACTCTGCTGGTTCAAAATGGCACCCTGACCATGGGCGATGTCATCGTTGCCGGAAATGCATGGGGCAAAATTCGTGCAATGTTCGACTTCAAAGGAAAAAAACTGCAAAAAGCCGGGCCGGCGACCCCTGCCCAAATTATGGGCCTCAGCGATGTACCGCAGGCCGGCGATCTGTTTCACACCTACCCCTCTGAAAAAGAAGCCCGGGCAGTGATTCAGGAACAGAAAACGCAGCAACAGGAAGCAGCCGCAGCCATCCCCAAAGCCACCCTTGAAGAATTGTTTTCCAAGGTAGAATCCGGCGAATTACAGGAACTTCGTCTGGTCTTAAAAGCAGACGTCCAGGGTTCGTTGGAACCCATTATTCAAACCCTGGGTGAAATTAAAGAAACCAAGATCAAAATCAATATTTTGCATGCTGAAACAGGAAACATCACTGAAAGCGACGTTATGCTGGCCGTGGCCTCACGGGCAGTCGTAATTGGCTTCAACGTACAGGCTGACATAGCGGCACGCCGGCTGGCCGAAACCGAAGGAGTTTCCATACGGCTGTACAACATTATTTATCGGCTGACAGAAGATATCGAAAAAGCGCTGAAAGGGATGCTTGAACCCGTCAGCAAAGAAGTCGTCATCGGGAAGGCCACGGTGTTACAGGTATTCCGCATCAGCAAAGTTGGAAATATTGCCGGCTGCAAAGTAACCCAGGGAGAAATACGCCGCAACGCCCGTATCCGCTCTTTCCGCGGGAAAGATAAAATATTCGAAGGAGAATTATCGTCTCTGAAACATGAAAAAGATGATGTCAAAGAAATCCGCCAGGGATTTGAATGCGGATTGGCTTTTAAAGGTTCCAACGACATTGAAGAAGGCGACCTCATCGAATGCTATATTCTGGAGAAATCCAGCGAGTAGCCCCTTTTGGGCAAAAGGAGATATCCATGCCTGGCAAGATAAGACTTGAACGGATCGGCAACAGGATCCGTGAATTACTGTCAGAAATGCTTCTGAAAGAACTGAATGACCCCCGTTTATACGGGGTATTTATCAACGACGTCAAAGTTGACCGCGAATTATCGTATGCAAATATTTACTATTCGGCTCTGGAAGGCAGTGAGCGGGCAAAAGAAATTCAACAGGGGCTGGAATCTGCCAGCGGCTATATGCGTAAAGCCCTGGCTGAACAAACCCCGCTGCGCACATTCCCGCAGTTGCGATTCCACTGGGATCCTACGCCTGAGAAAGCCGACAGAATCGAAAAACTTATTTCATCTCTGAAAACCGAAAACGCACCTGGAAAAAGCGAAGAAGAAAACAATGAAGAATACAATGACACATCCTCTTCTGATCAGTCACAGTGTAATTCGTGACTTATTTCACAACGCAAAGCATATCGCACTGGCTGCCCATATTCGCCCCGATGGCGATGCCGTTGGCTCACTCCTGGGCCTGGGAAATGCCCTGCTGCATCACGGAAAACAGATACAAATGATCTTAACCGATGGAGTTCCTGCCAGTCATCGGGAACTCCCCAATGCCCATCTGATCAAAAAGAAACTGGAAACACCGGCCGACCTCTATATTTCTTTGGACTGTTCTGATCTCAAACGTCTGGGGAACCCCTTTGAAGACCGTGTGCCCCATTTAAACATAGACCATCATATATCCAACACATACTATGCTGAATTCAATTATGTTGAACCTCAGGCAGCGGCAACTGCAGAGGTAATCGCATCACACCTGAAAGAATGGGGGCTGACTTTTGATAAAGACAGTGCAACCCCGCTGCTGGCAGGCATCATCACCGACACCATCGGCTTCCGAACCGGGAACACAACCTCGATGACCTTACGGCTGGCTGCTGATCTGATAGACCAGGGAGCAGACCTCTACAACACCTATTATCAAAACCTGACCCGTCAGCCTGTAAAAGCGCTCCGCTTATGGGAAAAAAGCCTGTCGCAGATGACATATGAAAATCAGCTGATTTATGCCTCGATCAGTCTTGCCGATAAACGGTCTGCCGGGTATGATAGTACAGATGATGCAGACTTCATCAACCTGCTCTCGACCATTGACGATGTCAAAATAGCAATTGTATTCGTAGAACTCAGCAAAGACCTGGTCAAAGTAAGCTGGAGAGCCGCCCCCGGTTATGATGTTTCAAAAATCGCGACAATGTTTGGCGGTGGCGGGCATGTTGCCGCCTCAGGTGCTGAAGTTAAAGGAAGTCTTACACAGGTAAAAGAGCTGATTATTAATACAACGAAGCAACTGATGTCCGAAGAAAAATCGGCAAATTAATCTGGAGATACAAATCATATGAATATTGACTCTGAAATAAGCAATAACACCGTTTCAGGTGTTCTCGTTGTGGATAAGCCGGTAGGCTTAACCTCACATGATGTAGTTCAAATTATTCGAAATGGCACAAACCTTCGTCGTGCCGGTCATACAGGCACATTAGACCCAAGAGCTTCAGGCGTTTTAGTAATACTGATCGGCCCGGCAGTCAGATTAAGTGAATATGTCGCGGCTACCGACAAACGTTACCAGGCCGTGCTGCAGTTAGGGTCCAGCACAGACACCTATGATTCTGAAGGAAAGATTACCCAAAACTCACTCGTAGAGGTCACAGAAGAACAGTTCGAAGAATCGTTGCTGAAGTTTGTCGGAGAACTGGAGCAGGTTCCCCCGCCTTACTCAGCCATAAAAGTACATGGAAGAAAATCCTATGAAATGGCCAGAAAAGGAGAGGAAGTAGAACTCGCTCCCCGTAAAGTTCAGGTCTACCATCTTGAATTACTGGAATGGGATCCGCCGGAAGCAGTCCTCGATGTTGCCTGTTCTTCCGGCACATATGTCCGTTCACTGGCCCATGACCTGGGCAATGAACTGGGGTGTGGCGCCCATCTGATTGGGTTACGGCGCACCAAAAGCGGCCGTTTCACTTTGCGCGACGCAGTTCCACTCACGACTCTTAAAGAAGCCTTCGCCAATGGAACCTGGTATCAATATCTGATACCGGCTGCCGAAGCGCTGACTGACTGGCCGGCAGTTGAATTAAACCCTGAAGAAGCCGAGATTATCCGGCATGGCAACCGCATTCCGGCTTCAGAATCAGCTCCAAAAAACACCCTGGCCAGAGGAATCAGCGAACAGGGCGACCTGATCGCCCTCATGGAGCTGGTTCCGGAAACCAATGAATGGAAACCTAAAAAAGTCTTTGCTCTGTAAATCTGTTGACCCATGCAAACAGATGCAATAGATGGAAACAGCGGAGATGAAAGTATTTCATTCACTGGTTAAGACAAAACAAAAACCAACCTGGATCACGATCGGAGCGTATGACGGTCTGCATCTTGGGCATCAGGCCTTAATTAAAGACCTCGTTGCTGAGGCTCACACACTGGGCCATAATGTCTGCCTGGTCAGTCTTTACCCTCACCCGGCGCTGGTCATGGAGCGGGTAAAGCCGCCTTTTTATCTCACCAGCCCTCAAGACAGAAACATCGTTCTTGAATCATTGGGTGTCGATCAGGTTCTTTATTATCCTTTCTCAAAGGAAGTGGTCAACCTCTCACCGCAGGCGTTTATTGAGTCGTTGGCGGATATCATGGATATCCGCCAGATCTGGGTAGGTGAAGATTTTGCACTTGGAAAAGACCGCAAAGGCAGCCTGAAGGTATTAGATCAGATGGGGCCTGTCATGCATTACAATCTCCATATCTACCCTCAATTGAGAATTAAAAATCAAATCGTCTCAACAACCCGCATCCGGCAGTTTATTTTGCAGGCAGATATGGAAGCTGCAGCTACCTGGTTAGGCAGACCCTATGCGCTGTCTGGTCAGATTATCCCGGTCAACCCACCCAACACGGCAAACCATCATCCATACCTGTTTAAGCATTGGGAAGAACAGATCCTGCCTCCGGAAGGCAAATATCCGGTCATCCTGAAATCTGACAACCAAAGTGTCTCCTGCCAGGCAATCATTAAAGATACATCCTTTGGCAGGAGAATCTTTCCTGACTCCGGCAGCAGGAACGGGTTCCCATCTGATACAATAACCCGGCTGGATTTCAGCCCATCACAATAAACTGTTTGGAGATAACTGCATGACCAACCATCGTCAGATTTATGTCCTGAATCCGAGAGAACTGGATCCCGAAACCATCGCCGTTACCTTCGCTAAAACCTCACGCAGCCCGCAATCTTTTCGGGATATTGCAAAGGACCTCACCACTGCAAAAAGCAGCGAATTCCACGAAAAATGGGTAGTCGGATACGGCCACGCTTCGGTGGCAGAACATGCCGTTCTTCACCTTGCGCTCGAAAATGTTTCAAGACTGGCTGTAGAAACTGTTCAAAGCTGCCGGCTGGCGTCTTATACCGAAAAATCGACCCGTTATCAAAAATGGGATAAAACAGATTATCACATTCCGGAAGAGCTTACAGCCCCCACCCTGCTTCATACTTACACCCATACCATAGAACAGCTCTTTAATGCCTATCATCACTGTCTTGAAGTCACTGAAAAATGGCTGACCAGCCATGCTGACACCCTGCCTGATGAAGATGAAGCTGCCCGCAAACGCCATTTGCGCACCGAGGCAATCGATTCCTGCCGCTTTCTCCTTCCAGCCGCATCACTGGCAAATGTCGGCCTAACCATGAACGCCCGCGCTTTGGAAGGTTTAATCAGCAAAATGCTGAGCCACCCATTCGCAGAAGTCAGATCCATCGGCAGAGAAATAAAAGCAGTCGCTCAACATGAAGTGCCTACCCTGGTAAAATATGCCGCCCCCAGCCAATACCTGGAAACACTCCCCCTCGCCATGCCAGGCTGCGGCTTCAGTAACAGCCCGCGGGATTGTCAATTACTGTTCCACTCACCGGAAGCCATACAGCAACTGCTCTCAGCCGCCCTGTTTCGCTATCAACCGGTTTCTTTTGAAGACGCACAAAATACCATTAAAAACTTAAACGCCGATGAGCGCACATCTCTGTTAACGCAGATTTTAAGCAGCTTCACTGAGTTTGAACTTCCCATCCGTGAAACAGAATATGTCCAATGTATCTTTGAATTAATCATGGATCAGGGTGCATATTATGAATTTAAGCGCCATCGCATGATGACCCTCACACCTCAGGAGTTAAATACCCGGCTTGGTTACTGCGTTCCAGCATTAATTACCAATGCCGGCTGTGAAGAAAGTTACTGTCAGGCTATGAACATGGCAGAGGAATGCTGGCAGACCCTGCATGAAACCGCTCCGCAGGCGGCCGCATATTGTGTACCCAATGGATATAAACGCCGCATGCTGGCCGCCATCAACCTGCGCAGCCTGTATCATCTCATCCGGCTGCGAACCCGTAAGAATGCGCACTATTCCATCCGCCGGGCAGCCTTCAAAATGGCAGAACAAATTATTGCCGCCATTCCCGAAACAGAAATGCTCCTGAATCTTCCCCAGGATGAAACCTGGCAATCCATTGAGCAAAAATATTTCAGCCGCACATAACAGGCAAAACCTGACAGTTCCGGCTTTTAAAACCTGCCTTTAATCCTTTCACCCCCTGACTCCAAACTGCCCATTTAAGGAGTGGAAGCAGGCTCAGGCGGTTGAGGGGTTGCCGGCGAAGGAGTATTGGAAGGCAGATAGATATTTATTTCCGTCGGCGTCGGCGTAGGCGTATATACGGGGGGCAGGGTTGGCGTCGGTGTTGGCTCCGGCAAATGAAGACGCAAAACAATTTTCTTCTCTGCATACGTTGAACGAGTTGACTCTGCATAAATTCTCAGAGTGATGGTCTTGTCCTTAACATCCTGCATATCCCAGGAAAGCAGTTTTTCAGGTTTTATATATTGATTATTTGAGCTCATCAGCTCTTCCCAATCTTCCGGATCATCACCCTTGCCCCACTCCAGACGAAATCGGGAGAAATCCTGCTGCGAATTCACAATCGCATAAATATCCAGCGGTCTTTCTTCAATCATCTGGCCTGACGTTAAACCGACAAACTCAATCGTTGGCTGCAAATCGTTTTCTTTACATTCTCTCTCAGGTTTAAAGAAAAACGGAGATTCAAAACCATAACTTTCAGCCCAACTTCGTCCTTCGTCGGTTTCCTGAAGCCACCGAACAGCAAAAGGATCGCTAACCTGGATAGCCATTTTTTCATCTGTAAACCCGGCACAGTAAGGAGAAGCCAGCAGCCCGCTCCAGGTATTAATGTTAATCTTCTGCCATAAGTCATCCTGCTTTGAAAGCGGCGGCTGATCCCTGGTAAACAATTCTGAACGTTCTGAGGGACACCACTCTGAAGGTTCCGTTCCTGAGACCGAGCAAATGATCTTCTCAATAATTGCATTGGGCCGATAAAAAGGAGATGGATTTCCGCCCGTTACTTTATAGACCGCGAATTGCATAAATTCAGACCAGATTGGAGCGGCGCCGGTCATACCGGTAGTATTAATCATCGGCGTATAATCCGGGTTCCCCACCCACACGCCGGTTACCAGATCCGGCGTATACCCGATTGTCCAGTTATCCCGAAAATCATTGGTCGTACCCGTTTTGGCAGCCGCTCTGAACGGCAGATTAAGAACAGAATTGGAACCAAATTCCATCGACCGGGCTTCATTATCTGAAAGAATATCACTGATCAGATAAGCATATTCCGGCCGGATCACCTGCTCTCCCTGAGACGGAACATGCACATAGACATCATTTCCGCGCGAATCAAGAATCCTGGTGATAGCAATCGGGGTCTGGCGCACTCCATTAGCAGCAAATACCCCGAAAGCGCTGGTAAGCTGCAGCAAAGTGACATCTCCCCCGCCCAGAGTGAGCGACAGGCCGTAATCATCGCGGGTTAACGTATCAATTCCCAGCCTCTCAGCAAAACGGATAAACCCTTCTTCTTGAGGCGTATCCGGATCATCATAAATACCCACAAATTCAAGCGCTTTGACCGCCGGAATATTTAAAGAATTGGCCAAAGCCGTTCTCACGGTCACCGGGCCGCGGAAAACTCCGGAATAATTAACCGGTTGATAGGGCGGCTGAGTATCATCTTTCCTTCCCGAGGGAGGAAAATCGGTTGGCACATCCCAAATCAGGGTAGCCGGCGTCCAGCCTTTTTCAAAGGCCGCCGCAAAGGTCAACGGCTTGATGGAAGACCCCGGCTGACGCGGACTGACCGCCATATTAATCTGACCGGAAGCTGCTTCATTATGAAAATCAGGAGAGCCCACCAGAGCCAATATTTCACCGGTAGACGGCTGGATAGAAACCAGCGCCCCGCCAAAAGCCTGATTATTTGCCAGCTGCGCCACCTGATGGGTAACGGTCTGTTGGGCAAAGTCCTGCAAATCAGGGTCTAAAGTCGTATAGACCGTAAACCCGGAACGATAAATCGTTTGCGGGTCATACATGCTTTCAAGCAGAGAACGGATATAAAACACCCAATGCGGATATCGAATGGTACCAACGCTCTGTTCAAAGGGATAATTGGAAATCTCATCTGCAGCAACCGCCGCCTGGGCAGCATCCATACAAACTTTTGACTGAGGCGTCTGCACATCAATACAATTCCGTTCATTGCTCAGGGTGTACATGAGCACCAATACCTGCCTGTTTCGTATCAGGGTAGCATCACGATTATTGAAAATATCGTATACCGACGGACTTTGCGGCAGTCCAGCCAGAAAAGCCGCCTCAGCAACCGTGAGTTCGGCAGCTTTTTTGTGAAAATAGGTTTCTGAGGCAGCCTGAATCCCATAAGCCATATTCCCATAATAAATCTCATTGAGATACAGCTCCATGATTTCATCTTTTGTATAACGGCGGGTAATTTCAGCCGCCAGGATAATTTCGCGGGCTTTGCGGTCAGCATTCTGTTCATATCGCTCAGATTGGCTCATCAACAGCAGGCGGGCTAATTGCTGAGTCACCGTTGAAGCGCCCGATACCACTTCGCCGGAAGTATAGTTTTGATACAATGCCCGCATGATACCCAAAACATCAAAGCCGGGGTTTTCATAAAAATCTTTATCTTCAGTAGCAATCGTAGCAGCAATCAAATTGGGCGATATATCCTTCAGGGGAACATATGTCCGCCGGCCCTGATTCGGATCATTAATTTCATAAAGGACATTGCCATTGCGATCCAGAATCCGGGTCGTTTCAAACTGCGAGGCTCTTTCCCGCAGACTGTTCACATCAGGCAGGATGGACGCAATCTGATAATAACGGTAAAGCCCATACGACATGCCTGCCAGAACAAGAAAAGTCAGGACAAAAAAGACAATAATCAGACGTACAAAAACAGTCCCTTTTTCTTTCCTGGGAAGATTTCCTCCGCCCTTCCCCCTGAATGGCGGTCTGCCGCCATTTCTTTCAGGAGGTTTGGGGCCGCCTGGCTGATTGGCCAAAGATTGAAGATAGCGCTGTCGGGCTTCCGCTTTCTTCCTCGATTCTTCTGCCTGGGAACGAACATGATATGCTGCTGATCCGGAATTTTCGAAACCAGGCATGGGTGCATTTGCAACACTCCGGCGGCGGGGAGAAACCCCATGCACATCCGGAAGAACATTGTGCACGCCTCTTTGATAGGCAGACGGCATCACCTGGGTAGCGCCAACATCCGTAGTCAGGGCCGGGCGCGGCAGCCTTTCAGAAACATCGCCCGGCGGATTAACCAGCGTGTCATCCTCAGCCAGAGAGGTTCGAATGGTTTCATCATACTCTCCGGAAACAGAAGAGACGATGGTCGTTCCATCTTCCATTTCCGTAACAGGGGTATCGTCAGGATGATTCACAAAAGTCGATCCGGTAAACGCCTGCGTGGTTGTTTCACCACCCGGTAACAGCGTCTCATCATCCTTTGCCTCAGTCAGATGAGACTGCTGAGACAAATACCTGCGAATATGCCTGTCCACCAACCTTTCCGGTATCGGATTCGGTTGAGAAGAAGACCCCGCCGGTTGTGACGGCTGACCTGGGGTTTGAGAATTCCGCGGATCCGGTTGTTCAGAATTGTTAAAACTCATATTTTAAATGCCTCATTTCGATTTTAACACACTATCCGAACCCACTCTCAGGTAATTGACCCCCTGTCAATCCTGACTTAAAATGTTAAAGCTATGCGCGAATGGAAAGTTCCTTTTCAATCCGGATACCGTTTAATCCTGGCAGCAGACAGTCGATTTTCTGCCCCAAACTTCCTGGACGATCAGATCTGGGAGATAACCTGGGATAAAAACAGCCATCAGGGATTAACAATCCGTACCTGTTACGGCATGCGGGTAAAACAGATCCTGTTCTACCCGCAGTTTATCCTGAATAAAAATAAGTATGTCAATCCAGCCGACTTTCACTCTCCGCTGCTGCTGCATACATTTGCGGCCAATTATGCCGCTTTCACATGCTCGCCAGTTGAAAACATGGATGTCATGCTGGAATACTGGTGCCCTGAAAGTAACGCCATTGCCGGCAGAATTTCAATGACCAACCGCACGCCTGAATCTCTGAGCCTGGATCTGGAATGGTGCGGCCTTCTGGCCGCTCAGGAAAACGGCCAAAGCATGACCCTTTATCCTATGGGGCCAGGGCATATCTTAGCCGGCCATTCTTCATCCATTACCCCGGTCTGCTATATGACCGGATCGCCTTCTCCGGCCCGCAACTCCGCCTCGGCTTTATGGGTTCCCATTGAATTGGATATGGGGAAAACCCGCCGCATTACCTGGGCCGTTGGCGGATTAAACTCAAAACAGGAATCCTTTGACCTTGCCCAGGCCACCGCTGCCCGCCAGTGGGATGCCGAAATCACCCGCCTGATAATGCAAAACACCGGGCAAACAATTGAGATCACTACCGGCGATATCCAGTGGGATCTTGCCCTGGCCCTCAGCCAGACCGAAGCGTTCAGGCTCATCCACCGGTCTGCCGGAAGCCTTCCCAACCCGGTATTGGTTAAAAATCGTCTGCCGGATCAGGGCTACTCCATGAGAAAAGACGGGCTGGATTACCCCGCCAGCTGGCAGGGTACAACACCGCTTGAAACCCTGTATTGGGTTAAACAAATTCTCCCCGGCGCTCCGGAAATCGCAGCATCCATACTGGAAAACATTCTCAGGCAAGCCGATGAAACCGGCTTTATTGGCAACCTCAACAGCCCTACCGATGAAAAAAGTTTTTTTCTTGCCCAGCCCTTTTTGATCTACCTCTGCTGGTTAATTGAACGCTGTGATTCCACCCAAACCCTTCGAATAAAATACTATAAGGTTCTTTTACAGTATCTGAAATGCTGGTTCTCTCCAACCCATGATCGAGATCAGGATAATTGCCCGGAATGGGATCACCCGCAGCAGAACGGAACAGAACAGGCAGCCTTAACTGTCGACCCTCTTTTTTCCGCTTTGCGCCAATATTCGATTCATTATTATGAAAACCCGGCTTTAATCGCCTTCCTGTACAAAGAATGCAGCTTACTGAAGGAAACGGCGCTGTTGCTGCAGGATGAAGCAGCTTCCTGGCTCGAACAACAATGCAGCCGCCTGTCAAAAACAGCCCTCGAATTTTACGATCACGATACTGCCCAGCCTCGATACCGTGATTTTGAAACCCATCTTTCACCAGCCGGAGCCGTCGTTGGCAGATATCAGGGAAACAATTGTTTTCACCCAAAGCGGGTTTTTGCGCAGCCCGGCCGCCCCATGTTGCAGATACACTGCCAGACATCCCGCCCGCATGCACTGGCCATATCCATCCAGGGAAAGACTGCCGACAACAGAGATCACACAGAATATATTTCTTATGAGCAACTCATGTGGGCAGAGCAAAAAGCCCGCTGGGTCTCCCCCTGCGCCTTTAAAAGTATTGAACAGATCACCATTGAAGGGGCAGGCGCCGCCGACCGCATCCTGGTGCAAACCATGGACTTCTCCATCGAAGATCTCAGTCTCTATAGCCCGTTATGGGCTGACATCCTGCCAGAAGATACCGCAAAAAAACAAATTGAAACCTGGATTCTGCCGCGCTACCTGCGCGACTATGGCATTCCCTTCATTTCGCCCGACACAACTCACCCCAATGCTGAACCCTTATTTCAATCCTTTCTGCCCTGGGTCATTTTATTGGGAGAAGGACTGCTCAACTGCCACTATCAGGTCGAATGTGCTGAAATCTTAACCAGAATCATGCGGGCAATCATCACTCAGTTCAGTCAAAACTTTCAATTTGGTGAAAAATACAATACTGAAACCGGTTTTGCAATGGGAAAACCAAACTCGCTGGAGGGTCTGGCTCCGGTAGACTTTTTCCTGCAGACAGCCGGCATAAAAAGCCTTGGCGATCAAACGGTAGAGTTGGCAGGAAAAAATCCTTTTCCCTGGCCAATTACGGTAAAATATAAAGGAATGACGATCCTGAGGCAAACAACCGATGAAACAAACATTCATTTCCCCTCAGGCAAAACGATTCAGGTCTATGGACCTGGCCCGCACTGCATCATGGTGAAATAAAAAGAAAGGAGACAGAAAAATATGGATAAACAAAAAAATACCTTACTCCTTATGGCCGTCATCCAGGCACAGGATGTTGACCCAACCCTCAAAATGCTGGAGAAAAACGGTATTTCTGCCAACCATCTCTCCAGTATCGGCGGTTTTCTTGGCCGCAGAAATGCAACTTTGGTTATTCCGATCCGACATGATCAACAGGAATTGACAGAATCGATATTGCGAAAGAATTGCCGCCAGCGAATTGAATATATTGCTGTTCCTTTAGAATCTGCCCCTTTGCCTTTACCAACCCCTACGCCGATTACCGTCGGCGGAGCAACCATCTTTGGTCTGGAAATTGAACGTGTAGAGGAGATTTAATACCGATGAAACTCATCCTTGCAATTATTAATGGCGCTGATAATGATAACGTTACCCATGCTTTAACCGATAAGGGCTTCAAAGTTACCTGTATTGCCTCAACCGGCGGACTGTTCCGCCCCGGACAAAGCACCCTGTTAATTGGAATTCAGGATGAACAGGTAGATGAAGCCTTTAAAACCATCCGCGAAGCCTGTAGCAAACTGTCTGAACCAGACCAGCATTCAGGCATTATGTTTGTATTAAAAGTAGACAACTATACGCATTTTTAACGCATTCAGTTCAAACAGAATCATCCCTGCAGGCAGAAAGCGATATCGTTTTCTGCCTTTTTTATTCATGCGCACGGATCCAAACGCTGAAATGCCGTTGCTACAATCAGCCCTGCAACATCTGCCAGCTGAAACAGCAAAAACACATCAACCGGAATACAACCAGCGTTTTTTAAATGATGAGCCCATCTTTCCCAAAACAAACCCTTCATCAACGAAAGATTTTAACCAAAATATACGTTATTCTTCATGAAACTCTTCAACCTGATAAATAAAAACTTTCAAAGGATGACTCTTCCACAGACTGGCTGAAGCGCCCATTTTTTGACACAGATGACTGAGAAATTCAGAAGGCTCGGGCAGTTGCTCCCATACCTGAGGTAAAAATGTTGCCCTCCGCGATTCATCCTGCAGGATAACCCCATCGACGCCCGGCCGCAGCTTGTTGATTAAATCCTGCGCATCTGCATACTCCAGCAGAACCGGAGAAGTTAATACCGACACTTCAATATGCAAATCATTCAATTCATTTTCCTGCACGGGATGAAAGCGGTAATCCTCCGTTGCTGCCGCTGCCGCATGTTCCTGAACATCCAAAATAAGCGGCTGATATGCCTGTAAAGCGCCAATACAACCGCGCAACCGTTTCTGTTTGGTTATCGTGACAAAAGAAACCCCATCGGCCTGCAGCCGGGGAGAAACCTGCGCCATGTGCAAATCCGGCAGGGGCTGCTTACGAACAGCAGCCTCCACGGCAGTCCGCGCAACAACCAGCAAACATTTTTTTTCATTTTCCGTCAGAAGTTCCATTCATCCGCCTTTATCTTTTTCATTTTCTATTCTTTTTTAATGATAGTTTATTGATTAACCGCCATCGGGATAACCCTGGACACACAAATCATGGGTCATTACAGGCCGTTTTTTAGCCGAACCATCCATCTTTCCCAACCCAGACGGCCGCGCCCGCGTGCTCTTTCATCCAACAAAAGATATAATCTCAAATTCACGTTAATTATTCCATTTTAAATAATATCTTATTCTGTCTTTTCATATTATACTAATAGCAATCATGAATGATGAAATTGAGCCGATCAACGATTCTGATTCTCCATCAGGAGCTGATTCCAACCCGGATTCTGAAATTCGTGCTGAAAATGCTGAAACCAGTGAAAATAAGGCCGAAGAACCGGAAGAATCAAACCGCCCGGAACCCATAGAGGCTGAATCCCCATCCCAGCGGGAAAATACCCGCCCGATCGATGTCACGGCTGCAGAAAACTATCCAACAGAAAGAAAGCCTGGCAGCAGCGACTCTGATGTACCTTCACGCCCTTCCAAAGAGAAGCGCCGCCCTTCTTCACGCTTTAATCCCCTCGCTTCCATCCAAACAATCATCCTGACCGGGGTCATCATGGCAACGCTGCTCACATTATGGACCCCCGGCAGTTTATTCTCAAACAATCTTTTGAGAAAAATGTTGGCAGATATGGAAGCTGAAAAATCTTCTCCTGTAACGGTTCCAAACGCAACCATCGCCCGCTTGCCGCATATCGGGTTGGTAGCCGGCCACTGGGGCAATGACAGCGGCGCAGTATGCCCCAATGGAACCACCGAGGTTGATTTAAACCTGAGAATAGCCAACCTGACCCGCGAGTATTTGATCAGCGAAGGGTATGATGTGGATCTGTTAAAAGAACGTGATGAAAAATTGACGCTATACTCTGCGGCGGTATTGGTTTCTATTCACAACGACTCCTGCATGTATATCGGGCAGCATGCAACCGGTTTTAAAGTTGCCTCTGCTTTATCCGACTCTTACCCCGAAAAATCGGCCAAACTGACCGCCTGCCTCATTGACCGCTATCAAAAAGCAACCGGGTTAAACTTTCATGCCAATACCATTACAAAAGACATGACCGACTATCATACTTTCAATGAAATCCATTCCAATACGACAGCTGCAATTATTGAAACAGGGTTTATGAATATGGACTATGAAATACTGACTGAACACACTGACCAGATCGCACGCGGAGTTGCAGACGGAATCCTTTGCTTCCTGCGCAATGAAACCATCGAAATTAAAATCGATCCGCCCGCCGAATCAGAAACACCGACCCCAACCTCTGAATAGCCCCATGAACCAATCAACAACACCCTCCATTCAAAAAGCAAAAACTGCTCTGAAACATGGCGACCAACAAATGGCCGTCCATTGGACTCAACAGGCCCTGCTGGAAAACCCGCAGGATATCCTGGCTTTATCGATTCTGGCAGGTATCAGCCAAAATCCTCAGGAAAGTGTTCAATATCTGAACCGCATTTTGCAACTGGACCCGACAAACCAGCAGGCAAAAGAGGGGCTGGAATGGGCCAAAAACAAAGCCGAAAAGAGCGGACAGCAGATTGATATGCACGCCGTTCACGAAGAGAAACCCGCCCACGAAGCTCCATCCGTGACTGGCCCTGTGCCTCCCCCTGAAAAACCCCGGCCTCAGGAAAGCCCAGTCAGCTATCCACCGCCGCCAATCCAGACTCAGGAAAGCCCAGCCAGCCATCCGCTGCCGCCCCGGCCTCAGGAAAGCCCAGTCAGCCATCCGCTGCCGCCCCGGCCTCAGGAAAGCCCAGTCAGCTATCCACTGCCGCCCCGGCCCCAGGAAAGCCCAGCCAGCCATCCGCTGCCGCCCCGGCCCCAGGAAAGCCCAGCCAGCCATCCGCTGCCGCCCCGGGCTCAAAAAACAACGTCAAAAAAACACAACAGGAACCCGGAATTTCTTTTCGGGCTGGTCATCCTGCCCTGGGTCGTTGCCTGCGGAATACTGATTGCTGCCTTAATCACCTGGCTGGGAGGCTTCTCCGCCCTGAAAGACCTGGGCAAAAACTCATTGCCTCTGCCCTTCAAAATCACGCTGGCGCCTGTGGACGAAACAGCAATTTATGAAACCGTCATCGCGATCCAGTCCACCCAAAGAGCCGCCTCTTTTGAAACTGCTCAAACCGCTGAAATGCTTATTCCAACGGCAACATTAACCCCCACCCCGCTGCCCAGCTCAACCCCGTTGCCAACAGCTACGCCAACCCCGTTGCCAACCCAAACACCGATGGTGGTAACCCCATCTGCTGAAGAAACAAAACCTTCCGGTCAGGTAACAAATCCAGCTACCGGAGATCATTTGCCCACGTCGGTGCCAATTGTACAAATAACGCCGATCTCCGCATACTCTCCCCTCCCTCCGGTTCAAACAAATAATACAATCATTGTACCAAACCCCAATCCCGTGATTCAGGAACCCGCCTCTGTCACCGCTCCAACCGGAGACTTCTGGGTCGACATCAACCTGTCACAACAGATGGTCTATGCCTACAGCGGCAATACCCTGCTTAATTCATTCGTAGCTTCCACCGGAACAGCCGAACATCCCACCGTCACCGGCCAGTACCGCATTTACGTTATGTACCGCTATGCAGACATGCGCGGGCCGGGATACGACCTGCCGAATGTACCCTATGTCATGTACTTCTATCAGGGCTATGGCTTACATGGCACCTATTGGCACAGCAATTTTGGCACCCCCATGAGTCATGGCTGCATAAACCTGTCTACTTCGGATGCACAATGGATCTATGAACAGGCACGGGTTGGAACCATTGTAAATATTCACTATTAACCGATTTATACCCGTATCATCCCGATTGTTATTGAATTAACATAATTCTTATACCCTCATGGTATAAATATATAAATGGCAGGCATGTTACGCTACCATAAAATGGCAACATCCTTTAGAATAAGTTTAAACAAAAAAACAGGAAACATTTTAATGTGGCCTGAAATTACAGTGAAGATAAAATGACAAAATATGCTTTATTCAGTGGTTTAATCTACGATGAAAACGACAATCCGGTCAATTTCAGTTATGTTGGTAATGAGCCGGTCTACATCATTGATGATCAGGGCTTTAAACGGCATGTTTCCAGCGAATATATTGATCGTCAGGTTTGGGAACAATTAACTTCAAATATTGCCGGAAATGAAAAATTTCTGGCTGACCAGACTGCCAAAATGCTGAAAGTAAATGATATCTTTTCGCAGGCCGTGATCGAGAATCAACTGAAAAATGTCAGTCAACAGTTTGAATCCATGCAAACCATAGGTATTCCTGCAGATAACAAATCATACTTGGAAATGATGGGCTTTAAAATTGTCGTCAACATCCACGGAGACGTCATTCGGCTGGACCAACCGGCAGACAATCCTCCTTTGGAAGAAGAATAATGACATAATTTGCATCACTTTCGAACAGAATACAAATTAAAATGTGAGAAAAATGTCAAACAATTACATTATAGATATCAACGATGAGAATTTTGAATACGAAGTACTTCAGTATTCTTTAAATACGCCTGTAGTCATTGACTTCTGGGCTGAATGGTGCAAACCCTGTAAAGAGTTAACCCCTATACTTGAAATGTTCGCCCACCAGGCAGCCGGAAGTTTCAGACTGGCGCGAATCAATGTTGACCAGAGCCCGAATTTAGCCCTGCGCTTTGGCGTGCGCACCGTTCCGACCATTAAAGCCATCACCCAGACAGAAGTAGTTGCCGAAATGGCAGGCCCGCAGTCTGAACATCGTGTCAGATCATTTCTGGCGAGTATCACCCCGCCCAGTCCCTTCAACCTCGCCATAGAAAAAGCAGATGGGCTGTTTAACATGCACCAATATGACGAGGCAGAAAAAATCTATACCGCGCTTTTTGAACAGGCGCCCGGAAACCCGGCCAGTCTGCTGGGCTTGGCCAAAATATCTATCCTCCGTATGAGTCCGCAGATATCCATGAAGATTTTGCATAACTTTCCGGCCAGCCGCCAGTACAGCCATGCTCAAAACCTGCTGCCGCTGGCTGAAACGCTGGTAAAGATACAGCAAAGAAAACTGGAACCCTGCAACGACTATGACAACACGTTTGAAAACAGCTTAAATCTGGCCGCCCGCGGTAATTTTGCAGCCGCACTGGATGGACTGCTCGGCGTTCTGAAAAGAGATAAAAATTATCGTAACGGTCTGGCCCGTGAAAACTTCCTTGCTATTCTGGAAATGATGCCCGAAGATGACCCGGATATTCGCTCCTATCGCGCTGAACTGGCCGGCGTGCTGTTTTAAAACAGCCGTTTTCGGAAAATTCCTTTCTCTTTTCATTCTTTGCAGAAAAATCTGATCAGATTCAGCATGACATTACTGCCGGCAGTCTGACCGGCATGCTCCATAATTGCTCAATAATTAATGTAACCGGGTAATCCTTAACCATTGCGCAGTCAACATATTTTTCTCCTCCCCCAGAGATTGTAAAAAAATCCTTGTCAGCCTCGGAAAAGATCAGTAAGATCAGGGGAAGATAATAATGTCTGAATTGGAATAAAAAGGAGATTTTGTGATGATCCTGCCTGAAGCCATCAAAAGCCGCCATGCGGTAAGAAGTTATTTGGATAAAGCGATTGAGCCTTCAATAATAGCCAGGCTTGAGGAAGAAATTAACCTTTGCAATATCGAAGGAAAGCTGAACATCCAGCTTGTTTTAAACGAGCCCAAAGCATTTGGCGGCAGAATGGCACACTACGGTAAGTTTTCCGGTGTGAAAAATTATATAGCCCTTGCAGGTACAAAAGCCAATACCCCTGACGAAAAACTCGGCTATTATGGTCAGCGCCTGGCGCTGGCTGCACAGATGCAGGGACTGAATTCCTGCTGGGTTGCCTTAACATTCAGCAAAGGTAAATGCGGCGCGGTTCTCAATAAAGATGAGAAGCTGGTCTGTGTAATCACGTTGGGATATGGCGCAGTACAGGGTGTGCCGCACCGTTCCAGGCCAATGAACGCACTGTGTAAGACAGAACAGAACATGCCGGAGTGGTTCAAAGCAGGAATGGAGGCTGCAATGCTTGCTCCTACCGCCATGAATCAGCAAAGCTTTTTGCTGACTCAAAGCGGAAATACAGTGAATGCCAAATCTACCGGAGGTTTTTATTCCAGGGTTGACCTCGGCATTGTAAAATATCACTTTGAAATCGGCGCCGGAAAAGAAAACTTTAATTGGGTGTAAACGCCTGTTTTCAACCGGATGATTTGCCCGACTTTCATCCAGCGTGGCTGTGCAGTTTGAACCATGCCGGCTGCAGACAGATTCATCGCACAGAATCTGTCTTACAATTCAAAGATAAAGTAAGCAGATAAAGTAAGCAAAAGAAGCAGAAGAAGCAGAAGAAGAAAGCGTGAGCGGGTATACAACATGTACAGTGAAATAACTTCTGTAAAAATTGAAGACAGTGAAATTCAATTTGAATTCATCCGCGCTTCCGGCCCCGGCGGCCAGAACGTCAACAAGGTTGCCTCAGCAGTTCAGCTTCGGTTCAACGTGCGCACGTCTCCCTCACTGGAAACGGATGTTAAAGAACGCCTGATCAAACTGGCTGGTCATCGCATCACAGAAGATGGAATCTTAATCATTGAAGCAAAACGCTTCCGCACCCAGGAAGCCAACCGTCTGGACGCCCTGCGCCGACTGAACCATCTGCTGGAACAGGCATCCCATCAGCCGAAAACCCGCCGGCCTACTCGAAAAACCGGCGCTTCACACACAGCCCGCCTGAAAAGCAAAAACATCCGCAGCCAATTAAAAAAGCGGCGTTCCGTATCTGCTGAAGACTGGGAAGAGTAACGCTGCCGGCTGCAACTTTACACGTAGAATCAACCGCCAGGCGGTGATCAAAACGGGTTTACCCCGCACGTTTAATCTCATTCGATCCGGCAGATATCAACCTGCTGTCAGAATACGGCTGCCTGTCAGAAAAGATACCGCCCGGAATGACTCACATCTTTCTGACCGCAGTTCTCACCGCTGTTTTTGGCTGCTCCTGCCGGAAAAAACCTCTTATGATCCTCTCTGAAATTCAGCAAAAAAACCGATTCGGTTGACTCCCAATGTACACTCCCTGCAAAAACAGACCTCTTTTCTTATCTTGTTTTAATACTTTTCTGTTCTAATATAGATACTGAATAAATAAAATTACACCCTATGAAAAGAATCAGGTGAAAATAATGAATCTTGAAAAATTTACTGAAAAAAGCCGGGAAGCCCTCTTTAAAGCCCAACAAACAGCCCGTGATTATCAGCATCAAACCATAGAACCCATTCACCTTCTGCTCGCCCTGGTGCAGCAGGAGGAAGGAGTCGTCAATGCCCTGGTAACCAAAATTTCGGGCAGTTCACTGGCGCTGCGACAGGAACTCATTCAGGAACTGGAAAAACGACCCAAAGTAATCGGCAGTAACATCGAAACCGGACTTTCCAATACAGCCATCGCCTCCCTTGAATCGGCTGAAAAATATGCCAGGGGAATGCAGGACGAATTCGTTTCGACAGAACATATCCTGTTAGGGCTGACCGACTCAATAGAAGGCCGGCGGATGACATCTTACGGAATCACCAAAGATTCCATTCTAAACAATTTAAAATCCATCCGCGGGTCTCAGCGGGTAACCAGCGAAACTCCTGAAGGAACCTATCAGGCGCTTGAAAAATACGGGCGCGATCTTACCGCAGACGCCCGCAAAGGGAAACTCGACCCGGTTATCGGCCGTGAAGAAGAAGTTCGCAGGGTTATCCAGATCTTATCCCGCCGAACCAAAAATAACCCGGCCATTATTGGCGCCCCGGGCGTTGGAAAAACAGCCATTGTAGAAGGTCTGGCCACCCGGATTGTTAACGGCGATGTTCCCGAAGGATTAAAGAAAAAACGTCTGATTCAGCTTGATTTGGGCGCCATGATCGCCGGTGCAAAATATCGGGGCGAGTTTGAAGAACGATTAAAAGCCACCTTAAAAGAAATCGTTGATTCTGAAGGTGAAATCATCGTCTTTCTGGACGAAATGCACACCGTGGTTGGCGCCGGAGCCTCTGAAGGCTCAATGGACGCCGGAAACATGATCAAACCGCTGCTGGCACGCGGCGCACTGCACATGATCGGGGCGACCACCCTGGATGAATACCGTAAATACATTGAAAAAGACCCGGCTCTGGAACGACGCTTCCAGCCGGTCACAGTTGAGGAACCTTCTGCAGAAGACACCATCAGCATCCTGCGCGGACTTAAGGATCGTTACGAGGTTCACCACGGAGTTCGAATCACCGACCCGGCCGTCATTGCCGCGGCATCCCTTTCGCAGCGTTACATTCCTGACCGGCGTCTGCCGGATAAAGCCATCGATCTGATAGATGAAGCAGCCGCCCGCCTGCGAACTGAAATCGATTCAAAACCACAGGTATTGGATGAAGCTGACCGTTCCATCATGCAGCTTGAAATTGAGCGGGAAGCTTTAAAGAAAGAAACCGATAAAGCTTCAAAAGAACGTTTAAAGAAAATTGAAGAAGAACTGGCCAATCTCAAAGAGCAATCAGCCCATCTGACTACCCGCTGGCAGAATGAAAAAGAAAAGATTTCAGTGATTCGATCCATTAAAAGCCAGATCGATCAAACCCGCGGCGAAATTGAGCGGGCAGAACGGGCTGCCGAGCTTGAAAAAGTTGCCCGCCTGCGCTATGGAACCCTGCGTGACCTTGAAAACAGGTTGAAAGAAGCCGAAACGCATCTGCAGGAACTTCAAAAAGAAGGCGCACTGTTAAAGGAAGAAGTAGACACAGAAGAAATTGCTGAAATCGTTGGACGCTGGACGGGCATCCCCGTTTCACGGCTGATGGAAGGCGAAACCCGAAAGCTGCTGCATATGGAAGAAAGACTGCATGAACGGGTCATTGGCCAGGACGAAGCCGTGACCGTTGTTTCCAATGCTGTCCGCCGCGCCCGGGCCGGCCTGCAGGACCCCAACCGCCCGATTGGTTCTTTTATTTTCATCGGACCAACCGGTGTTGGAAAAACCGAGCTGGCGCGCGCCCTGGCTGAATTTCTGTTTGACGATGAAAAAGCCATGATCCGAATCGATATGAGCGAATATCAGGAAAAGCATACCGTCAGCCGCCTGATCGGCGCCCCTCCCGGATATGTCGGGTATGACGAAGGCGGTCAACTGACCGAAGCCGTCAGGCGCCGGCCATACAGCGTCGTATTGCTGGATGAAATCGAAAAAGCCCATACCGAGGTCTTCAACACCCTGCTCCAGGTGCTGGATGATGGCCGCCTGACCGACGGGCAGGGCCGTACCGTCAGCTTTACCAACGCCGTCATTATTATGACTTCCAATCTGGGCAATGAACTGTGGGACCAGGGCAGAACCGTCACCCGCGACGACATCACCCGGGTATTTCAGGCACACTTCCGGCCTGAATTTCTCA
>CAZEEL010000002.1:17036-60885 GCA_964511135.1 uncultured Leptolinea sp. | reverse complement strand
CTTGTTCGTTAATCTATGACCATTATCCTATATTTTTTGATGCGATTGCCCTGCACATGCCGGGAGGGTGCTTGACGATTTCTTTTGATTTATGGTATTATTCATTCGCTTAAAAAACCGTTTTCGTATTTAAAACGGTTTCTATAATATTGAAACAAGGAGAATTGATATCAGTACAACCAACTTTCGGGTAAATGAAAACATTCGAGTGCCAGAGGTTCGTGTCATCGGACCGAATGGAGAAAATGTGGGTGTCATTAGCACGCGGGATGCCATCCGTATGGCACACGAAGCTGAACTTGATCTGGTTGAAGTTGCCCCTAACTCTGATCCCCCTGTTTGCAGGATCATGGATTTTGGCAAGTTCCTTTATGAACGGCTCAAGAAAGAAAAAGAAGCCCGAAAGGCGCAAACAAAAATTGAGATTAAAGAAATCCGCCTGCGTCCGAAAACCAACGAACATCATCGCTCTTTTAAAACCCGTGATGCCCGCCGTTGGATTCTGGATGGAATGAAAGTCAGGGTTACTGTCCGCTTTCGCGGCCGTGAAATTACGTACCCTGAACTTGCCTTGGAGGATTTGCGCGAGGTAGCTGAAGAATTATCCGATATTGCCGCCGTAGAGCAAATGCCAAATATGGAAGGCAAAGTAATGACAATGTTGCTTGCACCGCTGAAATTCTCGAAAAAGAAAACTGAAGGTGACGGGAAATCTTCAGATGACACCGAAGAGAAAGAGCTGGCGAAATAATTCTGTCCGGTGCAACGCGGTCAGTGAGAAACAACCTGTAGCTGCAAAAAACAGCTGCAGATTTTTAGAAAGAGGAGTTTGCAGTGCCGAGGAAAGCAAAAGCAGGAAAAATTAAATTAAAGACCCATAAAGCAACCTCAAAACGGTTTCGCTTAACGGGCAGTGGGATATTGGTACGCACAAAAGGCGGCAAAAGCCATTTCAGACGCCGTACTTCTGATCGTGTCAAAGTCTTACTTGATGAAATGATCCCGGTTGAAGGTGAAAAGATCATCAAAAATGTTAAACGGCTGGCCCCGTACATGAATGAAAAGGCCTGAAGCCTGTCGCATTTATTTTTAGTGCAGCTGTTGGGTGTTTACAACCGGTAGCAATACCGACGCCCAGGGGTTTGCAAAGGAGTTTTTATGGCACGTATTAAAAGTGGCCCGCATCGAGCCGCCAGCCACAAGGCAATATTAAAGTTTACCAAAGGCTATACCGGTTCACGTCATCGACTGGTTCGCCGGGCTAACGAAGCCAGACTGAAGAGTATGTGGTACGCCTATCGTGATCGGCGTGTTCGCAAACGCGATCTGCGCAGGTTGTGGATTGTTCGCATCAATGCGGCAGCCCGTCTCAATGGTCTGAGCTACAGCAAATTAACCTGTTTCTTACGTAAAGCGAATATTTCTCTGAACCGAAAAATGTTGGCTGATATTGCCGTCCGCGATCCAAAAACATTCAGCGATATTGTTGAAAGAGCGAAGGCTGCATAACTTCCAAAACCAATAAAAAAACAGCGTTTTGACGCTGTTTTTTTATTTTAATGCCCTTTTCGTTTCTTTTTGCGCTGAGCTGTTCGCTTTGCCAATTAAATAAACTGCTCAGCCCGAAAATGAAAGCCATTTTCAGGCCTGATCAATGTCTGCTGCAGGTCGGGCAACAGCCCCCTGATTTTTAATACTTTCCCTTGTTTCGTCATTTTGTCGTTGATCTCATTCAGGAATTCCAGACCTGATACATCGATGGTTCGCAGACAACTCATATCCAGTTCTTTAAGCTGACTGACTGACGATAGCGTACAGACATCTTTCAATTGTTTCAGATTGATATCTGCAAGATCACCTGACAGTTTGACGGTGATTTTTGATGATGGATCATCTTCCTGAACTATCCGATCAACGCGCAATCCGGTTTTGGTGATGAGCCCGATTCCACAGGCAGTCAACACCCCCGCTGCCAGCCCAATGACCAGATCGGTCATTAAGGTAACAAGAATTGTCACGGAAAATGCTGCCGCTTCATGAAAAGAACGCAGCAGAAAATATCGGCGGATGCTGTTCCATTTATTCATCCGCCAGGCAGTTGCCAAAATCACCCCGGCCAAAGCTGCCAGTGGAATTTGACTCATGATCGGTGCAAAAAACAGCATGGTCAGGAGCAGGGTGAAACTTTTAAAAACTCCTGACAGCCTGGTTTGTCCGCCAGACTTAAGCATTACACTGGAACGAATCATCGTTGCTGTTACAGGAATTCCCCCGAAAAATGGAAGAATCAGATTGCCAATTCCCTGCGCTGCCAGTTCCTGATTGGCATAAAAGGGAATGCCGCTGAGATTACTCATGGCTGCCCCGCACAATAACGCCTCCATGGAACATAACAAAGCAATGCTGATTGCCGGAAAGATCAGGTCTGCAACCGGCGCCTGATGGATCAGACTCATATTCAGCCGCTCAGGCAGCAGAAAAACACGCGGAATAGAGCCAATCAAGGCTACCGGCCACTGGGTTGCCTGAACCAAACCAGTGGCAAAGATCAGCCCTGTTAAGGATGCCGGAAAACGCTCATTCCAGCTCCTGGGCCAGCCAAACATGATCAGTATCACCAACAGGCCAACCAGAACCGAACAGGGGCTGACTGGCTGAGGGTGGGTAAAATACCCGACCGCTTTCAGCCAGGAAGAGGAAACGGCCGGAGCGGAAAAACCCAAAAAATGATCTGCCTGGCCAATCAACAGAACCAGCGCAACACTCGAAGAAAAACCGGTAATGACCGATGCCGGAATAAAATAAACCAGCTTCCCCAGTTTCAGGATACTCATAATAAGGATCAGAATTCCTGCCATGGCTCCCGCCAGCCAGATTCCATGAATTCCATGTTGCATTGCAATCATCGATAACACACTGATCATGCCGGCCGTCGGACCTGAAACCTGAAAAGGAGCCCCTGCCAGCAACCCCATTGTCAGCGAAGCAAAAACAGAGGTAATCAAACCGGTTGCAGCGGTAGTTCCTGAAGCGGTTCCAAAGGCCAGCGCCAATGGTAATGCAACAGCAGCAATCGTAATACCTGCCAGCAGATCCTGCCTGAATTTTTTCCAGGAATATTGACTGAATTCCTGGTCAAATCCGGAGAGCCATTCACGAAAAAAACGGGGTTGCAACATGGATGATAAAATCTGTCTTTCTGATATGGAGCATACAAACCAACCAGCTTTTATCATATCACGCTTCTCTTCCACGAAAAACACCGCTTAACAATCCCTTTCACGAATCTCGATATAATAGCAGGATAAATATGAAGACAACAGCCGATTGGATCTATTTTTCACCTCATTTTGATGACGCAGTGCTTTCCTGCGGCGGATTGATCTTTCAGCAAATTCAAACCGGATTCCGGGTTGAAATTTGGACGGTTACTGCCGCTCCCAACCCTTATCCGGATTTAAGCCCCTTTGCGCAGGAACATCACGAACGCTGGAAAACCGGCCGTCTCAGTGTGCAGGCCCGCCAACAGGAAGATCAGGCGGCCTGCCAATGCCTGGGGGCTGGGTGGCGGCATCTTCCTTTTTATGATTGCCTTTACCGAAAAAAGGCGAATGGGGCTCCCCTGGTCAGCAGCAACCGCGATCTTTTCAGGTTACCAGAAACGGGTGAATTGGATGAAGCTGAAAAATTGCTGTATCCTGATCTGTCTGACCTGCCCCAGACAGCCCGGCTTGTCAGCCCCCTGGGAATTGGAAATCATCGTGATCATTGGATTACCCGGATGCTTTTAGAAAAACATTTTAAAAATTTGTATTATTATTCTGAATTTCCCTACAGCGCCGATATTCATCAAAACCTGAATGCATGGGTTCAGGGCATGAATATTGCATTGGAAGAGAATATCTCTCTCAGCGCATTGCAGGCCTGGCAGAATGCTGCGGCCTGCTATCGATCACAGATCAGCACTTTCTGGAAAAGCAAAGAGGTCATGTATTCTGAGCTTGAAAAGTATCTGGATCAGGGCAGCGGTCGAATTTTGTGGCAGAAAACACCGGTTTAAATACCCAATTTACCTATTTCTGATATTTTCTTCCATAAAACTGCCATGTTGGCACACTATTTGCAACTATATGGGCATGGTGCAAATAACAGTTTGCCTGGGTACTTTGAGGAGGAAAAAATGACTGAAGAACGCAATAGTATTTTGAAAGAGCTGGGCATTGAAAACCCGGACGAAGTTGTAATTATCCCCCGCCGTAACCGGCGTCAGAAAAAGAAAAGCGGTTTTTTTGGGGCCGTGTTGGTCTTAACCGGGTTGATCATTGTGGTGGCGATTGTTGGTCTTGGATTGCTGCAAATGATCAATGACGGAAGTAATCTGGATCATACCGCACAATTAAATGCACAACAAACCATGACGGCTAAGGCAGAGCTTAATCCGATTATCAATGCGTTGCAGGCAACCCTAAACACGGCTGATTTGCCCGCCACAGAAACACCCCTGGGAACCGGCGGCGATGGAGTGTCAGACATAAAAGATGTAGATCTTTCACTGCTCAATTCCGGAAACGAGCTGGAAAAAACCGCTTCGGTTGCCATGTTTCTCACGCAGGTCGCCTATTTAAATCCTGAAACTACTCCGGCCCCTGAAATGCCGGTTGACCCTGCAGGGATGAATCAATTAAGCAACCCGCCATCCAATCCGGTTTCAGTCATGTCAGCGGCAAGCTCAAATTCAGCTGAAGTATCTCTGGGAACAGGCGGTAATTCAATTGATACCCTGATGTACGAAACCGCTCGTGTTCTTGACCCTACCATTCAGGCGCTCAATAACTCTATGACCGCTGATCCAAATTTAATTGCTGCCTTCAGCGATTTCCTTTTTGCGTATGTTGATCCAAATACCGGCGCCGTCATGAACTATGCCCCCACAAGAATTCCGGCGGTTGGAATTACTCCCATTGCAATCATTCCGCTGTCTACCCAGAATGCAGGTTGGTATTCAGGCCCTCCATATTATTATTATGGCAGTACATCCGGAGCGCTGCCTACCACCGGTTTTGCGGATGAAGTCGGCATTCCCGGTCTGGCAGGTCTGGCAGGCTTATTCATCTTTGTGATCTTTATGGCCCGACGTTTGCGCTCAATCTAACCCCCTCCTCATTGAGCGCATACTGAATAAAACAGCCCGGGTTACTCCGGGCTGTTTTATTGAATTATCATATATCGTGCAGCATCTTATTTGAAGAGACTTAAGCTGCGTTTTCAGCAACCTGTTTTCCATATCCAAGCAGGGCCTGAACCATATCCTGAGTTCTTCCTTCAGCATATACCCGTAAAACCGGTTCAGTGCCTGACGGACGAATTAATAACCATGAATCATCTGCCAGAATATACTTCACGCCATCCTGAGTACTGACCTGAGCAATCGTTTCGCCGCCAATTGACGAAGGCACATCATTTTTTAATTTTTCAGTTAATGCTGCCTTGGCAACCGGCCGCACCAGGCGCAAATCGGTTCGTTCATAAAAAGCCGGACCAACATCCCTGAGAAGATCCTGTACCAGATCATACAGACTGGTTCCTGCCTGAGCCACCATTTCAAGAATCAGCAACCCCATAATAATTCCATCGCCTTCAGGAATATGGCCTTTAAAGGAAATACCGCCTGATTCTTCTCCGCCGATAATGACATCTTCGCGCTGCATAATATCAGCAATGTGGTTAAAGCCTACCGGAGTCTCGTACACTTTCAACCCATGCCGGGATGCAATGCGATCAATCATCCGCGTTGTTGAAACGGTTCTGACAACAGAACCCGTCAAATGGCGTTTTTCAATCAGGTATCGCAAGGCCAGGGCCATGATCTTATGCGGGTCAACAAAGTTGCCCCGTTCATCCATGGCTCCAATCCGATCGGCGTCGCCGTCAGTGGCTAAACCAAAACTCCCCAGCCCCATGCTGATGGCGCCTGCCAGCGCCCCCAGGTATCTGGCGATGGGTTCCGGATGCACTCCTCCAAAACCAGGGTTCATTTCTCCGCGTATTTCCTGAATTTCACAACCGGTACCCTGTAAAATTCCTTTGATAACCCCCCGGCCTGACCCATACATGGAATCAACCACTGCCGCAATTCTGGCGTCTGCAAATATATTAAAATCAATCAGGCTGCGCACATGCTCGTAATATGACGGAATGGGATTAAAACGCATGATCTGCCCGCTTTCACAGGCCTGATCAAAATTCATCAGATTGGGCCCCCGGCCCTGTTCTTCATTGTCATTTAAATAAACTTCAACCCGCCGGCATTGTTCCGGAGAAGCGGAAGATCCGTAAGGCGACTTCAACTTAACGCCATTGTATCGGGGAGCATTGTGTGAGGCGGTAATCATAATGCCGGCAGCGGCCCCCATTTGCCTGACGGCATAAGAAATGACAGGGGTTGGCGCATCCGATTGCGCCAGCCAGACTTTAAAACCATTCGCAGCCAATACCCTGGCAGTCTCTTTGGCATAACGATCTGATAAAAAGCGCGTATCAAAACCGACCACCATTGTTGGCATATCTGAAGACCCGGATAATGGGTTGTTTTCCCAGTCAGAGGATACAACAGCATCAGCAATTGCCTGCGTTACAGAACGTAAAGCAGTAAAGGTAAAACTGTCTGAAATTACTGCTCGCCATCCATCCGTACCAAAATTTATCGACATAGTAGCTCCTTAATTTAAGGTTGCGGGGGCCGGGCAGGGATTTGCAGCAAAGATTCTGCAATCCACCCAACGACAGGTTTCGTACCCATTGTTTGTACCTTGACCCAATCTACCCCGGATATTTTAATTCTTTCATTTAAAAGGATTACTTTCGCGTGATTATCAAGATAAGTGACTACCGGATGACCGTATCCGGCTTCAGCACGAATTACCACCCCTCCAAGATCATTGGGGCGTACTTTTGCTACCCAGGGGGCAGCTGTCAGGGTGGGTTGCAGCGTTGGAACCGGTGTGTGCGATGGTTGTGCCGGCGTTATGGTTGTAATAATGGGTGAAAGCGTTGCTGCCGTTTCGTTGGCAGCCGGTGTCATCGGCTGAACAGTACCGTACACTTCGGATTTAACCGGCGGTTCGTTCGCCATGTAGTTAATAGGAAGGTATTTCCAGCCTGCTGCAAAAGCAGCAATACATCCCCCCAGTAAAAGCATGGCGGTTAACCATCCGGCAGGGGTATAAGGTCTTAAACCAATCATCAGCCAGGTGACCAGCGCCATAGCCAGGGCAACCAGAAAATGTGCAAAAAACACGGTCAGTCCCTCTGGCCAGGTTTGCAGACCGGAATTTGCCAACCCAAAACCGGCAATTCCCAGCGGAATATAAATTTCATAGGCCAGGGCAACATTCGCGGCAAACGCCGTATTTTCTAATGTTTTTACAACCGCCAGAATCGATAAAACAACGCCAAAGCCCAACAAAATGAAATCATATAAATGAAGCCGGGAATGGGAAACTGCAAGAGAATAATCAGAAATCGGTAAAATCTGTGAAATCCAACCGGCCAATGCAGAAATCCCAAATACCAGCAGGCAGCCAACCAGCCAGCCGCCGAGGGTGTTGATAAACGTTTTCCCCGGATGATAAAGCGGAGCAAAGGAAAGCCCCAGCAAAGGGGATAAAAATGGAGCAATCACCGCTGCCAGCAGATATAACGCTTCGTGATTGGCAAAGACAGCCAGTGAAAGTACCAGACCAAACAGTGCAGATTGAAGGAAAAAATCCACCGAAGCGCTTAGCCGTATTCCAAGAGCATGAATTAATCCTGCCCGCTCTTTGGTGGTAGAAGGAATCAAATGCTGCTTCAAAGGCTGAACATGAGAAACAGAAGGTTTTTCTTCAGGGTTCGTTTTCCAATCAATCGGGTTAAATTCAGGGAGAGGTTCGCTCATAGATCTTTCTCAAAACTGATTGTGTCAATTATAATACATCCATGATGACATTTGACGCCAGTCGCGTTCAGGCAATTTGTTTTGATATCGACGGAACTCTGTGTGATACTGATGATGCAATGGTCCAAAGATGGAGTATGGCTGTTCGTAAACCCATGTTTTGGCTGAAGCCCTGGCAGGCGCGTACATTAACACGCCGGGTCATTATGGCTCTGGAATCTCCTGCAAATGAAGCATATCGCTGGCTGGATTGGCTGCACCTGGATGGGGCAATGGCCGCTTTATATAACAGATGGATAAGATCCGGAAGAAAAAGAAAAAAACGGCCTCATTGGATTGTTCCCGGCGTTCAGTCTATGCTGGAAACCCTGAGCCGGCATTATCCGCTGGCAGTGGTTACCACCCGCGACGAACAAACGACTGTTGAGTTTCTGAATCAGTTTCATTTGCTTTCCTGTTTTCAGGTTATTGTTACGTCTCAAACCTGCCGGCATACCAAACCCTATCCTGAGCCCATGTTCTATGCCAGCAAAGGGTTAAATACTCCTCCTGAACATTGCATGATGGTTGGCGATACCACAGTAGATATCCTGGCTGGAAAAAGAGCCGGGATGCAGACCGTCGGCGTTCTGTGCGGTTTTGGCGAAGAACGTGAATTAATCCGTGCCGGCGCCAATTCCATTTTAAACACGACTTCTGACCTGACCCAATTATTGAATCATCCGCTGATTTCGTCTATTTCAGCCGAACAGTAAGTGTAATGGGTTCAGAGGTTGTCTGATTTCCGGCATTGTCTTCAGCGATTACATACAGCTTATGTTGTCCGGGGGTTGGTTTCCAGGAAATACTGGTACTTTCAGCCGTTGTCTGCTGCAGCAATTGATGATCGATCATCCATTGCAGTGTTTTCAGTGAAAGGTTGTCTGAGGCTAAAGCCTGAAAAAAGAGCACTTCATCAGGGTCAACCGATATAACCTCATGATCTTCAGGGCGAACAATCGTTACAGTCGGGGGGGTATTATCTACCATGACCTGAATATAATCGGTATGAAACTGCTGACCGCGGGTAAGCACCGATAAGCGAATCACAAAAATGCCGTCCTGCTGGGTTTTCCAAATTCCCAGATCTCCATTATTTACTTTCGTTTCAGACTGCGCAACTTCCAGCCAGGTGTTGGGGTTTCTGCCTTCACCCACATGCAGGGCATAGCTTTGAAACGAGTCGCCTGCGGCTGTTCCTCTGACAGACACGTTCCCTTTCAGAATATCAAACAAGCCCGGCGAAGTGATATCTGCAAAGGGGTCACCTTCCGGCAGCAATATCTGATCCCATTCAATCGGAGCCTGTTCAATGTTATTGGCCTCTCCCCAGCGAAGGGCAAAATCCGGCAGGGTTAAATATGTCTTTGGTTCTACCAAACTCAGTGGGGTATAAATCGTTGCCAGTTTACCGGTTTTTGAATTGATTTCCACTTTTTGATACAAAGAGTCTTCCTGATCGGGAACATTTTCAGGGAAGAAAAAGTCTTCAACAACCAGCGGGCATGCTTCACCGGGGAGAAGCCCTGAGGGATAGCATACATTTTTCTGAACGATTCCATCGGGCATGGGAAGCGCCCTGGCATTGGTCGGAAGCAAAGTTTGCAGAGATTTAAAAGCCGGACTGGGATTAAGGAAAGCAGTTTCAGAAGCCTGCAGACTTTTCTCATACCACATCACGGCCAATCTTTCAGGGGTATAGCCCATTGCCCAAATATGAGATTGCGCTTCATCCAGGCTGATTTTTATGGCTGTATTCGGGGCTGGTTTCAAAGAATCAGGAACCGCATACCGATTCATCAGCGAGTCGTGCTTTGTAAAAACAGAATGAACCATATAAGCGGTCACTGGTTTTATAAAGCGTTTTTCGGCTGGTTTAACACTCCACTGAATGCCGGCGCTCTGCATATTCAGGATAAAAACCGGTTCAGGTTCATCATGCTTTCCGGTTTGAATGCCCACACGTTTGCCTGCGGCTGGGAACAAAGAATAAAAGGCAGCGGCATCTATTAAGTTGCCGGTTGTTTTGTGTGAAGAATTCAGAAAACTCAGTTCTGTCTGAGTGGTTTGCCACGCTTCCCAATGAGTTTTACGCCACTGATTAAGAGGAATCATTCGATCCAGTGTGACTGCATCGCGAAAGCTGATCGGACCAAGGTATTCTGTTAAATCACTCTCAGTCAAAGCTTCATGGTTCCCCGGCAAATCCCAAACCAAACTGGAAGGACTTTGATCGCCCTGACGGAAAGCCGATACAGCAAAAACGGGGGAGAAAAAACCGTCCAAAGGATGCTCTGATAATTTTTCGTCTGATTTCTCAGGACCTGTTTCACCTGCCAGCGCCAGAATTTGCCCGGTCTGAGGATCCATAACCAGCCCTGAACCAGAATCCGGTTGTGCCATATTATCCAACTGCGGAGCAGCCAAATTCTGAGCGCAAACCTCTCCCCTGTTAGGCGATTCGGTTAAGCCTGATAGCTGAGCCGCAATCACACATTCGGTTTGATGCTGCAAGTCAACATCCAGAGTCGAGATAATCCTGAGCCCGCCTCGTTCAATCACAGGCACGCCAAACAGAGATTTTGCCTGAGCAATGGCCAGATGAGTAAAAGCCGGATAGCGGTAAGGCTTTGACACCGGGGGAGGCGCCAATGCTACCGTGCTTTGAAGGGCCAAATGATAGTCTTTATCTGAAATGGTTTTTCTGCTTAATAGCCCATCCAGCACTTGTTTCTGATTTTCAGCTGCAGCGTCAGGCACATCAAAAGGGGTAAGAGCGGGTGTTTGATAAACACCCAACAGCAGCGCCGTTTCAGCCAGGTTGAGACTGGCAGCCGGCTTCCCCAGATAGAAATGCGATGCCTGGTCAATTCCATAAACCCCGCGGCCAAAATATGCGTTATTTAAATACCATTCCAGCACCTGCTGTTTTCCATAGCGAATGGTCAGACTGCCAGCCAACAGGCGCATACGAATTGTATGATCAAAACCGGGTTCTTCGGAATTCAACAAAAATTGTTGAACCAGCATTTCAGCCAGAGTAACTGCCTGGGCATCCTGCCAGTGATCCATGTGAAAGCCCGGGCTGACCCAAAAGTCAGGCTGAATTACGCTGACCCATATATTCAGGAGAGAACGGGGAAAGGGGTTGTTCTGTGTGGAACCAAGATAAATATAGTTTCCTGTGACCGGGTAGTTGGGAATCTCTGCAATTAATATGCTGCCGGAGCGATCATAAATTTGGGTAGGGGTACGGTTTTGCTGATCTGACTGTAAAGTTAACTCCAAAGATTGAACAGACGGCAGGTTTTGGCAGGTTCGATGGATCAGAGATGCTCCCAAAAAGAGACCGCTGAGCAGTATCAGCGAACATAACAAAGCCAGCGCCGCCCCGGCCTGATTTTGCCAGCGTTCAAACCTTTTTACGCGGGTATCTGTACGCCGCCTGCGCCGCAGGATGAGGTTGGTTTGATCTATTCTTCTCACACAGTATCCTTTAGTTATCCATTCTGCCCATTAACGGACAGAAAAAAGCGTGCACCTGCATTATTTTGATGCGTTTCATGAAGTATTATATCTGTATATTATAAACAACATCCGGCGAACAGGTAAATTACGCACGTCATAATGACTGTTTTGTATTCACAAAAACCACGATCTTAATAATATTTTCTCGTATAATACGGACATGGATGAATTACATTCTCTGACTGAGAAATTACGGTCTGTTCGATTTTTTGAATGTCTCACGGATATGGATTTAAAGACCATTGTGGCAAGCGGACAGATAAGCCGTTTTCGTGGCGGGAAGATCATTTTCAGAGAAAATGAAGCTTGCGCTGGAATGCATGTACTCATTCGCGGGCAGGTACATTTGTGCAAAACGGGACCGCAGGGACAGGTCAATATCATTAGTATCATTACCCCGGTAATTATGTTCAATGAAATAGCGGTTTTGGATGGTGGTCTCAACCCAATGACGGCTATTGCAGTACAGGATTGTAAATTCTGGAAAATCAGTCACAGTTCATTTCAGGCGTTAATTAATCAGTATCCACAATTGGGGTTGGGATTGTTGCGGGTGATGGCAATACGCTATCGGGCAATGTTGACACAGTATGAAGATTTATCGTTTCGATCTGTGTTATCACGTGCGGCCAAGCTGCTTTTAGATCTGAGCAGGTATGGCAAGCAACCCATAAATCGCCGCGAACATTCAATCAACGAAATGGCAGGGCGAATTGCCTGTGTTCCGGAAGCCATCAGTCGATCATTGAAGACCTTCAAGGCACAGGGGCTGATTAGCTCCAATCGGACTGAAATCCTTATTTCAAAGCCAGATAAACTGGCCTGCCTGGCCCAGATTGAACTGAATCTTTAGAAATCATACAGGCATTCAGACCGGTTATTTTACCTGCCATTCTTCACCTCTGGTGAAAAAACGACAAAGCTTTCTGGTAAGGCAACATGAATGAAGCCCGGTAGAACAGACCAATCCGGGTAAGAATCCTGTCATTCATTTCCAATTTGTGAAAAGTATCAAAAAGTAACCTGAACGGTTGTCGAATTGACAAAAGTCAAAGACTTTTGTGTCGATTTATGCTATTTTGAGATATAAACCACCGCTGCGCCTGCGAGTATCTTCGCCAAAATGATGCGAAGCGCCTCCCATAAATAATAAAAAAGCAGTCTTTATTCGGGGGAGGCTGGGTGGAAGCAGAAAAGGAGCCTTATCCATGCGTTTTCTCCAAACCCGCTTTAACTATTTGTTCAAAACTACCAAAGGCCTGATTCTGGTCGCGATTGCAATGATCGGTCTGGAAACAGCCCTGTTCGGGATGCTCTCTGGCCCAATGGCCGAGATGGGTGTTCGTGATTGGGTCATTAAAAATCTGGGGATGAAAATTGTCCAGGCTGAGCGCGAAGGCCGCATCATCATCCTGTATCACTCCATCGCGATGGCCGTCGTGGCCATCGAGGTCTACATGATCACCAGCCTGATTCGAATGAAGCCTTTCTACGTTACTGCGGTGCGCGTGCTCATTACAGTGGGCTATATTCTGGCCATGGTCTTCGGCATGGGCTTCGCCTACTGGGGTCACAACTGGGCACTGCATGCTCTGTATATTACCGGTCTGAGCCTGATCTTTTTCGCCGGTGTTTTGCTGACAGTTGCTCTATGGCCCTGGAATCAGGAATATAACCAGCCGGATCCGACTTACGCATCGATCAAAGGTTTTGACATGGAACGCGCCGCATTTTTCACCACAGCCCTGACAACTCTCATCTCAGTGCTTTTTGGTGCTGTTCCCGGTGCATACTTTGGCAATGGTTTCCAGACGGTTCTGGCCGAAAACATCATTCGTCTCCCTGAAAAAACAGCGATGCAGTTTTCCGTCATTGGCCATTTGCATATCATGCTGGCGCTTATCTGTGTCATGATCACGTTGATCATTGGCCGATGGCTTGATTTTAAAGGTATTCTGCACAAAATTGCCATGCCACTGATGATTCTGGGTGCGATTGTACTCAGCGTGGGCGTGTGGGGCGTAGTCACTCCATTCCAACCGGTAGCTCACATGATCATTTATGTTGGCGCAACCCCGTCTATGCTTGCAGCTTTATTGTTGCTTGTTTGGAGTTGGGCAAAACTCATCCGCGAAGGTACAGCCAGGTTTGAAAAACCAACCTTCGGACAAAAAGTTTCTGCCCTGATCAATGATCCGCTGCGCTTTGGCCCCACCTGGCAGATGCTGTTCATGAACTTCACCACCAGCGGCATCGGTATTTTTATGGCGATCAGATTGGACGAGATTTTCCGTGTCTGGCCTGCCCGTGAAGAGCGGATCGAATTGACCGGGCACTGGCACGTACTGTCAGCTATTGTCGCCACGATTATTTTGCTCTATTACGGTGATATGATCGGCTTGAAAGGCACCCTCCGTAAAATTTACGGCTGGGCAATCATCATTTTCTCTGATATCGCCTTTGCTGCGGTGACCATCTTCGAAATGAAACGTCTCATGGTCAGCGAAGCTGCCCAACAACCGCTGGTGAATACGGTCATGCTCCTGATAGATATTGGGTTGGGAATGCTGCTCGTCATCCTTGCCATTGTTATGGTCTGGCGCCTGCTGGATTTATTTAAAGGCAAAGGACGCTGGTCAAAAGAAGTTGATCACGAATTATCTCAGGAGGTGAAATGATGAAGCGCTTCTTTTTCCTTGTTTTGATCGCGGCTTTACTGGGCGGATGTGCTACGGTGGACTTGAACGCTCCAATTCTCACTGTCGATACAGGTGTAGATCCAACCGCCTGGGCCAAAATACCGGCAGGGGAATTTCTTGCAGGGCAGGAAGCTGAACCATTCGTCATTGATTACGATTACGAAATAATGATTACAGATGTTACCGTCAATCAGTACACTGCCTATTTGACAGAAGCGCTGGCAAAGGGTGACGTGAAAATGGGTGAGTTTAACGGAAAAAAGGCCGTGGTTGGCTTTTATCCCGGCGATCCCTTCCACGGTGTCAAACATGAAGAAAAAATCGAAGCTGGCGATTGGATCATCATCCCGCTTGAAGACCCGGCTTCACGTTTCACATTTGATGGTGTGAAATTCACGGCCAACCCCGGTTATGAAAATCATCCGATGACCAATGTCACCTGGTTTGGATCTCTGGCCTATTGCAGCTCAATCGGGGGGCGTCTGCCCACCGAGCAGGAGTGGGAAAAAGCTGCGCGGGGTACTGATGGGCGCGCCCTGCCCTGGGGTGAAGAAATGGCATTGAACCGTGCCAATTTTTATGCCAGCCGAGACCCCTTTGAAAGCATGACTTCATTTGGTTCCCGTACCAGCCCGGTCGGTTTTTATAATGGAAAAACCTATGGAGAATACACCACTTTGAATAATGCCAGCCCCTACGGACTTTATGATATGGCCGGGAACGTCTGGCAATGGACAGCCAACGTTTATGAAGGGATGCACTACCGCTTTATGCGCGGAGGCTCAAAAGACACTTACGCTATGGACTTACGCATCTGGGTACGCAATAACGCCACACCGACGTATTTCAGCCCGGGTGTTGGATTCCGGTGTGTGAAATAATGAATCTCTGCGCCTGCAAAACTGAAGATTTACCCGGAGTAGCCACTTATGAAGCCCTTATCCAGAATCCACAATCTGAAATTAAGAATCGGCCTCTATTGGCCGTTGATTAAGTCCTCGCAAACCGGGCTGTTGTTGTCTACCGGTATCGCAGGCTATCTCAGTGCTCACACCCCTTTCCATTTGCCTGTTTTCCTGGGGCTGTGTGTCAGCCTGTTTTTAGCCATCAGCGGATCAACCATTCTGAATATGTGGTATGACCGTGACATTGATCGTGTTATGGACCGTACCCATAACCGACCGCTGGCTTCTGGAAAAATCAGCCAGCAGGGAGCTTTTCGGTTGGGAATCGTACTTTCAGCAGCAGGAGTGGTTTGGGCTGCAGCAATCCAACCGCTTTTTGGTTTGGTAGTTTTTGCCGGGTTGTTCTTTGACGTAATTGTATATACCATCTGGCTAAAACGCCGTACCTGCTGGAGCATTGTTTGGGGCGGAATTTCAGGAGGCATGCCAATCCTGGCCGGACGTGCCCTCGCCACCGGCCGGATTGATCTGACGGGAATTCTGCTCACAATGTCTATCCTGTTCTGGATTCCGACTCATATCCTGACTTTTTCGATGCGTTACTTCGAGGATTACCAGGCCGCCAAAGTGCCTACTTTTCCATCCACTTTTAACTTCGAAACCACCAGAGCGATTATTGCGCTTTCGGCCATCATTGCAGCGGCCAGCATTGGCGTAGCCGGGGTGATGATTGGCGTTCAGGCTGGCTCACTGCGTCTGATGGCGGTCCTCTCTGCCGGGTTATTGTTGCTCTCGTTTGCTACCATAGCCCGCCCATCCGAGTGTGTTAACTTTGGTCTGTTCAAGTATGCCTCACTCTACATGCTTTCATCTATGTTTCTTCTGACGATCTAGTGAAAAATGCCATACATATATTTAAGACACCATCTGCAAATATGTAAGAAGATCTGATTATGATGATAACCAAAATATCCATACTGGATCGTGTTTTATTGCTTATTACCGGTTTGCTTGCCGCATATCAGGTAGCTGTAGGAATCAATGGACTGGGCAATGTTCCCATCATCGCCTACACCATTGGTTTTGGCGTACTGTTGGTTGCCGGTCTATTAATGATAATCCTGGGTTTTGAAATTCTTGACAGCACGGTTGTTATCATCATCTCAACGATCATTCCTCTTTCCCTTTCTCTGGGCCTGGTTTGGGAACATCTTGAGACATGGCGCAGCCTGTACCTGAGTTTCGTAATTGCCGGTTTTCTTGCCATCCTGATTACACGCTCTTTTCCAATGCCCGGCATGTTGCCAACGATCACCCTTGCGTTCGTTCACGGTCTTGCCGGGCTGATCATATTCCTGCTGCCCAGCATTCTGGCAGCCAACGGGACCATGAAACCTGGTTTTGCTCTGGTTGGTTTGGGCGGCGCTTTGATCAGCATTGGCGGTCTGTTGCTCTCGTTTTTGAAAGCCGGAAAACCAATTTTTCCCAAAAAGACGATTTTACACGTTCTTCCCGGATTGCTGCTGCTGACAACAACCGCTTTTGTGATGGGTTTCGCGCTCAGTTAATTCAAAACATTATCAGGGCTTGCAGGTCTTTTCAAGCCATATTTTGATCTGGAGGTAAATATGTCTCAAAACAGTTTTTTTGCCAAAGCATTGCGTTTTATCGGAATCATATTCATGGCACTCACTGCCGGTTTTACCCTTCTGGGTGGGGTAGGAACTACCTGTGCTGCACTCTTTCCCACTAATTGGGATACCCTGGCTCCGCTGGCATCGTTTCAATGGTTGTATATCCTGTTTGTGCTGACCGGAATTATCATTGGCATAGCTGGTATTCGCGCAACAGTTTTGCTCGTTCGAGGAGCGCCCCAGGCCTACCGCGACACACTTTACACACTCGTAGCTGGCATAGTGATCGGTGTCATTCATATTGTTGCTTCGCGCACCCTGCGGGGAAAATCCATGCCGGTAGATGCCGTGGTTTACACCACAGTATTAACTCTGATTATTTTCCTGCTGTTTCGCATACCCGTCCTCTGGCAGGGCGTTGATTTTTCCCGTTCTCCGTCTTCCGGAAACCGAACAGGCGGTGCAGCGGCGATCATCGTTGGCATATTGACTCTTTCCATCCAGTATTTTATGGCACCTACCCATACCTGGAATGGAACCAACTATGCAGATGCTTTCCATGTTTCGATGAGTATTACTGGCACTGCGCTTATGCTTGGAGGTTTGATCCTTGTCTGGGCTCCCTGGAAAATAAAATTGGGTGCAATTCGGCAATCCGGCATCCATCCCGTGAAATAAATTTAACCATTCAGACTTTTTATCCTGAATTCTTTGCAGCCATGTTGTAGACGGTGGTTGTTTTTATGTCACGACCGCAGCCAAACAGGATAAACAAAGGACACATCTATTTATAATCAGGTGTGTCCTTTGTTGTACAGTGTCCACCTGACACAGTGTTCAATGCCGCAACATATGCTTTCGTAAAGCATAAGCCCCGGATAAAAACAAGACCAACCAAAGATTGAAAAACAGCAAAGTCTGCCGCAGGGATGATTGAAACAGGAAGACTGCAATTCCTCAAAAACCTTTTCTTTGCTGGGGTATAATCCAGGAATGAATGATCAAGAATCCCGTCTGGTTACCCCTGAGAACAGGCCGGAAGACCATCAGGAAGTTTCATTAAGACCGCAGAGCCTGGGTCAAATTATCGGACAGGAACAAATCCGGGAAAATCTGAAAATTTTAATTGCGGCTGCCAAACACCGCAATGAGCCATTGGATCATGTTCTGTTCTACGGCCCCCCCGGTCTGGGAAAAACCACCCTGGCAGGGGTGCTTGCCAATGAAATGAAAGTAAACATTAAAATAACTGCCGGTCCGGCTATAGAACGCCCGGGTGACCTGGCGGCAATTCTCACCAACCTGCGGGCTGGAGATATTCTGTTTATTGATGAAATTCATCGTCTGGGAAAACTGGTCGAAGAAATTCTCTACCCGGCCATGGAAGACTTTTCACTGGATATCATTATTGGCAAAGGTCCTTCCGCCCGTTCTCTGCGCCTGAAACTGCCGCGGTTTACCCTGGTTGGGGCTACTACCCGTCTGGCGCTGGTCAGTGCCCCATTAAGGGCAAGATTTGGCGTTGTATATCGGCTGGATTATTATGATCTGGACGCCATGAAATTAATTATCAACCGGGCAAGCGGATTGTTTGGGGTAACTGCTGAAGCCGGCGGGGTTGAAGAAATCGCCCTGCGGGCGCGGGGCACCCCGCGGGTAGCTCTGCGTCTGTTGCGGCGGGTCAGAGATTTTGCTCAGGTAAAAAGCAATGGGGTGATTACGCAGGCGATTGCCCATGATGCGCTCAGCCTGCTGAATGTAGACTCTCTGGGGCTGGATGATATTGACCGAAAGGTTCTCAGTACCATCATCACCAAATATGGCGGCGGCCCGGTGGGTTTGAATACCATTGCTGCGTCAATCAGTGAAGAGCCCGATACCATCATGGATGTTGTTGAACCATACCTGCTGCAACTGGGTTTTCTTGATCGTACCTCACAGGGGCGAATGACTACCGATCTTGCCTGCAAACATTTAAACATGTACCCTCAGAAAGAAGACGATAAACAGCCAAAATTGCTGTGACGGTTTTATGTTCCCTTCATGAAAACATCTGATTTTGATTACAACCTGCCTCTCGAGCGAATTGCTCAGGTTCCCGTTGAACCGCGGGATGCATCCCGTTTGCTGGTTTTGAACCGCAGGGATGGAAATCTGCAGCATTCTCACTTTTACGAAATCGGAAACTTTCTGAAATCAAATGATATTCTGGTACTTAACCAGACTCGGGTTATTCCTGCCCGTATCTTTGCGCAAAAAGCTACCGGCGGAAAAGCTGAAATTCTGCTTTTAAAACAACAGGGGCCAACCCGTTGGGAAGCTCTGATTGGCGGTAAACACATCCGTCTGAACAGTGAATTAAAGCTTCAAAATGGCTTATGGGCAACCATTGTCCAGGAAAAAGATGGAGCCCGCCGGGTGCTGGAATTCAGCCAGCCCATTGAATCCTTTTTAATTCAGCATGGAAACATGCCGCTTCCTCCATATATTCACACGCCCCTTCATGATCCGGAACGATATCAGACGATCTATGCAAAAACCCCGGGATCGGCCGCTGCGCCAACAGCCGGCCTGCATTTTACTGAAAGTCTGTTACAAAGACTCAGTCAGGCTGGTGTTCGAACCGCCAGGGTAACCCTGCATGTCGGGCTGGATACCTTTCAGCCCGTTAATGAAGCATTGGTTGAAGACCATATTATTCACAGTGAATGGTGTGAGCTGGATGCTGAAAATGCCTGTGCGATCAACCAGGCGGTTCAGGCGGGCGGACGAATTATTGCCGTTGGAACGACATCGGTGCGTACCCTCGAAACCGCCGCGCAGGCGGCAACTTCACCGTGTCGTGTAACTGCATTCAGCGACTTTACCCGGTTGTTCATCTACCCGGGGTATCCGTTTAAAGCCGTCGATGCGATGATCACCAATTTTCATCTCCCAAAATCTTCTCTGATTATGCTGGTAAGCGCCTTTTGCAGTCGTGAACATATTCTGAGCGCCTACCGGACTGCCATCCAGGAGGAATATCGGTTTTATTCCTTTGGAGATGCCATGTTAATCCAGTGAAGAAAAATTGCAGAGGACAATCATGGCTGACTGCCAACAATGGGAAGCACATAACCAACTTCTTATCCAATGCCGGCTTTGCCCCCGCCTGGTTGCCTGGCGGGAAGAAATCTCCCAGACCAAACGAAAAGCCTGGCGTGAAGAAGCCTATTGGGGCAAACCCGTAACCGGTTTTGGAGATACCCATGCCAAAATATTGGCCGTAGGGCTGGCTCCAGGCGCACATGGGTCAAATCGTACCGGCAGAATGTTTACCGGAGATGCCTCCGGTGATTTTCTATACCGCATCCTGTACGAAACCGGGTTTGCCAGTCAGCCGACTGCCAGATCAAAAGAGGATGCTCTGAGCCTTACCGGCTTGTTCATCAGCGCCGTCTGTCGCTGTGCCCCGCCTGATAACAAACCAACCCCCTCTGAGATAAAAACCTGCCTGCCCTATTTAATCAGAGAAATGAATATGCTGAATACACTGCAGGGCATTGTAGCCCTGGGGAAAATTGCGTTCGACGAAATGATTCGTCTTTATCGCCCTGAGACAGCCTCCAGACAGTTTACTTTTTCACACGGCGCTTTTTACCCGTTGGGAGAAAACAAACCCTGGTTGTTGGTCTCTTATCATCCCAGCCGGCAAAATACCCAAACCGGCCGATTAACCCCGGATATGTTCATGGCAATATGGGAACAGGCCAGGGGATTAATAAAATAACCATATTTGAAATGAGCGTTCCATTGCTGAAAAAAACAGTCCATCTCAAACAGGTCTCCATCATCCTTTTTCTGGTCGTTACATCCGGAACCATGATCTTTGCATTGTTAACGGCCTTTCCGGCTCAACCGGGCAGACAGGCTGTTGAGCAATTATCCAGTGATCTGACCGTGAAAGTTACCTCTACTCCCGGATGGCTTATCTTTACCCCTCTGAATACAACACCGAAAACCGGATTTATTTTTTATGCTGAAAAGAATGTTGAGCATCAGGCATATACTCCGGTTTTGAAAAGGATAGCATCGCAGGGTTACCTGATTATCGTTCCAGACATGCCTTTCAATCAGCCTTCTTTTGGGGTGAAAAAAGCCGGTCAGATTATCCAGGCCTTCCCTGAGATTGAAAAATGGGTCATTGGCGGTCATGGAGCCGGAGCAGACGCCGCAGCCCGGTTCTCCATGCAATATGAGACCCAACTGTCCGGGCTGGTTCTCTGGGCCCCTGTCTTAAACCCTTCTGTTCGTCTGGACAGCAGCCTGTTAAATATCGTTCTGATCTATGGAAATCAGGATGGTATTATTACACCGGAGCAGATCAGAGAATATCAGGAACAACTGCCTTCCTCAACAAAGTGGACTCCGCTGGTTGGCGGAAATCATTCTCAGTTTGGAGATTTTGGCCAGCTTGCCAATGATGACCAGGCTTCTATTACTGCGGCAGAGCAATGGAAAATGGTCAGTAAATATACCCTGGAATTATTGGATTTCAGCAAACGATGACTCATACAACAAAAGACATCCCCTCATCCCATCCTTTTCGATATCTTGACATCCTGATGACCTTATTTGTTACGACGCTCATCATAAGTAACATTGCTTCATCAGCCAAGATTATTGATTGGGGAATCCGATTTGGATCCTTTAAACTGTCTTTTGACGCCGGCACGCTGTTATTTCCCGTGTCTTATATATTCGGCGATGTTCTTGCTGAGGTCTACGGATATCGCAATGCCCGTAAGGTTATTTGGGTTGGTTTTGCCTGCCTGGCTTTCAGCGCAATCGTTTTATGGGGAGTCAGCCTTCTGCCTGGTGAAGCGAACTGGGAAGCTTATGCCGGGCAGGGCGCGTATCAGGCAATTTTTGGCGGAATGATCAGCGGCGGAATTGTTATTGCCAGTCTGTCGGGATACATCATTGGATCTTTGAGTAATGCGATAACACTGGTAAGAATAAAAGAAGCGACTCAGGGGCGCTGGTTATGGATGCGCACCATCGGCAGTACCCTGATCGGAGAAGCATTGGACAGTCTGGCATTCATTGGAGTTGCAACTCTTTTTAAAGTTTTTCCGGCTGAATTATTCTGGTCACTGGTAATTACCAATTATGTTTTCAAGGTTGTTATTGAAGCCCTCATGACGCCTGTAACATATCGCTCGGTAAGTTTTCTAAAGAAAAGAGAACAGGCCGGCTGACATCACCGGCCTGTTCATTCTATAAAAGTTTTTGTTGGCAAAACAAATAACGGCTACTTTACCTGTTTCAGGGCATTCCAACCAGCATACCGTGCAGTGTCTTCCAGTTCATTCTCGATTCGGATTAATTGATTGTATTTGGCCACCCGATCTGAACGGGCTGGGGCGCCGGTTTTGATCTGCCCGGTATTTAATGCGACGGCCAGATCTGCAATGGTCGTATCTTCTGTTTCACCTGAACGGTGAGAAGTGACGGCTGTCCAGCCAGCCCGATGGCACATATCCACTGCTTTGATGGTTTCAGACAAACTGCCAATCTGATTTACTTTGACCAGCAAAGAATTACAGGCTTTTTCTTCAATGGCTTTGGCTACTCTGGCAGGGTTGGTCACCAGAAGGTCATCTCCAACAATTTGCAGGCGATCACCCATCTCCTGGGTAAACATTTTCCAGCCTTCCCAGTCATCCTGGGCAAAGCCGTCTTCAATCGAGACAATGGGGAATTGATCGACCCAATTCTTCCAGAAAGCCAGCATTTCCACGTTGGTAAGCTTTTTCCCTTCTTTGCGAAGGTTATACAGCCGGGTATCTTCCTCAAACAATTCAGAAGCGGCCGGGTCAAGCGCAATGGCTACATCGTCACCCAAAGATTTTCCGGCTTTGAAGCCGGCTTTTGCAATGGCTTCCAAAATAACTTCGACGGCTTCAACATTTGCTTTTAATGCAGGTGCATACCCGCCTTCATCCCCGACCAGAGTGGTATAACCCCGCGCTTTTAATACCGACCGGAGCGCATGGTAAATTTCTGCTCCCCAGCGTACACCCTCGGCAAAAGTAGGCGCACCAAACGGCATAACCATAAATTCCTGGGCATCCGTAGACTGCCATCCGGTATGGGCGCCGCCATTTAAGATGTTCATCATTGGAACCGGCAGGACATGGGCATACATGCCGCCAATATAACGGTACAGGGGCATGCCCACACAATCAGCCGCTGCTTTGGCAATAGCCAGACTGGTTCCCAAAATAGCATTTGCTCCAAACCTGGATTTATTGGGGGTACCATCGAGGTCAATCAGTTCCTGGTCAATTCCCAGTTGATCCAGAGCGTCCCAGCCTGAGATGGCATCGGCAATTTCATCATTTACATGATCAACGGCCTGTTGAACCCCTTTGCCGCCAAAACGGCTTTTATCACCATCGCGCAGTTCCAGCGCTTCATGCACTCCGGTTGAGGCTCCTGAGGGAACCGCAGCCCTTCCATGACTGCCATCCGTTAAGTACACTTCAACTTCTATGGTAGGATTGCCGCGAGAATCCAAGATCTCCTGTGCAAAAACATCTTCAATATAACTTTCCATCGTAACCTCTTTTTCTTCCACTAAAATAAATCTGATTTAAATCAAAGTTTCTTACAGGTTAAAACTATTTTCTGTATTCAATCCCGTTTTGTTCACAGGCCGCCTTGATAAAAGCAACAAATAAAGGATGCGGCTGATTGGGGCGGGATAAAAATTCCGGATGGAATTGGCAGCCCAGCATAAAGGGATGGTCTTTTAATTCAGCAATTTCTACCAGACGATGATCCGGAGACAGCCCGGAGAAAATCATACCTTTCTCGGAATAAATCTGGCGGTATTCATTGTTAAACTCAAAACGATGGCGATGCCGTTCTTTAACATGATGAACCTGATAGGCATTGGCGGCTTTGGTTCCCGGGATAAGATCGCACGGATAGAGTCCCAGTCGCATGGTACCCCCAAGATCATTAATCTCTCTTTGTTCCGGCAGCAGGTCAATCACTGCAATTTTTGCATTTTGATCAAACTCAGCAGAGTTCACATCTTCATCCGCAAATATGTAACGGCCAAATTCAACCATCATCAACTGCATCCCCAGGCAAAGCCCCAGATAAGGTACATTGTGCTCGCGGGCATACCGAATGGCCTGGATTTTTCCTTCAATTCCCCGGCTGCCAAAACCGCCTGGGGTCAGCACACCATGACAGCTTTTTAATTCGTCCCACTGTTTTCCTTTTTCCAATTCAGAGGAAGAAATCCAGTGAAGGTTTAATTCTACACCCAGCGAAAGAGACGCATGATTTAAAGCTTCGCGCACACTCATGTAGGCATCATGCAGCTCAACATATTTGCCTGCCAGAGCAATATCAACGACCGGTTTTTTGCGCCGAACTTCGTTCACCAGGTTTTCCCAGGCAGTCCAATCGGGTGTCTTGCGGGGTTCAAGTTTGAAGCGCTCTAAAATATATTCGCCAACTTTTGCTTTTTCAAGGATTAATGGCACTTCATAGAGAACGTCTGCAGTAACCATTGGAATCACTGCACGCTCTTCAACATCGCAGAAAAGGGCTATTTTTCCCGGTAACGAACTGTCTACGGGATGATCAGACCGTGCAATGATCATATTCGGAGAAATACCCACCGACCGTAACTCTCTGACAGAGTGCTGGGTAGGTTTGGTTTTTAATTCGCCGGTAGCGCCAATTAATGGCAGCCAGGTAACATGAATATACATGGTATTTTCACGGCCAAGATCACTGCGGAGTTGACGGATTGCTTCTAAAAATGGCTGACCTTCGATGTCGCCTACCGTACCGCCAACTTCTACCAAAATAATCTCTGCGCCGGTTTCTTTGGCAACCAGGCCAATTCTTCGTTTTATTTCATTGGTGATGTGAGGCACAACCTGAATTGTGCCGCCCAGGTAATCCCCCCGTCGTTCCCGGCTGATTACTTCGGCATAAATCTGCCCGGTGGTCATATTACAGACTTTGGTCAGGCGAATGTCAACAAAGCGTTCGTAATGCCCTAAATCCAGATCTGTTTCAGCGCCGTCATCCAAAACATAGACTTCTCCATGCTGATATGGGCTCATCGTTCCGGGATCAACATTAATATAAGGATCCAGCTTTTGAACAGCCACTGAATAGCCGCGTTCTTTTAAAAGTCTTCCTACTGCAGCAGCCGTAACACCTTTCCCTACGGAACTGACGACTCCACCTGTGAAAAAGATATATTTTGTATCCATCGCTGCTCCTTCTGATTGTATGCTCACAAAGAAATGGGGAGGGCTGTTTTTGGGCCCTCCCCACGTACACATCAAAAATGAATTTGAAATTTCTTTTGATGATTCATCGCTTACTGACCTGAGCGACTTTTGTGTTCAAGTGTTCTGTAAAGGATGTCATCCCGTTCGTCTTCGTAACCAACGCCGCGGCGATGTTTTGCTTTTTGTTCCTGACGTCGGCTTTTGGCTTTCATTTGAGCTTCATTCCAGGCAATTTCCATTACGGTTAGATCCGGTTCACCCTGAATGAGGATGTTTCCATCTTTGGTACGGGTAATTTCGGTATCCAATTCCTCTTTTTCAGCCCGGGCATGTTTATTTCCTTTGCTCGGTCTGACATTTTCGACATCTTTTTTGTCAGCTTCTTCTGCGCCTGCTTCATGGGTTACTTCAGGCATTAAAGCTCGCATACTGAGTTTGATCTGTTTTTTACGGCGATCAACATCCAGTACCTGAGCTTCAATTTCATCCCCTTCTTTAACAACGTCACCGGGGGTCTTTACAAAACCATGAGACATTTCACTGACATGAACCAAACCTGGCCGCTCTGCACCGACTTCAACAAAAACGCCAAATTTTTCCAGGCGAACCACTTTACCTTTTACGGTCATCCCGGGTTTAATTTCGCGCCATTCCAGTTCCAAAGGCCGGATCATGGTCAGTTCAACCCGGTTATCTTTCACCCGGCGAACCCAGACGGTTACTTCCTGACCTGGTTTTAAAATATCATCCACATTTCGAATCGTTTCCCCTTCTTTCTCGGAAACCATTTGTGAAATATGAATCGCTGCTGGTTTCGATGTTCCGATATCAATCAGAGCGCCAGCTAAACTGGTTTTTAATACCTTTCCTGTAAATTGCTGTTTTGATTTTAATTCTTCCATCTGCTCTGACGACACGGGGGCACCCTCTTCCATACATGACTCCTGATTTATATTTGCAAATAATAATTATACACAGTTTATAATTTTCCGTCAATTAAGAACCCAATTCCTGTAAGAATCTTCATCGGATGGCTGATTTCCTTCCGGTATGGGCGGGTGATTTCACCCGTAACACACATCCATAAATCCTTGTCAGAAAACACCCCGGAGTTCATAATTGAATAATCTGTTTTGTCCCCTTTGCCATATTTTTCCGACTTACTTATAGAGATCAGCGTCCAACTTCCCGGCCGGGCATCGTGGTCACGATCGGAAAGGAATTGTATGGCAGAAAGCAGTATTGCATTGAAATCTGAAAAGATCAAACGTGAGACCGATGAATTAAAAATAATCAAAGCTGCAAGACAGGACCCCAGGGTATTTGGGGAGTTGTATCAGCTTTATGTGGAACAGGTTTTTCGATATCTGTACAGCCGGATTGGGAATGTACATGATGCTGAAGACATCACTGCTCAAACATTTCTGCTTGCGTTTGAATCATTTGACAAATTTCGTCAGGATGGGCATTTCGCTTCCTGGTTGTTTACGATTGCGCGCAATAAAGCCATGGATTATTTTCGTCAGCAGACGAATCCGGCATTCACTGTTGAAGTTGAGGATATCCCTGTGGAAGATGATCTGTTATACGGGGTCATTCGATCGGAGCAAACGGCAAGCCTGGCTGGTCTTATCCGTGCGTTGCCCGAAGAAGACCTGGAACTGCTTCGGTTGAGATTTCTGGCCGAGATGAGTTTTCCGGAAATCGCTTACATCCTTCACCGCAATGAGGAAGCGGTTAAAAAATCAACATATCGGTTGCTGGCACGGTTGAACAGCCAGTTGGAGGTTGCAAATGAATGAGAAGTACTCAACGCCTCAGTTTGAAGAGAGAATTCGTCAGTCTTTCGGAGTACCTGAGATCCGTTCCGGATTTGTTGATGAGGTATATCGTGATTTGATGCAACGTGCGGCTGCAAAATCCCGAAAACGTCATACTTTCTTTGGGCTGCGGCCGGCATGGGCTGCGGCTCTCGCGATTTTTTTTCTGATGATGATCGGCATGTTGATGATTGGTCCGCAGCGTGTTTATGCGGAGTTTCTGAAACTTATTGGTTACATTCCAGGGGTGGGAATTGTGGATCAGAGCCGCCCTGTTCGGGTGTTGGCCGAGCCGGTCAGTCTCACACGTGATGGAATCACGGTTACGGTAACTTCCGCGACATTGACCGGTGACAGGGCTCAAATTACCTATCGTGTTTTTGGCGTTCCCCGATCAGCCTATCCGGACCTTGAGTCTGCAGTCGGCTGCCGGTCGGGTGAATATTTAAGGCTTGCGGATGGGACACAACTTGCCAAAATCAAGGATGGTTACGAACCTGTGCCCGGGGGTGTAAACGAGGTTGTTTTTGTGATTCCGTGCATCTCTGATACTTTGCCGGGTAAAGCTCCGGAAAACTGGGAGTTGCCTCTGCGGTTTGTGCCTGCGCCGCCAGACCTGACCGTCATGCCGGTGTTTGAACTTACACCTTCTCCGCAATCGGCTCCAACCCAGGATGTTCCTGCCGGCAGCGCAACGGTCTCACCGGAAGATCATTCGGTGAGTGTGACCAAAGTGATTGAAACCGGTGATGGCTATATTCTGATCGGAAATTTTCAGCCTCCGGACAGACCCGGTGAATCCTTTCAGCAGATTGGCGCCATGGAGATTCATGACGCCCGTGGAAAGAAAGTCGCCTATACCTGGCCGCTGGATCTTGATGAAGCGATTCTTCAGGAACCAGGCGGTACCGGTTGGGCAGCGCAATTCGGGGCTGCCGGGCTGGTTTATCCCCTGACGATTGACTTTTCAGGGGTCATGCTGTTTTCGGCAGATGCTCAGACCGCTGCACGGTTTACCTTCGATGCCGGTTCCAATCCGCAGCCGGGTCAGAAATGGGATCTTAACCGGCAGATTCAACTGGATGATCACATCCTGACGCTGCACTCAATCACTGCCGATTCGCAGGGAAGTTACCTGTTTAGTTTTCAGGTTGACCCGAAAGTTTACAGCATCGGTGTGCAAATTGCGGAGTATACCCCCGTTGGCGGAGGAGGAGGTGGTGGTGGTGGTGGAAATGGTAATTTCACTACCAGTCTGGCCTTTGAGAGCCTTCCGACCGGTGTGCTGACGGTTACTCTTTCCAACCTGGTTTTAATCGGTGATTCGGTTACCTGGGAGGGGCAATGGTCTCCCGCCCCGCTTCGTACAGATTTACCGGCCAATCCAACGCTTCAGCCCGGGGTGTGTCTGTCGGCAGACTCGCTCGAGCGGGTGCAACCGGCTCCAGCCGGCCTGTTCAGCGGGAAGATTCTGATGTATGAAGCGCTGAATCATTCGGGGAAGTGGGGGCTTATCCTCTGTAATCCGGATGGAAGCGGAAAGCAGACCGTGGCGGCAGATGCGAATTGGGGAATCATTTCACCGGATGGCCGTCAGGTGGCATATCCGGCGGCAGATGGCATCCGTGTGATGGATCTGGTTGCGCATACGGAAAAAGTTCTGCCGGGCGTTGGCGCTTTCAATATGCACTGGTCTCCGGATGGAAAGCAGATCGCTTATGTGAGTATGGGCAACAGCACTATGGATGGCGTCTTTGTTGTTAATGTAGATGGTACTCCGGCGCGTCGAATCTCTGATTTCAGTTACGCATCGGTCATTGGCTGGTCACCGGATGACAGGCTGTATTTTGCGGTGCCTTATGCCGAAAGGTCTGCCTGGAAAGTGTTTTTCTGTGACCTGGATGGCGGGGAGACCCGGGAGCTTTTTACGATTGAGAATGGCACTTCGAAATTCCTGAACCCCAGGCTCTCGCCTGACGGGAAATGGATTGCTTACCGCGGCCAGGATAACAGCAGTCTGTACCTTGTTCACCCTGATGGCAGCGATATGCATTTGGTTTTGGATAATATTGGCGCAAATGGCATTGCCTGGACCTCCTCCGGTTGGCTGGGTGTGAGCATCAGAACGGATGATCCCAATGCAGCAAAAGTGCTCCTGATTAACCCGGATAGCTGTGCCAGCTATAGCATGAATGGATTGCAGGGTCAGCTTGAAGGTCTGGTGATCAAATGAACCGCAGGCGTCTGACTGACAGGGTCAATAATACGAAGGGAAACCCTTGGGGGGGGCCTCCTTCCATGCACATCCGGTTACGCGGTTCGTCAGGGGGTTTTCATCAGAAGGATAGAGCGGCTAGATATAAGTGCAATCTGCAAACAGTGACCGGAAGCATGTGTTGCATGATCCAGTGTCTGGAAAGCAACAGCTTGATTGGTTGAATCCGGTCAGCGATCTGAAGCGGCCCAACCTGGGTTTATCATTGTGGCTTTTCTGTCTGAGAAAGTTATTGTTCAACCTGAAAAGTAATGATTCGTTTGACGGCTGTACGGTCTGTTTCTGTGAGTATTTTTTTATAGCGTGCATCGTCATGCAAACAGATGTTTTTTTCGATCGTTTAAAAGCGGTGAACGGCGGGAGAGGGCATCCTGGCCTGTGCGGCGGATGGTTTTTCGGGTGATGCTCGAAGATGGTTTTAAAACCTTTTGCAGGGGGGCGGTAATTCTGCTGTGTTATACCTCTGGCCCGTGTGTTGAGGCGGTGTTTTTCTGCCGGTGTGCGGCAGCCATTGCCGGGTGAAAACGCGGGTTAATGATTCAGGGCTGCATATACACAACCCAGAAATTGGGCCTGCCAATCAGAAGGTTCTTTCAGCATGACGGCCAGCAGAGGGCGGGTAAGTTCAGCCTGGTCAACCCCCTCGATTTCGATGGGTTTGACCTGATCGTTCAGAAGATTGCTGGAAATCATGGCGGCTGCATTTTCATTTTCTGAAACCTTTTGTACGGCGGCGCTTCCCTCAGGAACCAGCCAGGCCTGGGTATTAAAAGCTGGGTTGGTCTGACTGGCCTGTTGCAGAATGGTGAAATCTTCATTTCCAGGGGGTGTTAAATACCATTGGATATCTGTGCCTGATGGAGAGATGCCCTCCCAGGTTTGCAATTGACCGTTGACCAGTTTTTGCCAGTCGTCTCTCTGCATGGCCTGCAACGCGTTATGGGGGTTGACAATCAGGGTCAGGGTGCTGTTGCCCAGCCAATAAACCGGCAGATCGGCAGGGTTATTTTCCCAGACGATGGATAGATCTGCCTGATGGAAATCCATTGCGGTGCGGGAAACGATTTGCACCAGAATACCGGTTTGTGGATTATGTCTGGCACACGAGGTCAGTGTTGGCTGCAGCCAGGTAACGGCAGGGCTAAGCTGGACGGTCCAGGTGGTCAGCGTTGGCTGAGGGGTTGGCGCTGGAATGGCAGCGGTGCACCCTGTGAGACACAGGGTCAGACAAACCGCAAGGAGTTTTTTAACGAAGGATGGAGATGACAATGGTAAGGATTCCCAATATGATGCAGTACAGTGCGAAGCCCCGGAAGGAATGCTTATTCAGGTACCCCAGCAGCCAGCGGATGGAGAGATAACCGACGACAGCCGATACAAGCGTGCCGGTCAGAATGGCTGGCAGAAAAGAGCTCAGATTTTCCATCTGAAGAAGATCCAGGCTGCTGAGCCCCCCGGCTGCCAGCATAATGGGGATGCTCATAAGAAAGGAAAAGCGGGCGGCGTCTGCGCGTTTGAAATTACACAGCATGGCTGTAGAAATGGTAGCCCCTGAACGTGAAATGCCCGGGAAGATGGCCAGCGCCTGACCCAGCCCGATCCATAAAGCGTTTTTGGCGTTGATTTGATCAATGGTTTTCAGGCGTTTACCCAGCCATTCTGCCAGGCACAGAAAGAGGGCGGTAATGCCGAGGAAGATACCAACCACCAGAGGAGAATGGAAGGAGGCCTCTACCAGATCTTTTAAAAGGAGGCCGGCCAAACCGGCTGGAATGGAAGCGATGATAACCCTGATGGCCAGCCGGGCCTCGGGGTTGTTGTGCAGGCTGCGTTGGCGAATGGCCCGGATGCTGCCGGTCAGCATAGAGATCAGGTCAGACCAAAAATAGATGATAACCGCCAGCAGGGTGCCGAGCTGAACCAGAACATCAAAGGGAAAAACAACCGATGGGTCCAACTCCCAGTTCAGGAAGAAGGGTACCAGCGCCAGATGGGCAGAACTGGAAACGGGAAGGAATTCAGTTAATCCCTGAACGATTCCCAGTAGAATGGCCTGAAAAATGGTCATGAAATACACTCCGTAGATGGGGAATAAGATCCGGCATATTGTTGATAGAAACTGCGGCGAAATTCCTGGTAGCGGTGATCGATAATTGCCTGACGGGCCAGACCTGTCAGGCGCAGTAATGTGGTGATATTGTGAATGGATAGCAGTGTGGCTGCCAGCATTTCTTTTGCAATGATCAGGTGCCGAAGATAGGCCCGTGAGAAAGTGCGGCAGGTATAGCAGGGGCAGCTTTCGTCAATCGGGCGATGGTCATGGGCAAACACTGCGTTTTTCAGGATCATTCGACCCTGCAGGGTTTGTGCTGCCTGATGGCGGGCCAGTCGGGTAGGCAGGACGCAATCAAAAATGTCTACACCGCGTGCGATTCCTTCAACCAAATCTTCAGGCATGCCGACCCCCATCAGGTAACGGGGTTTATGAACCGGCAGGCAAAGGTTGACAACTTCCAAAGTACGGGCCATTTCCTCTTTGGTTTCACCTACTGAAAGACCGCCGATTGCATAACCGGGAAGATCCAAAGCGGTCAGGAATTTTGCTGACTGCTCACGTAAATCAGCATTGACGCCGCCCTGCACAATGCCGAAAAGCGCCTGGTCCGGGCGGGTTTTGGCGTTTATACACCGTTCAACCCAGCGATGGGTTCGATCCATTGCCTGCCGGATATAATGCTGATTATAGGGTTCAGCGCATTCGTCAAACGCCATAATGATGTCGGCTCCGAGCTTTTCCTGAACCTGTATGGAAATTTCAGGTGTCAGTCGTTTCATCGATCCATCGATATGGCTTTTAAACGTAACGCCGTCTTCATCCACTTTACGGGTATCAGACAGTGAAAATACCTGAAAACCGCCGGAATCGGTCAGAATGGGCTGATCCCAGGCCATGAAGCGGTGCAGGCCTCCCATTTCGTGTACCAGATCAGCTCCGGGGCGTAAAAAGAGGTGGTAGGTGTTGGAGAGGATTAAACCGGCCCCCATTTCTTTTAGCTGGGCCGGGGTTATGCTTTTCACGGTTGCCTGGGTTCCTACGGGAGCAAAGATCGGCGTTAAAAGATGTCCGTGGGGGGTATGAAAAATACCGGCTCGGGCATTGCCGTCCTGTGCAATCAGTTCAAACGAAAAAGGGCATTCTGTCATGGTTCGTGTTTATTCAATAATGCTTTAATCATATCATGCAAAATGCAGGATGAAATTTTTTCATGAGGGGCTAAAAGTCAGACAACTTCTGTTTGTTGCGGTATACTAACCCGCATGAGTACTGCCGACTTTACTACCTGGCTTGAAATTGATCTCAGGCAGTTTAGAAAAAACATTCAAATGGTTCAAACCATCAGCGGAAAGTCTGTCATGGCGATTGTTAAAGCCAATGCGTATGGGCATGGCAAAGCCAGAATGGTGAAAGAAGCCAGTAAAGAAGGGCTTCACTGGTTTGGCGTTGCCCGGATTGAAGAGGCGGCTGAAGTGCGTGCCAATGCCCCGGATGGACGTATTCTGGTGATGGGTTTTACGCCTCCTCAGGATGTTGCCACTGCGGTGTATGAAAACATCTCTCTGGCAGTGTATGATCTGGAAACTGCCCGAATGTATTCTGAAAAGGCGGTGGATGCCGGAGGAAAAGCGGTTGTACATATTAAGTATGATACCGGTATGGGGCGGCTGGGCTATAATCTGAAAGATTATGCTGATTTTGCAAAGAGCATTTTTGATTTGCCCGGGCTGATGGTCGAGGGGGTTTTTACTCATTTTGCCTGTGCCGATGAGCCGTCAAAAGAAACCACCCATCAGCAAATTCAAACATTTAATCAGGTCTTGAATGCGCTCCGTAATCATGGTTTGTGCCCGGCGGTCATTCATGCCAGTAATTCAGCGGCAATTGTAAATTACCCGCAGGCCGGCTATACAATGGTCCGTTCCGGAATGGCCTTATATGGTCTGAATATGGCTCATGAAACATGGCTGCCGGCTGGATTTGGCCCGGTAATGACTTTAAAATCCCGCCTGACCTCTATCAAAACGTTGCCGGCGGGTCAGGGCGTCAGCTATGGTCATTCCTACTTTACGCCGCACGAACAGCGTATTGGAGTGGTGGGGGTTGGTTATGCAGATGGTTTTCGCCGTATCTTGAATGCTTCTTCCATTCTGGTACATGGGAAAAAAGTGCCGGTTGTCGGGATGGTGGCGATGGATCAGTGTATGGTGGCGCTGGATGATGTGCCTGAAGCAAAGATTGGTGAGGAAGTTGTGATATTTGGCAGCCAGGGAGATCAAAAAATCACGGTTGAAGAATTGGCTGATGTTTGGGGAACCATTCCTTATGAGGTAATTTGCGGCATGTCTGCCCGCTTGCCGAGGATCTATATTGAATAAAAAGGTATATTGTGGTTGAAAAACAACACCCGCCCTGTAAACGGTGGACGGTTTTACCCAAAGTTCCAGAGATGATTCAGACCAGGCTGGCCGATTTTGATCCGGCATTGCAGCAGCTTCTTTTTAATCGCGGAATTATGGATGTACGCCAGGCAGAGGAATATCTGCAGATCAGCGGTGATTTGTATGATCCGTTTCTCCTGAAGAATATGACGCTGGCGGTTCAGCGAATTGAACAGGCCATTGATCAGCAGCAGATGGTGGCAGTTTATGGTGACTATGATGTAGACGGTGTTTCAGCAACGGCATTGCTGGTTCAGGTGTTGCAGGCTTATGGTGTTTCGGTCATTGGTTTTATTCCCAATCGTTTTGAAGAAGGATATGGGTTAAGTAAAGAACCGCTTCTTCGGCTGCGTGAGCAGGGGGTTGATTTGGTGATTACGGTAGATTGCGGGATTCGATCTCTGGCCGAAGTTGCGTATAGTAGATCGCTGGGGATGGATATGATTATCAGTGATCATCATGAACCGGCTGAAATGTTGCCGGATGAGGCGGTTATTGTCTGCCCAAAGCAGCCCGGTGATACCTACCCGGATAAACATCTGGCAGGGGTGGGGGTAGCTTATAAAATAGCGCAGGCTTTGCTGACCAGCCGGCCGAATGGACGTATTCAGCCGGAAGAAGTGCTGGATCTGGTAGCGGTTGGAACCGTGGCAGATGTGGTTCCCCTGGTGCAGGAAAATCGTTCTTTGGTGAAAGCCGGGCTATTACAGTTGCGTCTGGGGCGGCGGCCGGGTCTGCGGGCATTGACCGGGGTATCGGGGCTGTATTCTGAAAAGTTGAAAGCTCATCATATTGGTTTTCAGTTGGGGCCGCGGTTGAATGCAGCCGGTCGGATTGAAAATGCACAGATGGCCTATGAGTTGCTGATTACCAATGATATGCAGAAGGCGGGCTTACTGGCGCAGCTTTTAGACGATCGAAACCGCGAGCGCCAGGAATTGACCCGCTCGCACCTGAAAAAAGCAGAAGAAATATTGGCCGGGCAGCCCAATTCAGATTTGTTGCTGGTGATTGACCCGATTTTCAATATCGGGGTGGTGGGGTTGGTGGCTGCCAGGCTGACAGAAGCCCATTACCGGCCGGCGATTGTGGGGTATGATGCGGGTGATTTTGTTCGTGCCTCCTGCCGGTCGATTCCTGAGCTGAATATTACTCAGGCGTTAGACCAATGTGCTGATCTTTTTGATCATCATGGCGGCCATGCCATGGCTGCGGGGTTTACTTTACCGTCAGATCAGCGGGCGGCGTTAAAAGAACGGCTTGGACAGATTGTTCATGATTGCCTGACGGGTTTGGATTTGCAGCCTGAACTGATCATCGATGCTGAACTCAATCTTGAACGGGTGCAGCCGCGCAGAATGTTTGAAGCGCTGGATCAGATGGAGCCGCTGGGGCAGAGTAACCCTGAACCGATTTTCTGTTCCCGGAATATTGAGGTGCTCAATTATCGCAAAGTTGGATCGGATGAAAGCCATCTGAAAATGACGGTAAAACAGGATAAAGTTGTCTATGATGCGATCGCTTTCAGACAGGGCTATTGGGCCGATGACATGCCGCGCAGGATCGATCTGGCATACAGCTTTGACAAAAATACTTACCGTGGCATAGAGCAAACCCAACTGATGATAAAAGATCTGCGCCCGGCGGGCGATCATTAATTTACAAAACGGTATTTAATCAATGTCCAGAATGCGATCACGGCGTCCCAGGCTTTGATTTTTTTTCCCTGGCTGTAGTCGCGCGGGTAAAAGTCAATGGGCACTTCAACCAGGCGAATTTTTTGTTTCAGAATCCGGGCGGTAATTTCAGGCTCAATCTCAAACCGTTTGGAAGTCAGCGGAAGGGATTGGATAATTTCACGCCGGAAAAGTTTATAGCCGGTTTCAATATCGCTGAGTATATTGTTATAGAGAATATTGGTGGTCAGGGTCAGGATGTAATTGGCTACCCGATTCCAGAAGAGGATTGGCCGGCGGGCACCCCCCAGAAAACGGGAACCATAGACAACATCGGCCAGATCATCGTAAATGGGTTTCAGAAGATCCGGGTATTCTCTGGGGTCATATTCCAGGTCGGCATCCTGAATGAGAATCAGATCACCATTCGCGGCGGCGATTCCGCTGCGGACAGCGCTGCCCTTCCCGGTGTTTTTCGCGTGATAAATTCGCTGAATGGGAATATCTGCCTGGATTTGCGGAAGAATTTCACGGGTGCCGTCGGTTGAACCGTCATCCACCAGAATTAATTCACTGACCAGTTGCGTGGCGACCGTCCGCCTGACAATTTCACGGATGGTGCCTGCTTCATTGTATACAGGGATGATTACACTGAGTTTCATAACCTGATTATACCGAATAAAGAAAATTGGGACTTCAACAGGGAATATTCACTATGCTATAATCTGAAAAGAAGAAAAGCTTGTGCCGGATAAAAACCCTCTCATGGATGATCATGGGTTTAAAATCATGGGGGATGGTTTAAATATGCTGCACTCTTTTGCACATTTGTGTTTTCAGGCAGGTATATCATGAATAAACTGTATTCTTATTTAAAACCGGTTATTTTTGCGCATCGAGGGGCAAGCGGATACGCTCCTGAGAATACGCTGGCAGCTTTCAAAAAAGCGGTTGATCTGGGAGCCGATGCGATTGAGCTGGATGTCAAATTAAGCGGAGATGGGGTTCCGGTGGTGATTCATGATCAAACGACAGACAGAACCACCAATGGAACGGGGGATGTTCGAAAATATTCGATCGAACAGTTGCAGCAACTGGATGCGGGCGGTAAATTTAATGCTGAATTTTCCAATGAACGAATACCGACCCTGGCAGAGGTTTTTGAGACCGTTGGCCGCCGGATTTATATCAACATTGAATTAACGAATTACCGAAGCCCTCAGGATGGGCTGGCTGAAAAAGTAATGGGTGTCATCCATCAATATGCATTGGATGATTGGGTGATGTTTTCTTCCTTTTTGCCGGGTAACATTTTGAGCGTAAAGAAAAGGAAACCTGAAATTCCGGCGGCGCTGCTTTGTCAGCCGGGCCGGGCGGGTGCATTGGCGCGCGGAATGATTGGGCGGTGGGTGTCTTCTGCGGTAGTGCATCCGTATTATACAGATATGACTCAGGCGTTTCTCTCACAGGAAAAATCTCATGGGCGCATGGTCAATGTTTGGACGGTTAATGAAAGCAGTGAGATGCGGAAGTTAATGGAACTGGGAGTCAATGGACTGATTACAGATTACCCGGACCGGGCATTAACACTACGGAACCAGGCGTGAAATACCTGCGGGTGTATTGCCGGTTGTTTTTGGTTCTCCTGATGGCGGGGATCGTTGTTCCCATCGGGGCGGTCAAAGCCAGCCATTCAGCTCAGGTGGTTGACACGGAAGAGCTTGTCCTTGAGATGATGAAAACGATGACCCCGGCAGAGATGGCGGGTCAGTTGTTCATCGTGGGTTTTCAGGGAAATGACGTTCAGGCAAATGCCCAGCTCAAAGATTTGATTGCCCGGTATCATATTGGGGGTGTCGTTCTGAAAGCGGTGAATCATAATTTTGACAGCAGCGATCCGTCCATTCAGCGAATTTCTGATATGTCGATTGCTCTGCAAAAACTTGCGCTTTCCGGTTCTGTGACTGATGTTAAACAGACTTCGCAACCTGAAGCATCTCAAACTGCACAGGGTATTCCGCTTTTTATTGGAATCTCGCAGGAGGGTAATTCGGGTCAGAATTATCCAATGATGAATGGTTTTACTCCGCTGCCCAATTCCATAACGATGGGGGCTACCTGGAACCCTGACTATGCCAGGCAGGCAGGGTCTGTTTCAGGCCGTGAAATGAAAACTGCGGGGATCAATCTGCTTTTGGGGCCGTCACTGGATGTGTATGAAGTTACTCAGACAACGAATGGAAAACTGATGGCTTCGCAAATGTTTGGGGGTGACCCTTATTGGGTGGGAGAAATGGGGGCTGCTTATATTCAGGGAGTGCATCAGGGTTCAGATGGAAAAGTGATGGTCATTGCCAGAAATTTCCCGGGGTGTGGGGCGTCTGACCGGATGCCGGAGGAAGAAGTTGCTACCGTACGAAAATCGTTAGAGCAATTAAGACAGGTTGAATTGGCGCCTTTCTTTTCGGTTGTGCAGAATGAAACTGCAGAAAGTATTGCCGACGGGCTGCTGGTATCTCATATCCGCTATCAGGGGTTTCAGGGAAATATTCGGGCAACGACAAAACCGATCAGCTTTGATCGTGAAGCATTGGATCAATTGCTTCAACTTCCCGGTTTATCAACGTGGAAGGAAAATGGCGGGATTCTGATGAGTGATAATTTGGGCAGTATGGCTGTGCGAAAAATGGCCGATCCCACGTTGTTTACTTTTGATGCAGTTCAAATCGCCAGAAATGCTTTTCTGGCGGGCAATGATCTTTTATATGTTGATAATTTTGTCGCCAACGGCGATAAAGATCAGTATTCAACTTTAATAAAAGTTTTGGATTCTTTCAGCACAAAATATCAGGAAGACCCGGCCTTTAAAAAGAGGGTAGATGAATCGGTGGTGCGAATACTTTCTTCAAAAGTGCGCTTATATGATAACCGGTTTGAAACGGCCCTGCTTCCCCCGGCAGATTCTGATCTGGCTGAAGCAGGCACTTCGAACGATGTTTGTTTTGAAATTGTCCGCAACGCGGTTACGCTGATCAGCCCGGCTCTTTCAGAACTTCAGCAGGCGCTGCCTGGCCCCCCGGCTCGCGGTGAGCGGGTGATTTTTATTACAGACGTGGAAACCAATAAGCTATGTTCAACCTGTCAGGAGCAAAGCACACTGGCGGTTAATTCTATTCAGCGTGTGGTAGAACGGCTGTATTCAGAACAGGGTGGCGGTCAGATCCTCAAACAGTATTTAAGTTCTTATACCTATGCCGATTTAATGGCTTATCTGAACAATCCCGGCGAATTGCTGAATATCAGCGAAGATTTGAAGCTGGCCGATTGGATTGTTTTTGCCGGGGGAACGGTTTCTCCAGCCAGACCGGAATCTTTGGCGCTAAATCGGATGCTGGCAGAACGGGCAGACTTAACCCAAAATAAGAAAGTGATCTTGTTCCAGTTTGATGCTCCACTATTCCTGGATGCAACGGAGATTTCTAAAGTTACTGCATATTATGCTTTATACTCAAAAACTGCGGCGGCAACTGAAGTTGCTGCCCGACTGTTGTTTCAGGAAATTGCCCCGAATGGACGGCTTCCGGTGTCTGTTCCGGAAATTAATTATGATTTGCTCTCTGTTACGGCGCCTGATTCGCGGCAGGTGATTGCTCTTTATCTTGACGCTGAAACAGAACACACTGCATCGGAATTATCTACGCCAATGGCCGGGGGGGGAACCCTGCAGCCAACCAGAGTACCCAATTTTAAAACAGGAGATACAATGCCTGTTCGAACCGGCGTCATTCTGGATCGAAACGGAAACCCTGTGCCGGATGGAACGGTGGTGCGTTTTCTGATCACGGTCAGCGGTGAGAAAAGCAGTGTACAGCAAATGGATACTCAGACCCGTCATGGCATTGCCCGGATACGTTATCAGATTACCACGCCCGGCTTGCTGGAGGTAAAAGCCAGCAGTGATCCGGCTATGACGTCCCATTTACTGCGAATTAATATTCATTCTGAGATGGTTGCTTTTATTACGATTGTCGCCCCAACACCGGATGTTACCGAAAGCCCGTTGCCGGCTGTGACGCCAACCGCTCATGCAGAAGTTCAGACTGAAAAAAGTAACTCTTTGTCTCTTTCTTTTTACCATTGGTTGATTTCTCTGTTGCTGATTGGGCTTTTCAGTTGGGCGGTTTATCTCTTCGTACAATGGAAAACCGGACTGATATGGGCTGTGCGTTTTGCGATGGGGAGCGCACTGGGGGGCATGACCATGTATGCCTTTTTGAGAATCTTCTTTCCATGGCTGATAAACTGGAGTCAGTTGAACACTTTTGTCAGTGTATGTATGCTGTTTATGGTTGGATGCGGGTTGGGTATCGGCGTAATACGATTGGTTTATCAAAAGAAGAGACATGATGCCGGCAGGGTGAATACCGGCGAATTACAGGTTAAACATACTGATCAGAAAAGTAAATATGGCTAAGCCGATGGTGGCCCACCAGATGTAACGATCGGGGAGGGTGCGGATGACTTCGGCAGGGCTGCCAGGCTGCCGGCGATTGAGCGTTCTTACAGGCATGGGCATGTCTCCAAACAGGCTTTGCTGAAAAACCCGGATATTGGCAGGCCGATTGTCTGGATGCAGTTCCATTGCCCATAAGATGGCCCTTTCTACCCGCGGGCTGACTTTTGGGTTGATCTGGCGGGGCGGCAAAAAGCTGTCGGGTGATAAATAACGGTTGCGGGCTTCGATGGGCGGTTGATTGGTGAGCAGATGGTACAGGGTTGCCCCAAAAGAGTAAATATCACTGCGGATATCGGTGTGCGTATTATCGCCGCCGTATTGTTCTATGGGAGTATACATGGCAGTTCCCTGACCCTGAAGGATGGTAACGGTTACTTCTCCCGGGGCCAGCGTTTTTACCAGACCAAAGTCTACCAGTTTCAAAATCCCGGAAGGGGTAATTTTCAGATTGCTGGGTTTGATGTCTCGATGCACAATAGGCGGGTCCTGCGAATGCAGATATTCCAGGGCATCTGAAAGCTGAGCAGCCCAATACAGAATTTCATTCTCTGATAAATAGATCCCATTCTGACGGGAGTGGATGATGACGGAGCGTAAATCGTCACCGGGTACATAATCCATGACCAGATAATCCCGCATGCCAATTGAGAAATAATCTGAGACTTTGGGTAAGTTGGGGTGATCCAGCCGGGCCAGAGTCGTGGCTTCCCGCTGGAATTGCTCGCGGGCTTCCTGCAGCAATTGCGGAGGAAGCGAATGGTCGTGCTCTACTTCTTTGAGAGCGCACTGGCGGCCTTTAAGACGGGTATCATCTGCCAGGTAGATGCATCCCATTCCGCCCTGGCCGATGATTTCTCCTATTTTATAACGGTCTCTTAAAAGACTTCCGCTGGACTGAATGGCTGGCATTTGTCATCTTTCAGTAGCGCCCGGTCATTTTTCGGCGTTGTTCCGGGCTTTTACAAAATTTCTTTTATCGGTTAATATTATACCGCTCACTGACTAAAGGTTCTCTATGAATGAATTTAAATTAAACAATGATTTTCCCATTTTAGTTTCCAAATCGGATATCTTCCCTGATCAGCGCTGGCAGATTCAAACTGAGCTGTTGATCGGGCGGGACCCGGATTGTCAGATTATGATCTCAGATCGGCAGGTTTCACGCTGGCATGCCCGGATTACTTTAACGGCCGAGGGGGCGGTTTTGGAAGATCTGGAGAGCAAAAATGGCACTTTTTGCAATCGGCAGCCTGTTTTGAAAGCGGTAAAACTGCAGGATGGAGATTTGATCCAGGTGGCTATGGTTCATTGCTTTGTTTATCTGGTTTCAGACGCAACGGTTCCAATGGATCAGGAAAAAATTGTTCATATGGTTAAACCTTTCGGTTTGCAAATGGATTTACTCTCCCGCAGAGTATGGATCAGAGGGCAGGAAATTGAGCCGTCTCTGTCGGCTTCACAGTTCAGATTGCTGCAGGCGCTTTATGAACGGCCCGGGCAGGTGGTCTCCAGAGAAGTATTAATTAATGACATTTGGGGTGAGAAAGAATCGGTTGGTGTGTCAGAACAGGCTTTTGACGCCCTCGTGCGGCGGCTTCGTGAACGCATTGCCCAGTATGATCCGAATGCTGAATATATTGTGACCCTGCGCGGACATGGTATCCGCCTTGATCATATCGAATAAGTTTTCGAAACGATGATCAAAAAAGGGCAGCCCGATGGTTTCAAATTACCCTGTTTCGGACGGCCCTTGATTTCAGGATGTTTTTTGCCGGCGGTCTTAACCTGCCAGATTTTTCTTCATGGAGAAACTGACAACCTGTTTGTAAGTCTTTTTTAGAAGATCAACCATTTCAGCAGGCTGGTTTTGGGTTTCTGTCTGACTGATTACCTGGCTGAAAAGTTGAAGGAATTCGGGGGTAATTAAGTCGCTGTTTTCTTTGAGAATTTCTTCCATCTTTTCCGGGGGTTGGGCTGAGATCAGAGATTCAATCAGTTGAATCTCAGGCGGAGGAGCGGTATATTTCTGCAAAGCTACAATGACTTTTTCGATGTTGGCAACCTGTTCCAGATCGTCATTCTTTCGGGCGGTTTGCAGTTCTGCCTGGACGATCTGAACAAAAAGATCATCCATCTGGTTCAGGTTTTCTTCAACCGCTTTTGCGGTATCGGGGGCGTTTATGATTTTCTGCAGTAAACCTTTGGCAGCCTGAGCGCTTTCCTGGATCATTTTGTCAATTTCCTGAGTGAGATTAACCAGTGCCTCGCGCAGGTCGGTCAGTTTTTGTTTTTCTTCTCCCTTACTCTGATCTATCTTTTCACTTAGAAGCTGGAAGAAAGTGTAATCTATTGCCTGACGGGTTAAGCTGACAATCGTATCCCGATAAATATCGGATGGTGATTGAATGATCAGATCCAGCAGCCCCTCCCGTGTCAGTCCTTTTTCGGACAGGGCTTTTATATCTTTCATGGCTGCCTGGGTCTCTTCTGTTGATTGCTTAATGTTCCTGCCAATCTCTGTATGTTCCATGAGGTCTTTTTGAACATTCAGCAGCTGTTGCATGGTTTCCTGGTCGCCCTGCCTGAGGCTGGCCTGGGCTAATTGCCCTATAATGGCGAAAAGACTTTCTTCAATGTTTGGTTCTTCTTCTTTGATTATTGAAAGGCGTGATTCAGGGGTGGCTGTGATGAGCCGTTGGAGAAGGGCCATTTTTTTCTGCTGGTCCTGAATCATTTCTTTGGTGATTCCATCGGCTTCCAGAATATGCTCTGCCATGGTATCCATCGTCAGCATGGTTTTGGGTTGGAAGAGGTATGCTTTCTTTTTTTCATTGGGCAGGGCATTAACGATTTTCGTGATCAGCGGACCGACCATTTTTTCCTGTTCATTTACAGGAAGCCCCAGTTCAGGGGGAAAATAAGTTAATAACAGCTCTTTATCAGAATCGTGATATACGATTGGAGTTGGAGCCGACCCCTGATAGCCGCAGGTTGGACATTGAATGAGGTTAAACTGGCGGCTGAGAAGTTTATTCTTTGCTTCGGGGTCCTGGTTGAGATCAAAGACCTGCTGATATTCAACGGGAACCCGGGTTTTACAACGCGGACAGGAGGTTAGTGAATGTGCCATAAAAGTACCTTTTTAATATCTTAGTCAATCCTGATTGCATTTTTTTCAGGAAGCCTGAAAATTATATCATTGCCGGTCAGGGATCACATGATCAGTATAGGCCGATTTCAACCAGGTAATTCAGATGGTTGCGGACAGCGAAAAAAGAAACCATGTTAAATCGTTGCAAAGGGTTCAAAGCGCCTGCGCTGCAGCAGCCATAGTGAGGAATGCTGTCATAGTTGGTTTCAATGATTTTATCGCCGCAGGCAATATTTATCTTATTTCCCTGTTTAAAGAAATAAAAAGGCTGATCTCCGATAATCTGAAAGCCAAATATTTCTTCATAACCGAGCCGTTCATTCTGGTTTACTCCATTAATGTAGAGAACTCCGGTGGTCTCTAAAACAGTTGCATTACTTTCAGAGGAGCTTTTTGAAGCAACTTCTGAAATTTCGAGAAACCATTGATCATCTTTTCCCCAGAATCCCCAGACCGGCGGAATTGGACTGGCCTGACCGGCAGGAATGGTCTGAATTTTTTCCTGGCCCTGGTAAACCTCTATGGCGTTATTGCCGGAATTTTTGTCGAGGGTATATCTCAGGCTGAGGGTCTTTCCCTGCCAGAGCATGCTGATGTCTCCATTGACCTGATTTTCTGTGAAGTTGTATGGAGATTTCTTCTCATTTTCCCGTTCGGGCTGATGGAACATATATAAGGGCATTTCGGCTTCATTGGCCAGGCGGATATCTATGGAATCGGGATCCGGCATTTTCTGCAAGAGAAACTCATCAATTCTTAATCCTGAAGAGGTTGTGTAATGGTTTTCGATGCCTGGTATTTTTGGGTCAGGGGTTGGGGGCGGGGTAATTCCCTGGGGAGGGATTGGGGCTGTGTTTGCCGGTG
>CAZEEL010000002.1:11508-16936 GCA_964511135.1 uncultured Leptolinea sp. | reverse complement strand
GGTGATGGCTGGCAACTCACGGTGAGAAGAACCAACAACAGAATAATACATGCATGTATGGATTTCATCTTTTTATTTATCATAACTCCTGTTTTATAAAGGGGGGAACGGTTAACTCTTTTCAGGTTGCAAAACAAAAATTGTTACTGTGACATTCTGAAATCTTCATTTCCGGGTAAAGAGAAACAGATTTTAGCTCCCCGGCCGTTTTCATTGGTGACCCATATTTGCCCGCCGTGCGCTTCAATAATGGCTTTGCTGAGGTAGAGCCCGAGGCCGGTGCCTTTGGTACTCTTTGCCATTTCCGGAGATCGATAAAAGCGGTCGAAAATATGCGGCATATCCTGGGGAGCAATTCCCGGGCCCTGATCAGAAACACAGATAATCACCTGATCCGGTTGAACCCTCCCCGAGATGATAATATCTCCTCCGGGGGCATATTTAATGGAGTTCGATACCAGATTCGTAATGACCTGTTCAATCCGTTTTTCATCTGCCATGATGATCGGAAATGAATCGGGAAATTCCACTTTTAAGGTGTGCTTCAGGGTTTGGGTCTGCAATTTTTCAGCCGCGTGTTCAACCAACTGTTTTATCTGGGAGTCAATTCTGGTGATTCTCAGCTTGCCGGCCTGTAAGCGGGTGGCATCCAAAAGATCTTCAATCATGACTGTAAGGTGGTCTGCCTCTTCTTCAATCACCTGAAGGCTGTCCTGAACGATATCCTGCTCCCATCTGACATCTTCCCGTCTCAGGGTACTGACATAGCCCTTAATGAGGGCTACGGGTGTCTTCAGTTCATGGCTGACGATTGAAATAAAAGTACTTTTCATTTCATCCAGCTTTCGGAAATGAGTGATATCACGGACAGAAGCAACAATGCTTACCAGTGTGTTTTCTTTACTGATGATAGGGGCATAGGTAATTCCGATGGGCAGCGGGGTTGCTTCGTTTTTTCGAATAACATCGCCTTCAATATATAACTGCGCATTGGGGGTCAGGGGCCATCCCAGCCTGACCGCTTTTTCCAGGGTGATGCCCTGGGGCGGGGTTGCCCATTGAATAATCTGTGAATGGGAGAAGCTCAGGATTTCATCTTTGTTCAGCGTCAGCATTCGGCTTAATGCCGGGTTGCATTCCTGAATACTTAAACAGGGTGTAAGCACCAGCATGCCGTCTGCTACTGAATTGATGATGGCTTCAGTGCGCTGTTTTTCATTGTTGACCATCTGATATAGCTGGGCATTTTGTACGGCAATGGCTGCCTGATCGGCAAAGCTGCTTAAAAGAGAGCGGTCATTATTGGAAAATAAATTCGGGGCATTGCGGAAGATGTAGATAACACCAATGACTCTGTTTTGTGCAATTAAAGGGAGCCCTACCCCGGTCAGGCGTGTTGTGGTGTACGACGCTACTTTATTGAGAAAGAGATTCAGTTTTTGCAAATCTTCGTGGCCGGTCGCTTCGTTCGATTTCAAATCCCGTTGGATCATCTCATTGAGATAATGCGAGACGGTTTCCGGCATTTCCTGGGTAACCTGAATATGCCACAGCCCTGCATAATTGCGAAGGGCTATAAAACCGGAAAGACCTGAGACAATTTCAATAGAAAAGGATAAAATGCGCAGCAATAGCTTATCCAGATCCAGTTCCTGGGTAAGATCCCGGGCGATTTCCAGTAAATAATCACGCTGGCGAACACGAATATCAGGCAACATTTCATACTCATTATATAACAAATGAAAGAGGGGTGTTGCGTAAATTGTGACATGTAATTGTGACAAAAAACGTGTAAAAAAACCGGTTGACTTGCCTTAAAAACGGATGTATGATTTGTGGGATGCACATGATAGAAAAATTCAGCCAAAAGGCTCAACAATTTCTGAAAAGAGAAATGCGTTGGCTTGTTCCGGGCATCCATATTAAGCGCTGGTGGTTTTTGATTTTTCTGGGAACAACTTTTTTGGCGGCAGGGTTTGCTGTTCTGGTGCTGGGTGTTTATCGTACAGCTCCGGATCGGTGGTGGACTTCTGTCTTATCTTATCTTTCCCTTCAATTTCTCGACCGTTCTCTACGAGTCATTATCTTTGGCCTGACAGGGCTCATTCTGATTGTGACTGGAATGCGCGGTTTAAATCATTCTCTGCTGACTCCCTTTGTATCGCCAGGAAAACAGGCGATTGAAACGATTACAGAACATCGTAAACGCGAACGCGGGCCGAAAGTCATTGCGTTGGGGGGAGGAACCGGGCTGTCTTCGCTTTTGCGGGGGATGAAGAATTATACCTATAATCTTACAGCCGTAGTGACCGTGGCTGATGATGGCGGATCATCCGGAGAGTTGCGGGATCGTTTGGGTGTCTTGCCGCCGGGTGATTTGCGTAACTGTTTGACGGCTTTGTCTACTGACGAAGCGATGTTGTCACAGGTGTTTCAATATCGGTTTGCTGATAACACCGGTTTGAAGGGCCATAATCTGGGAAATCTGTTTATTACTGCGATGGCGGATATTACCGGAAGTTTTGAAAAAGCGGTGGCAGAATCCGGCCGTGTTTTGGCTGTACATGGGCAGGTATTGCCTTCTACACTGAAGGATGTGAAGCTGCAGGCTGATATTGAGAATTCACAAACCCGCAAACTGCAAAGAATTCGTGGCGAAAGCCAAATACCCCATGAAAATGGAAAGATTCAGCGGGTATGGCTGGAGCCTGGAAATCCGCCGGCTTTTCCCCCCTCTATTCAGGCGATTTTAAATGCTGATCTGATTGTGATTGGGCCTGGCAGTTTGTATACCAGTCTGATGCCCAATCTGTTAATTCCGGAAATTGCGGATGCAGTGCGCATCAGTAAAGCCATGAAATTTTATATTTGCAATATTGTTACTCAGCCGGGTGAAACGGATGGCTATAACTGCCTTGATCATGTCAGGGCGATTGAGCGGCATGTTGGCGGGCGGCTTTTTGATGTTATCATCTGTAATGATGTGTACGAGGGGTCTGTTTCTCAGCGCAGCAGTTGGGTACGGGTGGATGATGAAATGCGCAGGCAATATGCAGTGTACAGTACCGATCTTTTGGATAAAAGTAATCCGTGGAGACACGATTCTCAGCGGCTGGCTCAGGTAGTGATGGATTTGTTCAATGACCATACCGGCCCGATGCTGACCAGAATCGTTTCTATAACTTAAAAGATTTATAATCTTTAAATGCAGGTGATAAAATCTGCGTAATTTTGGAGGTCTGGATATATGAAAACTCAAATAGGTATTAATGGTTTTGGGCGTATTGGACGCCAGGTAATCAAGGCGATCAATGAGCGTTATGGGGACGAATTAGAGGTAAACGCTGTCAATGATCTTTTTGATATAAAAACCAATGCGCATTTATTTAAATATGATTCCAACTATGGAATCTATCATGGCAGGGTTGAAATTGATGGAAATGACCTTGTGGTAGATGGTCACAAAATACGGGTTTTTGCCGAGAAAGACCCGGGCGCTCTTCCCTGGAAAGATCTGGGAGTTGATATTGTGATTGAAGCGACCGGTATCTTTACAGATGCCATTGGTGACCCTGCAAAAGGAAAACCGGGAACCCGGGTTCATATGGATCAGGGCGGCGCTAAGAAAGTAATTATTGGGTCTCCTGCCAAGAACGAAGACCTGACGGTAGTTTTAGGCGTCAATGATCATTTGTATGATCCTGCGAAGCATCATATTGTTTCAAACGCATCCTGTACGACAAACTGTCTGGCTCCTGTAGCAAAAGTACTCAATGATAAACTGGGTATTAATTATGCAGTGATGACTACCATTCATGCGTATACCAATGATCAGATTCTTCTGGACCAGGGGCATAAAAAAGAGATGCGCCGTTCACGGGCTGGAGCTTTAAACATGATCCCGACGACTACCGGAGCTGCCAAAGCCATATCGCTGGTTATTCCGGAATTGAAGGGGAAGTTTGACGGCTTTTCGATGCGCGTTCCTACGCCAACCGTATCGGTGGTTGATCTTTCAGCGACGATTGAGAAATCGGTGACAAAAGAGGAACTAAATGCTCTCTTCATTGAAGCGGCTGAAGGTCCAATGAAGGGCATTTTAGGATACAGCAAAGGTGAATACAGTGATCCCCTGGTGTCTATGGACTTCAAAGGGGATCCTCATTCTTCTATTGTTGATTTAGCTTCGACAATGGTTTTGGGCGGAAACCTGATTAAAGTAGTCAGCTGGTATGATAATGAATGGGGTTATTCCTGCCGTCTGGCTGATTTGGCGGCTATCATGGCCAGGAGCCTGTAATCTGTAAGTGGTGATGTACGCTAAAATGCGCAATCCGGATGAGTATTCTTTCTGTGGGTTGCGCATTTTAATGATTTGGGAGGTTTTCGATGTTCAACAAAAAATCTGTTAAAGATATTGCAGTCAAAGATAAAAAAGTTTTAATGCGGGTTGATTTCAATGTTCCCCTGAAAGAGGGAAAGATTGAAGATGATACCAGGATTCAGGGCGCTTTGCCCACGGTTCGCTTTTTACTGGATCAGGGCGCTGCGGTAATTCTGATGTCTCATCTGGGCCGCCCTAAAGGAGGCCCTGAACCAAAATATTCATTAAGACCGGTGGTTGTTCATCTTTCAGCGCTCCTGGGTCAGCCGGTTGGTTTTGTTGAAGAAAGTATTGGTTCGGACGTGGTGGAAACTGCGAAAGCGCTGAAACCAGGTCAGGTTCTTTTATTGGAGAACACCCGCTTTCATCCGGAGGAAGAAAAAAATGACCCCGAATATGCCAGGCAGCTGGCTTCATTGGCTGATATTTATGTAAATGATGCCTTTGGAACGGCGCATCGGGCTCATGCTTCAACGGAAGGCGTTACCCATTATCTTCCCTCTGTGGCTGGTTTCCTTTTGGAAAAAGAAATCAAATATCTGGATCAGGCAATTGACGATCCAAAGCGCCCTATGGTTGCTATTTTGGGTGGGGCAAAGGTGAGCGATAAAATTGGAGTGATTAAAAACCTCTTAACCAAAGCCGATTATGTGTTGGTGGGCGGGGGGATGGCCAACACCTTTTTCAAAGCCCAGGGATACCCTGTCGGTGACAGTTTGGTCGAAGATGGTGCTTTAGAAATGGCAGAAGCGTTGTTGGAGGCTGGCGGAGATAAATTAAGATTGCCGGTTGATGCGGTGATTGCTGATGCTTTTGCCGATGATGCTGCATCCAAAGTAATTTCGATGGGCCCGGTTCCGGAAGGATGGCGGATTTTAGATATTGGGCCTGAAACGGTTGCGAGTTTTTCAAAGATTATTGCTGTTGCTGGAACGGTTGTATGGAATGGGCCAATGGGCGTTTTTGAGTTTCCCTCTTTTGCAAAGGGTACCTTTGATATTGCCAAAGCCGTAGCTGACAGCCAGGCTGTCAGTGTGATAGGCG
>CAZEEL010000002.1:0-11498 GCA_964511135.1 uncultured Leptolinea sp. | reverse complement strand
TCAGCAATTCAAAAATCAGGTCTGACTGATAAAATTACCCATATTTCAACCGGCGGAGGAGCTTCTCTGGAAATGCTGGAAGGCATTGCTTTACCGGGCTTGGCTGCCCTGCAGGATAAATAATGTTTTGACGGTCAGTCAATACCCATGGTGTATATATAAAAAGCGGAATAGATTGCTCCATTCCGCTTTTTATATACTGACAGGGCTTTTGTTTACGTGGTTCAGGCAGGATCCTGCGATCTTTTGGGACCCATGCAGTTTCGGTTTGTTTTCAGCTTTTTTATATCTCCAACTGATTTTTAATCCGGGCTGCGCTTTCCTGATACGTTGCAAGCTTTTGGCGTTCTTTGTCCACAACGGCTGCCGGCGCTTTTTGGGCAAAAGGCCCTGAGAGCAAGGCGGTAAGACGATTTATTTCTCCTTCCATATTGGACAATTCCTGTGAAAGGCGGGCTTTTTCCGCTTCAGGGTCAATTTCAGAGGTCACCTGCAGATAAATTGTTATCCCCAGTACCACCAGGCTGATTTGATCCGTCGGCGTTTCTTCCGTTTCAGTCAGACATCTGGTCTGTTCACGATCCAAACTGGCCAGTGAACATACTTCGCGTAACTGAGATTCCAGTAGCGCTGTTTTGTCGCCTGCCACAAATAATGCAGGGATACGCTTTCCGGCAGGCACTTTGTTTTCTGCCCGGGCATTTCTGACAGAACGAACAATTTCCTGAATCATTTCAAAAGGCTCTGTGGCACCGGTGCCCCAGCCTTCTTCTTCAGCAGGAGAAGGCCAATGAGCAATAATCAGCGCATCTTCCCAACTGCCATCGTGATTAAAAGAACAAAACGGATAAGAACTTTCGCTGGTTGCCTCTTTGAGATATCCCCACAGAGCTTCAGTGACAAAAGGAGTAAACGGATGCAACAACCGCAGACAGGCATCGAGGGTTTGCACCAAAATCTGCGCCGTACGAAGGGATTGGCCGTCTTTGGATGACATTTGCAGTTTGGCAATTTCAATATACCAGTCAGCAAAATCACTCCAGAAAAACTCGTAGATTTGACGGCCGGCTTCTCCATACTGATAGCTGCTGAAGAGCCTCTCAACATCGCGAACCAATTGGTTGAGCTTTCCCAAAATCCATTGATCGGCCAATGTCATGTCTTTGGCCGGGGTAAGACCGGCGGGCAGCTGTTCCAACGCGCCAATAACAAAGCGCCCAGCATTCCATACCTTATTTGTAAAATTACGGTTCGCCTCAACCCTGGCGGGGCTCATATTCATATCATTGCCTGGTGTCGAACCTACCAAAGTGGTTAACCGTAACGCATCTGTGCCCAGTTGATCCATCAGCACCAGCGGGTCAATCACGTTTTTCTTACTTTTACTCATTTTATGCCCATGTTCATCTCGTACCAGCCCATGCAGATAAACATATTTGAAGGGCGCTTCATCCATCATTTCCAAACCCAGCATAATCATTCGAACAACCCAGAAAAAGAGGATGTCGTACCCGGTTTCCATCATCGTGGTAGGGTAGAAATACTGCAGATCCGGAGTTTTATCCGGCCAGCCCAGCGTAGAGAATGGCCATAAGCCTGAAGAAAACCAGGTATCCAGTACATCCGGGTCCTGAACAATATCTTTTGACCGGCAATACGGGCATTCCGTTGGGTCATCCCGCTGAACAATCATTTTGCCGCATTGCTGGCAATACCACACCGGTATTCGGTGCCCCCACCATAATTGCCGGCTGATACACCAATCCTGAATATTTTCCAGCCAGTTGTAATACACTTTGGTAAAGCGCTCAGGAATAATGGTGATATCTCCATTGCGAACAGCTGCCAAAGCTTTTTCGGCCAACGGCTGGATTTTTACAAACCATTGCGTTGAGATCATTGGCTCAATAATTTCACCGCCCCGCTGTGAACGGGGTATGGTCATTCGGTAAGGTTCTTCTTTAATCACCAAACCTGCCTCACGCATATCTTCCCATAGTTTCTTTCTGGCCACAAACCGGTCCAGTCCGGCATACTTTCCGCCTTCCTGATTAATCCGTGCTTCTTTATCCAGCATGGTGATCATGGGCAGATGATGCTTTTGAGCGAGTTCATAGTCATGCGGGTCATGCGCCGGGGTAATTTTCAGAGCTCCGGTTCCGAATTCACGGGTAACATATTCATCGGCAATTACCGGTACGACCCGGTCGGTCATGGGAACCTTCACCATTTTTCCAACAAATTTCCGGTAGCGATCATCTTCCGGATGAACAGCTACCGCGGTATCGCCCAAAATGGTCTCGGGCCGGGTAGTCGCTACCGGAAGATACTCTTCCGGATTATCTGCGCAGACATACCTGAAATAATATAACTTCCCGTTTTCTTCATGGTATTCTACTTCCAGATCAGAAACTGCCGTCTTCAAACCCGGTGACCAGTTGATTAAGCGAGGCCCGCGATAAATTAACCCCTTTTCATACAGCCGGATAAACGCTTCCCGCACTGCTTTGGAAAGACCTTCATCCAGGGTAAACCGTTCTCTGTTCCAATCACAGGATGCCCCCAGACGTTTAATCTGTTCTTTGATTCGCCCCCCATATTTTTCTTTCCACTCCCAGGTACGGCGCAAAAACTCTTCCCTGCCTGCCTCTTCACGACTGGAACCCTCTGAACGCAGTAATGCTTCTACCTGCAACTGAGTAGCAATGCCGGCATGGTCGCTGCCGGGAACCCAGAGAGCCGGAATACCCTTCATCCGCTGGTAGCGGATCATCAGATCTTCCAGACTGACAAACATGACATGCCCCAGATGAAGCGCTCCGGTTACATTGGGCGGAGGAATCACAATGACATAAGGCTTAATCTCCGGGTTGAAATCCGGCTTTTGAGGATCATTCCAGGGTTCAAAATATCCCTTTTCCTGCCACCAGGCATAGATCTTTTCCTCATGTTCTTTAAAATCATAGGCTTTAGGCAACGGTTTACTCATACGGTCTCCTTAAAACAAAAAAATTCTTCCATCCGGAGGACGAAAAGAATTCCGCGGTACCACCTCAATTCGCTGAAATCAGCGCACTCATTCGGACGATCATCCGATCCTGCGATAACGGGCAGACCCGTGCTGTTCTAATTTCACGAAGATTTCTTCAGCAGCGGAACCAAACGACTTTTGACTGCACCCGGAAGAAGGGCTTTTCAGCAAACGCCCTCTCTCTGCCAACCATTACAGTCTACTCCTTTTGGTCAGATCTTGTTACAATCATACCAAGATTATACCGATGGATTTTAAGGGAGTCAACCCTTCCCTGGGCATCTCTGTCTGTCAGGTTTTTCTAATCCTGGAATATAAGATTGCCGCATTCAGATGAAAAAGTTATCTTTAAGTGTAACAGCATTGTTGGTGTTCCTGCTGGCCTTTAGCTTCGCGGCCAACTGTCTTATCCCTGTTCATCCGCTGCCAGGCTCCGTCCTTCCGGCAGGTGATTCTGCATTAACCCCATCGCCCACCGCAACCGGCGTGACCATCTCTCCGGTTGTTTCAGCCACTCCGTATTCTACCCAGGTACCTGTGCCGACCCAACACCCGGCATTAATGGTAAATCCGGATCAGATGAAAGGAACTGAAATTCAGGTCAGTCATGCGCTTTACGGCAATGCAGAAGCAGGTTTTGCAGAACTCGTCGCAGAATTCAATCGGAGTAATTCCTGGGGCATACGGGTAAACAGTTCGGTTTTCCCTGGCTATCAGGATCTGATCGAGACCATCCATGTTAACACCCATGAGCCTTCTCAGGCGGATGTTATCATTGCCCGGCCTGAACTGCTGAGTTTTCTGGCAGAAGAAGGTATCTTAGGCATATCGGTTGACTCTTTTTTATATCAGGGCGACTACCAAATTTCATCTTCAACCCTGAACAGCCTTTGGCCGGTCTTTTCTTTCAACGATCAGAAACCGGTCTATGGCCTGCCATTCCTGCGGGATGCCCAGGTAATGGTATACAACCGAACCTGGGCACATGCGCTGGGGTTTGAAGATCCGCCGCTGAGCCTGGAAGCATTTAAAACCCAGGTTTGTAAAGCTGCTGCGCAGAACAAACGGCAGAAAAACGCAGAACTGCATGGCACCGGCGGGTGGTTCATGACAACGGACCCCATGGCAGGGTTAAGCTGGCTGGCTGGTGCAGGTCAGCGATCGGTTTACGACAATCAGGATCAAAAATACATATTTAATTCTGAGAATAATCGCCAGGTGTTTGCCTTCCTGAGAACACTGTCAGAAGATTATTGTGCATGGAACAACAATATTCCCCAGCCTGATGAAAGTACGGAGCCGTTTATTTATTTTCCCGCCAGACAGGCTCTGTTGGCGTCTGTCAATGTCAGCCAAATTCCCCGTATGGAACAGGAAATCATGCGCCAGGAAAGTCAGGATGACTGGGTCATTTTGCCTTTTCCGGATCAGAGCGGGCAGGGAGTTATTGTTCCTTATGGCTATGATATGGGGATTTTATCCAAAGACCCTGAAAAACAGCTGGCTTCCTGGCTGTTCTTGCGCTGGTTGTTTGAACCGGAACAAAGCAATCAACTGGCTCAGTCGGCAGCCACACTTCCCCTGTATCGCAACAGTTGCCCGTCGGCACCAGATCAGATGGCACAGGCTTGTGCTCTGCTCTATGGGGCAACAACTCCGGCGCCGACTGCTTCGTCCTGGATACAGGCACAAAAAGCTTTTCAGGATGCTCAGTGGGAAAACATGGTGCAATACCAGTTGATTTTTGGCATAGAAAATGTAAAAATCCGTTCTGAAGCAGATATATTACAGGATGTTGAAGACAGCGCCAATTCACAGCCGTAATGATCCGGAGCATACGATCCAGTGATTACTTCCAGCCAGAATTCAAAAATTAAAGAGGTGCGAAGCCTGCTCAACCAGAAGGGCATACGTCTTCAAACCGGTAAACTGGTTCTTGAAGGCGTTCGCCTGGTGGAAGAAGCCCTCCAGGCAGGAACTGCCATAGACTTTATTCTGTATTCAGATACGCTTTCAGAAAGAGGTAAAAAGCTGCTTTCTGTTCTTCAGCAACAGAGCATTGCCCTTGAAGAAGCCGCTTCCTCAGTCATGCAATCACTGTCTGATACTGAAACCTCACAGGGCATTTTGGCTGTAGTAAACTTTCTATATGCCCCATGCCCCATCCATCCTGATTTTTTGGTCTTGCTGGATCAAATCCGTGATCCGGGAAATATGGGAACTTTACTCCGAACATCTGTGGCGGCGGGAGCAGAAGCCATACTCATTACGGCAGGCTGTGTTGATGTAACCAATCCCAAAGTAGTCAGAAGCGCTATGGGGGCTCACTTCCGAATTCCGATTGTCCAGACCGGTTTTCATGAAATAAACCATTTACTTCATTCCCGGAAAGACCAACCCATTCATATGTGGATCAGTGATGTGAATCAGGGAACGCCCTATTGGCAGGCGGATCTGCGAGAAGCCTGCCTTTTGGCTGTTGGGGGTGAAGCAGAAGGCGTTTCACCTGAAATCCAGAGCCTGCCGCACCAAAAAATCCATATTCCAATGCCCGGAAAAACTGAATCTCTCAATGCCGCAGTTGCAGCGGCCATTTTAGAATTTGAGGTTGTACGCCAGCGATTCGGGCATTAAGCTGTATACGGTTATTTTACCTGTCTGAAATTTACGATAATTAAATTTTGACTGCACTGTTTAAACGTGTCAATGAAAACCATATCGGATAATGGGTTCCCCTTCTGATCCACCAGCCGCAGCCAAATATGTCCCTGGCTGTCCAAAGGATGATCAGACAATCCAAATTCAAAGCCGGCTGCGCCATAGGCGGGAGCATCTCCGGATACGGAAGAATCATATAACGCAATGCCATTTAATTTTCCGCCCATTTCCACCGTGATTCCTTTATATGGTCTGCCCTGCAGGTCTGTTACCTGCCCTCCAACCCCCATCCAATCACACCCGCGTTCAGAAAATAAAACGGTTGACTGAATAGCAGAAGGCTGCGGCTGTTGCACAAAAGGAAAATCGGACTTTCCCTCGGTGTTTGAATTCACAGCAGGAGTCGCAGAGGGGGCTGCCGAATGCGTTGGTTCTGCAACTGCATCAGGAGTTCGGGATGGCTGAACGCTTGCGGTTGTTACTGGCGGAATGAACACATCCTGTACCGGGAGCGTTGCCGTGAAAGCCACGGTCGCAGTCGGAAGTATTTCAACAGCCGTTAATGCAGCAGGCGGAAAAGGGTTCAAACGGGAATAAGGATTCTGATAGATGAGTACAGATATGAAGAGAAAAATAAAAATGGCAAGCACCAAAAGAGTAGACATCAGATTCCAAAAACACCCTCCCTGAGAGGGTGTTGGTTCTTCGATTGGCTCAATGTAATAACGCGTTTGCCTTGTACTCATATCCGATCTCTGTAACTTTCATTATGGTACCAACACTTCAATGGCAGCCTGTTCGATTTTCTTCTGCAGCCAGTCTTCTATCAGCTTGTGCTGCAAAAAAGACCTTGTTTCAGACGTAAGCGGTCGAGCCGGATCTTTCTCCAGTACCTCAAGAATATGAAATCCGATTTTGGTCTGGATAACTCCACTGTATTCACCCGGTTTGATATCAAAAGCTGCCTCATTTAGTTCCGGCTGAAGTAAGTAACCCTGTGGAAACCATCCCAGATCGCCGCCCGTAAGCGGGTCAACGGCTTCTGCTAATGTTGCAAATTCTATGCCGGATTGCAATTGCGCAAGGTATGAATTTGCTTTATTTTGATCTGTCGTTCGAATTTGCCGCACATGAACCTGTTCGGCGGTTTCTCCGATGTGAGAGATAATCTCATCGCGAGCCCAGGCAGCCAACATGGAACGTTGGAGAGAATATTTGAGATAGGTCTCATCATACCCAAAAGCATTCATCCAATCCGATAAAGCGGCGCTTCCGCCTGCTTCCATTGTGACCTGATCCAGTCGGGCCTGAACATCATCTTCTGTAATCATGTGTCCTTTTTCGGCAGCTTCCTGAGCCAAAAGAACGGTTGAAATGATCTCATTAAGTACAGCTTCTTTTTGTTGATCTGCTGTCCAGACGGTTTCAGTTTCTGTCAACGCCTTCTTTAAAAGATCCAACTCCTTTTCATAGTCTGAAAGCAAAACGGCTTCTCCATTGACCCGCAAAGCAAGCGGCAGCGGTTTTTCCGTTTCAGTTGGTGCAATCTCCGGAGTCAATGTTGATAAATCCTGTGACTCATTGGGAGTTTCTCCTGATTTCTGGCTGCATCCCATGAACAAAACCAGTACCAGACAAATTATTAATAATCTTCGTTTTATATAATCTTTCTGTGAGCACATACGCATGATTATAATCGTTTTGAAACCATCAAAACCTTTTTTATTTTTTAATATTAAATATTTAAAAACCGTATTGCCAATCTTACCCCTCTGTGCTAAAATGTTCGTGCGTGCAATATATGCTGCACATTATTTAACAGACCCCTATATGTGCTGGTATAGATTTCGAATAAAGCTAACTTTTTTATTACTGTCCATATATTTACGGAGAAGGTAATGCGTTGTCCATATTGTCAGAATGAAGATTCCAGAGTCCTTGACACTACTCATGACAGCCGCGGAGGAATCCGCCGCCGCCGGGAATGTTTAAATTGCAGGCAGAGGTTTTCCACTACCGAACGTGCAGTTCAGGGAACCCCTATGATTATTAAAAAAGATGGCACACGGGAAGAATTTGATCGTGACAAAATCCTGAGAGGATTAAGAATTGCATGCGCAAAGAGGCCAGTCTCAGCAGCTATGATTGACCGCCTGGCTGGCGAAGTAGAGTCACGCCTGCAGAAGTTGGGAAAATCAGAGATTCAGTCGCGGGTCATTGGAGATATGATCATCAGTGAATTAAAATCACTGGATTTGATTGCCTATATTCGCTACGCCATTGTATATCTGAACATGGATGACCTGCATACCATCCGTAACGAGATTAATGAATTGTTAGAAGGATAGGAGTATTTACATGTCAACAACCATAAAGAGAAATGAATATGGTTTAATCTCCACTCCTCCCATGCCGGAGGATTTGCCTGCCGTCAATCTCAGCGATAATGCCAGACAGGTTTTATATAAACGATATGTGCGGCGAGGTGAAGATGGAAAGCCATGCGAAACGGTTGAAGGCATGTTTTGGCGGGTTGCCTATCAGGTAGCTGCGGTTGAAGAAAAATGGGGCGTCGATGTCGATCAGCAAGCGGTTGAATTTTATAACCTGTTGAGCGGTCTCAAATTCTTCCCCAATTCACCCACTTTTACCGGTGCGGGTACCCCCCTGGGACAGTTGGCCGCCTGCTTTGTTCTGCCGGTTTCCGACGATATGGGAAAATCAGAGATTGGCATTTTCTCGACACTCAGAAATGCTGCGCTGATCCAACAAACCGGCGGCGGAAACGGCTTTTCTTTTTCCAGACTTCGCCCAAAGGGAACCCTGGTGAAATCATCGGCCGGTAAAGCCACCGGCCCGGTAGGCTTCTTAAAAGTTTATGACCATGCCTTTGGAGAAGTAGCCCAGGGCGGCAGCCGCCGGGGCGCCAATATGGCCGTTTTGCGAATAGATCACCCGGACGTCGAAGAATTCATCACCTGCAAAACGGATGAAAACGCCATCACCAATTTTAATATTTCAGTTGGGATTACCGATGCGTTTATGCGTGCTGTAGAAGCTGATGCGGACTGGGATCTTCGTTTCCCGGACGTTACCTTCCCGCTGTACAGGAACTTTGACGGAACCATTGATCAGGTTGAAAAAGCAGGTCTGCCGATAAAAACATATAAAACCGTTCGGGCCCGCCAATTATTTGAGCTGATTGTCAAACAGGCTCATCATAATGGAGAACCCGGGCTGCTCTTCCTGGATGCTGCCAATCGCGGAAATCCGGTTTCAGACCAATATGAACTGGAATCTACCAACCCATGCGGCGAACAATGGCTGGGCCCCTTCGAAAGCTGTTGCCTTGGTTCGATTAATCTGGCGCAGCATTGTGCTCCCAACCATCAGGTAGACTGGGAAAAAATTCGGCAGAGTTCTGTGCTGGCAACCCGCTTTCTGGACAATGTAGTGGATGCCAACCAATATGTACCATCGGTGCCCCAACTGAAAGAAGCAGCCCAAAGGAATCGACGGATCGGCCTGGGCATTATGGGGCTGGCTGATTTAATGTATCATGCAGGCGTTCGCTATGGCAGCCCGGAAGGGCAGGAGTTTTCCGCTCAGGTGATGGAATTTGTCCGTTACCATGCCATGTTAACTTCAGTGGAACTGGCCAAAGAACGCGGATCATTCCCTGGCATCTCCAGGAGTGTTTATTCATCTGAAAATTTCCGATGGCATGCTCCCCGCTCAATGATTCGGTATACCCATGACTGGAATCGACCCCAAATCCATTGGAATCAATTAAGCCAGGATATAAAAACATACGGAATTCGAAATGCTGCCCAGACCACCATCGCCCCCACCGGCACTATTGCCACGGTGGCCGGTTGTGAAGGGTATGGCTGTGAACCGGTATTTGCTCTGGCATATGTAAGACATGTAAACGACAATGGGAAAGACCTTGCATTAAATTATTGCAGCCCCCTCTTTGAAAAAGCGCTGGATGAAGTAAACATCAGCGGTGACGCCAGAGAAGAGATCATGGAAGAGGTAATTAACAAAGGAACCTGCCAGAATATTGAACTGGTTCCTGAACACATTCGCAACATATTTGCAGTGTCAATGGATGTGACAGCGGAAGAACACGTACGCATGCAGGCAGCTTTGCAGACTTTCGTTGATAACAGCCTTTCCAAGACGATCAATTTTCCAGAAGGGGCGGATGTAAATGATGTTGCACTTGCCTACAAACTTGCCTGGGAACTCGGATGTAAAGGCATCACCGTTTATGTGACCAATTCACGTGAAAAAGTGGTTTTGGAAACCAGGTCCGTTGCAGAAAAGAAAGCTGAACCGGTAAGTGTTTACCAGCCCCCCATCTGGCCGGATACCAAGAAACCACGCCCCCGCTCTCTTCATGGGTACACGTATACCGTTGAAACGCCTCTTGGCAAAGCTTTTGTCACGATCAACGAAAACGGCAGTCTCCAGCCGTTTGAAGTCTTTATCAATACGGCCAAGGCAGGTTCAGATACTGCATCTGTTTCAGAGGCGATTGGTCGTCTGATTTCTTATGTGCTGCGGATTTCATCACCCATCCTGCCTCATCAGAGATTAAAAGAAATTATCACCCAACTGCAGGGTATTGGCGGCGGCCGTTCTCTGGGATTTGGCCCCAATCGGGTACGGTCTCTGCCGGATGGGATTGGACAGGTGCTGGCTGAATACCTGCTTACCCGTGAAGAAGAACTGGATAAACGGTCACAGGAAAGTACATCTGTCCGGGCACCAAATACAACTACCCGAACAGAAGCGAATCCTTTCAGCCGGCATGAAGGTGAGAAAGCCTCTGAAATGATTCCTTTGAAAATCGGAGATCTCTGCCCCGAATGCGGCCAGGCATCTGTAGTGAATGAAGAAGGCTGCCGAAAATGCTATTCCTGCGGATATAGTGAGTGTTAATCACAGCAAACCTGTCATTTAACAAAGGCAGCAGGCGGGCGGTACCCCGCCTGCTGCCTTTGTTTATCCCTGATGGTAAAATAAACAGTCACTGATTATTAACAGAACTATTACGCCAAAGGTTGGTTAATTTTATTAATCCATGAAAACACACGCAAAACTTTTTCTCAAATATGCTATTACCCTGATTTTGACGTTTTGCATCTGTTGGAGCATTATTTCAGAGAAAGGCCCTTTGTTCTTTCGCCCACTTGGCCTGCAGGTGTACTCAGGTTTTGTTCTTACTCTGCCGTTTTTAATAATATTCCTAACCATTGTATTTAGTCTGCCTGCACCCTGGCAACCTGTGATCACGTTTACAGCGGTTTTTACACTCTTTGCTTTGGCTTTCTCAGGATTGAAGTGTTCATGTAACACATCTACCATGATCATCGGTGGTTTATTGCCCTTCAGTGACCCTTCAGGGTACTATACCGATGCATTGCGTCTGATGCATGGGTGGAAGTTTTCCAGTTTTTCATCACGCCGGCCATTGTTTTCTTCTTTATTGACTTTTCTGCTTGGTCTTTGTAATGGAAATCTGACCACTGTTCAGGTTATTCTTACTTTTATAACCGCAGCCGCATTTTGGCTGGCAGTAAGAGAGTTTCTGTCCTCCCATGGAGCCATTCCAACGTCTTTTTTTGCCGCATTTATGTTTTTCTATTTCCGAAGGTTTATCGGTACTATGAATACCGAACATCTGGGGTTTACGCTGGGATCGCTGGCTTTTACAATTCTCTGGAAAGCAGCCAACGAACCTTCAGTTCGTAAAGCACTATGGGGAACAGCTGTATTAGCAACAGGGTTAATTGCCCGG
>CAZEEL010000001.1:29751-61663 GCA_964511135.1 uncultured Leptolinea sp. | reverse complement strand
GGACGAAGCCCCCACCAGAAAATGGCGTCGATTTGGCGCCCGTGGACGTTTCAAACCCGTTTTACGCCGCAATTCACATATCAAAATTATATTGCGCGAAAAGGCATAAGAGAGGACGCAGGAGATAATATGGGTCGAAAAGTACATCCCGTTGGATTTCGTCTTAATATCAACCGGCCTTGGGAAGGCCGTTGGTACGCTGAAGGTAAAGAATATCGTGATCAACTGCATCAGGATCTGGCGTTACGCAAAATTATCCAGACCCAGAATGAGAAAGCCGGAGTTTCTTTGGTAGAAGTTGAACGCTACTCTGGAAAAGTTAAAGTTGTGGTGCATACGGCTAAACCCGGGATTTTGATTGGTCGTAAAGGTGACAATGTCAAAAAGATTCGTCAGGATCTTGAGACGGTTACCGGAAAGAAAATCGATCTGGAAATCAAAGAAATTAAAAGTCCGGATATTGATGCATATCTTGTGGCTGAAAATATTGCCCAGCAAATTCAACGGCGTGTCAGTTATCGCCGTGCGATGAAAAGGGCAATTCAGCAGGCCATTCGGCAGGGCGCAAAAGGTGTCAAAATTGAAGTTGCCGGTCGTCTGAGCGGCGCTGAAATGGCTCGCAGTGTTACCCTGCGTGAAGGACAGGTTCCTTTGCAGACGCTGCGCGCAGATATTGATTTTGCACGGACAGAATCCCTTACAACCTATGGTCAGATTGGTATTAAAGTCTGGATCTATAAGGGCGAAGTATTGTCCATTGCTGAAGAAAAAATAGAAACCACCGAAGGTGTTTACGTTAGTGAGTAAAGATTTGCCAGTGAAGGTTCTGGTAACAGAAAGAGGTTGTCAATATGTTAATGCCAAAGCGAGTTAAATACCGCAAACAACAACGCGGCCGAATGCGTGGCAAAGCCTTGCGCGGGGCAGAAATCTCGTTCGGTGAATTTGCACTTCAGGCTCAGGAACCTGGATGGGTATCGGCCCGGCAGATTGAAGCTGCCCGTCGGGCGTTGGTTCGGGTTATGAAGCGTCGCGGTAAATTGTGGATTCGAATTTTCCCGGATCATCCCTATACCCAGAAGCCCCCGGAATCCCGTCGTGGGAAGGGGAAGGGGAATGTTGAATACTGGGTAGCTGTGGTTAAACCTGGTCGGATTATGTTTGAAATTGGCGGGTTGCCCGATGCGATTGCCATTGAGGCGCTGAATCAGGCTGCTTACAAATTCTCCATTCAGACTAAACCGATTGCCCGTAAAGAAATTGCAGGAGAGCCGTCATGGAGCTAAAAGACCTGAAGGTTATGTCAACCGAAGAAATGATGAAAAAACTGGGTGATACCCGGCAGGAATATTTGAACCTGCGTTTTCAGGTTGTTACCGGCCAGCTGACCGATACCAGTCGTTTACGTCAGGTTCGCCGTCAGATTGCTCAAATTGAGACCCTGCTGCGTGAACGTGAACTGGAAATCAGGAAGGCAGGATAAGAGATGAATAATAGACGTCGTTTAACGGGTGTCGTGGTTAGTGACAAAATGATGAAAACCGTGGTGGTAAAAATCAGTCGGACGTATCGTCATCCTTTATATCGTAAAGTTGTGCATGCGACCCATAAAGTGTATGCGCATGATGAATTAAATGCCAAATTAGGTGACGAAGTACAGATTGTTGAATGCCAGCCAATTTCAAAGAATAAGCGATGGGCGGTTGAGGCCATTCTTAAACACAATGAAGCCGCTGCAGTGCCTGTTGCTGAAGGAGCTCAGGGATGATACAGCAGGAAACATATCTGAACGTTGCTGACAATACCGGTGCCCGGGAGTTGCAGGTTATTCAGGTTGTGGGCGGTACCCGCCGACGCTATGGATACGTTGGTGACCTTGTGGTGGCCACTGTAAAATCCGCAGCTCCTCAGGGATCTGTTAAGAAAAGTGAGATCGTCAAAGCGGTTATTGTGCGTTGTTCAAAAGAATGGCGCAGGGAAGACGGATCTACGATTCGGTTCGACGATAACGCGGCGGTTATTTTGGATACCGATGGATCAAACCCGCGAGGAACGCGTATCTTTGGGCCGGTGGCCCGGGAATTACGTGAAAAGGGATACATGAAGATTGTTTCCCTTGCGCCCGAAGTGATCTGATCAGGTGATTGAGGAGTTAAGATGAAAGTAAAAATCCACAAGGGTGATTCAGTCGAAGTTATGACTGGTCCTGAAAAAGACAAGGGAAAACGCGGTGAAGTAATCAGTGTTCAGCCCGATGATCAAACGGTTGTAGTTCAGGGCGTTCATATTATTACCAAACATCAGCGACAGGTTCAAAGTCAGGGGAGAACCATTAATCCCGGGATTGTGAAGCGTGAGGGATCGATTGCGATATCCAAGGTGATGTTAGTGTGCCCCCGATGTAATAAACCCACACGGGTGGGTCTGCGCCGGGAAGGCGATAAAGTACATCGTATCTGCAAAAAATGCAGTGGCGAAATTGACAGCTAAGCCTGCTTTGGAGACAGTATATGAATATGATAATGAAAGAAAAATACTTAAGTGAAGTAAGGCCGGCGTTAAAAAAGGCTTTAAATGTTGAAACCGATATGCAGGTTCCGCGTATTCAAAAAGTAGTGGTCAACATTGGCCTGGGCGAGGCGCTGGATAATTCGAAAGCGCTGGATGCCGCAGTCAATGATTTATCGCTGATTACCGGGCAGAAGCCGGTCGTTACAAAAGCCCGTAAGAGTATCGCAAATTTTAAATTGCGTGAAGGTCGAGCGATTGGCGCCAAAGTAACCCTGCGCGGTTATAAAATGTGGGCTTTTCTGGATCGGCTTTTGAATATTGTTTTACCCCGTGTGCGCGATTTTCGCGGTGTTCCAACGGATGCATTTGATGGACGCGGAAACTATACACTGGGGTTACGCGAACAATTAATTTTCCCCGAAATCGATTACGATAAAATTGATAAAGTTCGGGGTATGGAGATCACGATTGTGACCACCGCTGCAGCAGACGATCAGGCTACATTATTGCTTCAATTAATGGGCATGCCTTTCAGGAAAGGATAAACATGGCAAAGAAATGCATGAAATATCGGGAAATGCGAAGAAAGAGCGCCATTCAGGTTCGTAATCGTTGTTTAATATGCGGGAGACCTCGCGGCTATATCCGTCGTTTTGGTATGTGCCGCATTTGCTTCCGAGAAACGGCACTGAAGGGACAAATTCCTGGTGCTCGGAAAGCATCATGGTAGGGCTCTGGGAGAATCAAAAATGAGTATTAATGATCCTATTGCTGATATGTTGACAAGAATTCGCAATGCAATGATGTCAGGACAAACCGTGGTGGCGATGCCTGATTCAACCATCAAAACTGAGATTGCTCGAATTCTCAAAGATGAAGGGTATATTGAGAATTATGAGCAAAGCTGCGATGAAAAACAACCAGCCCGTAAATATTTACAGCTGAAATTAAAGTATGTCGGAGACCGACGTGAAAGAAAACCGGTAATCTCAGGACTGGAACGTATCAGTCGGCCCGGGCGTCGTGTCTATACACGAAAACAGGATATCCCCTGGGTCTTATCTGGTTTGGGTATTACTATTATTACCACTCCAAAAGGTGTAATGACCGGTCAGCGTGCCCGCCAGTTGGGTGTCGGCGGGGAAATTCTGTGTAAGGTCTGGTAGACTGGACGCTAAGGAGAAGAATATGTCTCGTATAGGACGATTACCAATTACCATTCCTGCCGGGGTGGATGTAAGACTGGACGGAAAACAAATTTTTGTGAAAGGTCCGAAAGGATCTTTAGAGAGAACGTTTCTGTCTGGCATTAATGTCAATGTCGAAGATAGTGTGTTGAGTGTAACCCGTGACGCGGATGATGATCTGTCCAGAGCTTTACATGGTACGACCCGCGCTTTAATTAGTAATATGGTTACCGGAGTAAGTACCGGGTTTACGAAAGTGCTTGAGATTGATGGCGTTGGCTATCGCGCAGAAATGGATGGCGCGACATTGGTTCTCTATCTGGGGTTCTCGCATCCGGTTCGGATTGATCCGCCGGAAGGAATTTCCTTTGAAGTGGAGACAAAAACCCGCCGTGTGAGTATTCATGGGTACGATAATGAACAATTAGGTCAGATTGCCTCTGATATCCGGAAAATTCGCCCCCCAGAACCCTACAAAGGGAAAGGTGTTCACTATTTGGGTGAGAAAATACGCCGTAAAGCTGGAAAAGCTGGTAAGGCAAAGAAGTAAGGTGAAATATGTCAAAAACTACTCGTTCTGAAGCTAGAGAAAGACGACATCGCCGTGTGCGTAAATACTTATCAGGGACTGCTGAACGGCCGCGTTTGTGCGTTTTTCGGTCTGATGCTGAAATTTACGCTCAGGTGATTGATGATCAAGCTGGTATAACCATTGCTTCCGCTTCCTCCATTGACTCCACGTTACGGGATCAAATGGAAGGAAAAAAGAAAACTGAACAGGCTCAATTAGTTGGCTCAACAGTAGCTGAACGTGCCAAAGAAAAAGGGATAAATGCTGTGGTCTTTGACCGTGGCGGGCATAAGTTTATGGGCCGTGTGAAAGAGCTGGCTGAAGCTGCGCGTAAAGCGGGTTTGGAATTCTAGGCAAATAAAGGGATTGAGGAAATCTTATGGATTTAGTTGAATATCAACCTCTCGAAGAACAACTTGAGGAACGCGTTATTGAAATCGCCCGTGTGGCAAAGGTCGTAAAGGGCGGTCGTCGTTTCCAGTTCCGTGTAACGGTTGTAATTGGTGATGACCGGGGGAATATCGGTATGGGAATTGGAAAAGCAAATGCTGTTCCTGATGCCATGCGAAAAGCCTCTGAACGCGCCCGAAAAAAGATGGTTAATGTTTCCCTGGCTGGAACTACGATTACTCATCCGGTGGTCGGAAAAGTTGGCGGTGCGGTGGTGCTGCTTAAGCCGGCATCCCCTGGAACGGGTGTTATTGCAGCCGGCGCGGTGCGTGCTGTCTGCGAAGCGGCTGGAATTCGTAACATTCTTACCAAATCAATGGGCAGCGCCAACGTGTTAAATGTAGTGAAGGCAACTTTCAATGCTTTAGAATCTTTAAAAGATCCGAAACAGGAAGCTGCCAATCGTGGAAAACCGGAAAAAGATTTGATTCCTTTCTGGGAGCGGAGGAAGAATGACTGAGAAAAACGAAACGAATAAAAAACTTCGAATCACTTTAGTCAAGAGTATGATCAGTTCTCCTGAGCGACAGACTGCAACCGTTCGTGCTCTGGGGCTTTCAAAAATAAATCAGACGGTTGTTCAGCAAGACAGCCCGGTGATTCAGGGAATGCTGGCGAAAATAAGTCATCTGGTTAAAGTAGAAGTGCAGGATTAGTAAAATGAAACTCAATGAATTAATACCAAACAAAGGCGCAAAACGGTCGCGAAAACGATTGGGTACGGGGATCTCTGCGGGCGGCGGTAAAACTGCCGGTCGCGGTACAAAAGGGGAAGGCGCGCGCAGTGGTCAGGGCGGGCATTTATATCGCCAGGGCGGTAACCTGCCTTTCTATCGCCGCTTGCCCTTCATTCGCGGTGAAGGATTTACTCCTCCATTTCGTACCGAATATAATGAAGTGAATTTGAGCCAATTAGATGTTTTTGGAGCCAATGACGCTGTCACTCCTGAAACTTTATCTGAAGCAAAACTGTTGAAAAAGGGGTTCAAACCAATTGTTCTTTTAGGGCTTGGTGAGGTGAATGTGCCTCTAAAAGTACGGGTACACCGAATTTCTTCCAGCGCTAAAGCGAAAATTGAAGCGGCTGGCGGTTCGGTTGAAATTATTGAATGAATAAGAAGGAGAATCGCGAATGAAGCGATCACCCTGGCGTTATTTGTGGAAATCTGAAGATATACGCAACAAACTGTTAATCACTTTGCTTATCCTGGTGATATACCGGTTTGCTGCGAATATCCCTGTCCCTGGCATTAACCGTGAAATGTTGAGTACGTTAGCGCAGAATGCCGGCGCTGCAGGTAATCTGTTTAATTTGCTGGATATGTTGTCGGGCGGTACGGTCTCAAAGTTTTCCGTTCTGGCGATGGGCGTTTATCCCTATATTACAGCACAGATTATTATCCAACTTCTGGTACCCATTATTCCTGCTCTTGAGCGGAAGATTAAAGATAATCCTTCTGAAGGCCAAAAGTTTATGGAACGCTGGACTGTTATTTTGACCATTCCCATGGCTTTATTAACTGCGATCGGACAAATTAATATCTTCTCGCAGATGGCGGGCGGTCAGATATTCACGCACTATGGGTTTAGCGGCGCAAATCTGCTTCCTACTTTAGGGGTTCTGATCAGTATGGTGGCGGGTACGATGTTTGGTATCTGGCTTGGTCAGTTAATTTCTGAGTATGGTATCCCTAATCAGGGTATATCTCTGATTATCTTTTCAGGGATTGTTTCAGGGCTGCCCAGTACATTGCGCAATATCCTTGCGGATCGCACCAACGGCTGGTGGATGCTGATTATTGTATTGGTTATTTTTGTTCTGACCATTTTTGCAATTGTATATGTACAACAGGGTCGTCGGAATGTGCCTGTGCTTTTCCCAGGGCGCAGAATTGGCAATCGAATGTCTATGCCCGTTCGGAGTAACCTGCCGCTTATGGTGAATATGGCGGGTATGATTCCTCTGATCTTTGCACAGTCTTTCCTTACATTTCCGGCGATCATCGCCAGTTATTTCCTGAATTCAGCTACCCCGTGGGTTAAGAATCTTGCGGGTGGCATCTCAAGAACATTTGGCGGTGGTAATGTCTGGTATGTTTTGATCTATTTCTTTTTGGTGGTTGTTTTTACTTTCTTCTATACGGACGTTATGTTCCAGCAGCAAAACTATGGAGAGAACCTGAAACGCCAGGGCGCACAAATACCGGGTGTTACACGCGGAGCGCCTACCCAAAAGTACCTTAATAAGGTTCAACGCCGTATTACAATGCCGGGAGCTTTATTTCTTGGTTTTGTGGCTGTTTTGCCTTACCTGATTGGAATTTTAATGCCAATGGGGAGCGCCAGAGGGATATTGACTATTTCCTCCTCTGGTTTATTGATCGTTGTTGGAGTTGTCAGAGATACGGTTAATATCATACAAACCGAACTTAAACTCCATGGGTATGACGAGCAGTTGATAAAGTAGGGTATGAATATGAAGCGTTACATCGTGTTGCTCGGGCCTCCGGGCGCTGGGAAGGGAACTCAGGCAAAAAGTATGGCTGAAGCGCTTGGTCTGGTGCATGTTTCATCGGGCGATATTTTCAGGGAAAACCTGAAAGGTCAAACGGAACTTGGCAGGCTGGCGCAGGGTTATATGGATAAAGGCGAGCTGGTTCCCGATGATGTAACAATTCAAATGATCGAAGGTCGGCTTAAAAAGGCCGATTGTAATGAAGGCGCTGTTTTGGATGGTTTTCCCAGAACAGAAGCTCAGGCGCAGGCATTATCTGCGATGTTAAAGAACCTGGATGGAAAAGTCATCGTGGCTGCTTACATCCATGTTCCAGACGCGGTACTGGTTGAAAGATTATCCGGACGTTGGACATGCAAAGCGCAGGGCCATGTATATCACGAAAAAAATAACCCGCCCAAAACAGCGGGGGTGTGTGATCTTGATGGCTCTGAACTTTATCAACGGGATGATGATAAAGCTGAAACAGTTGTTAATCGCATTGCTGTCTATACGCGGCAGACGGCGCCATTGTTAGACTATTATCGGGCGGCAGGTTTATTGGCTGAAGCAGATGGCACTCAAAGTATTGAAAAAGTCAGAGAAGATTTGTTAGACATCATTCAGAGAAGGAAATAACGGATGTCCTGGGATCGTCACATTAATCTTAAAAGCGCTCATGAGTTGAGCATCATGCGGGAAGCCGGAAGAATCAATGCCGAAGCATTGGCTGCGGTTGCATTAATGATTAAACCGGGAGTGACGACCGATGAGCTGAATGAAGTGGCTGAAAGTGTTTTAAGAAAATATGGCGTTTATTCACCCTTTAAGAACTATCCAGGGCCTGTCCCTTACCCGAAGAGCATTTGTGTCAGTATTAATGAACAATTAGTGCATGGTATACCGGGCATACGGAAGCTTCGGGAAGGGGAAATCGTCTCTGTTGATTGCGGCACTGTCTGTGAAGGCTATGTTGGAGATTCAGCCATTACGGTAGGCGTTGGACAAATTGATCCAACTTCAAAGAAATTAATAGAGGTTACTAAAAAGTCATTGTTTGCAGGTATTGAAAAGATGGTAGCCGGCAATCATCTTGGCGACGTCTCCGCTGCAGTTCAAAACCTGGTTGAAAAGAACGGCTTTTATGTTACCCGTGAGTATACCGGTCACGGGGTTGGACGAAAAATGCATGAAGGTCCCCAGATTCCCAATTATGGGAAGGCCGGAAGCGGTCTGTTGCTGAAAAAAGGGATGACGTTAGCTCTGGAACCCATGGTGCTGGTGGGCACTGAAGAAACCATGGTTCAGCCTGATGAGTGGACCGTTGTATCAGCAGATGGATCCAATACAGCCCATTTTGAGCATACGGTTGCCATTACTGACGAAGGACCGCAGATTTTGACCGTATTGTCAGATGGCTCAAACCCCTGGGATGTTCTGGACAATGAAATTAAGTAAAGGTATAATACACCCTTTGGCTGTTGAAAGGAAATGAGACAATTATGAAAGTTACATCTTCTATTGGAAAACGTTGCGCTAAATGCAAGATTGTAAAGCGCAAAGGTATTTTATATGTAATTTGTGAAAATCCAAAACATAAGCAACGACAGGGATAGCAGGCTATGGCGAGAATTGAAGGTGTTGATCTACCGCGTAACAAGCGGGTCGAAGTGGCTCTCACTTATATCTATGGCATTGGTCCTACCCGTGCCAGACAGATCATCGAATCTACTCAGGTCAACCCGGATATCCGGGTAAAAGATCTGACAGATAAAGAAGAGAATATTCTTCGTGAATATATTGCCAGGAATTATAAGGTTGAAGGCGATTTGCGCCGTGAAGTGCAGATGAGCATCAAACGATTAATTGAAATTGGCTGTTATCGCGGCATGCGGCATCGCAGAAATTTGCCTGCCCGCGGTCAGCGAACACGCACCAATGCTCGAACCCGGAAGGGTCCAAAGAAGACAGTTGCCGGTCGCGGCCGCCGTCGTGGTGCATCCAAGAAGTAATTCGTTCCGGCTGTTTCTGTTGGTGGGAACTTCCTCCCGCGGCAACCTGCAGAAACTGCCGGTTTGAAATGGTTTTGATTTTAACAAACGAGGGATTATGGCTCAAAATGTACGAACAACACGCCGTACCAGTGTTACTCGTAAAGCGAAGAAGACTGTATCAACGGCACAGGTGCATGTATATGCATCGTTTAATAATACGATTGTAACGATTACTGACACTCAGGGAAATACACTTTGCTGGGGTAGCTCAGGGTCAAGCGGTTTTAAAGGATCGCGCAAAAGTACGCCATTTGCTGCGCGTCTTGCGGCTGAACAGGCAGTTAAGACGGCTCAGACAATGGGAGTACAGGAAGTTGAGCTTATTGTGAAAGGGCCTGGCCCCGGACGCGAAAATGCAATTCGTGCTGTCCAGGCGGCAGGAATCAAAGTCCGCTCAATTGCAGATATCACCCCGGTTCCTCATAACGGATGCCGGCCCCCCAAGAAACGCCGCGTGTAATAAAAGGAAGGAAGAAATATGGCTAGAAACATTGGTCCGGCATGTAAATTATGTCGACGTGAAGGAGAAAAATTATTTCTGAAAGGCGAACGATGTTTTTCTCCAAAGTGCGCTTTTGAACATCGAGCATACCCACCGGGAGAGCATGGTCGTACCGGGCAGGGGCGTGGTGATCGGGCTTCTGACTATTCCAAGCAGTTGCGTGCCAAACAAAAGGCCCGCCGAATGTATGGCATTTTGGAACGACAGTTCCGCCGTTACTTTGGTCTGGCTTTACATCGGCGCGGTTTGACCGGTCTTAATTTATTACAAACTCTGGAAATGCGACTGGATAATGTTGTATTTCGTATGGGCTTTGCTGAAAATCGGGCTCAGGCTCGTCAGTTGGTTGCGCATGGGCATTTTAATGTCAATGGCAGACGAACTACGATTTCGTCGATGCTTTTGGAGCCGGGTGATGTCATTGAAGTGCGTGGAGCTTCCAAAGAGCGAAAATTCTTCAAAGAATTACCCGATTTTGCTGAAAAACGACAGGCCGCTATGTGGGTTGATCGGAATGTCAAGGCAATCTCTGGAAAGGTTTTGCGGGTTCCGGAACGTGCTGAAATTGACGGTAACTTGTCTGAGCAGTTAATTGTTGAATACTACTCACGGTAGTCAGACCAGGAGCCGATATGCGGTAAGTCAGGGTATATCGGAAAGGTGAAAAATGGCACTATGTAGTGAAATGGTACAACCTAAAGTTGAGCGTGAAGCTGAAGCTCGAAATTACGGAAAATTTGTAATCAGTCCGTTGGAACGCGGATATGGCGTTACTTTAGGGAATGCATTACGTCGGGTTTTGCTGTCTTCATTGGAAGGCGTGGCGGTAACGTCCATTCAAATTTCGGATGTGCAGCACGAATACAGTGATATCCCCGGTATGCGCGAAGATGTGATTCAGTTAATGCTGCAGATTAAGCAAATTCGTTTAATTCTGAACGGTGTTGACAGCGCGAATTTACATTTGGAAGTGCATGGCGCCGGTGAAGTCACTGCAGCCGATATTGTATTTCCGCCCGAAGTAGAAATTGTTAACCCTGAATTGTATTTGTTCACGGTTGATGATAAGAATACGAATCTTGAAATTGATATGACGGTGGAGCGCGGAAGGGGCTATCAGCCTGCAAACGAGCGGATTGTGAAAGTTATCGGGGTTTTGCCGGTCGATGCTATTTTCAGCCCGGTCAGGCGGGTGAATTGGACGGTGAGCAACGCCCGTGTTGCGCAAAGTACCAACTATGATCGGCTGACCCTGGAGATCTGGACTGACGGAACGATTGGGCCTGAGAAAGCTTTAATTTCAGCCTCAAAGCTTTTAATTAATCATTTTGTCCAAATTTCCGGCATAACGGAGGACAGTCTGATCGTTATCCCTGAAAAGGAAGTTGCTGTTCCTCGCATCACCAGTGAGGCTGCTGAAACTCCTATTGAAAACCTTGATTTGTCAGTACGAGTTTTTAATTCTCTCAAGCGAACTGGGATTACCACAGTCGGTGATGTATTGGATTTATTAGACAAAGGTGATGAAGCCGTGATGTCTATTCGTAATTTCGGAGAGAAAAGTCTTGACGAATTACGGGTTAAGATGCTGGAAAAAGGCTACATGCACGAAGATAAAGAGACGGAGTAAGAGAAATGCGTCATCAGGTAGCAGGATTTAAATTAGGACGAAGTAAAGATCAACGGCTGGCATTGCGCAGAAATTTAATTCGCCAGTTGTTTGAACATGAAAAAATAGAAACGACCAAAACGAAGGCTTTGGCAATTCGCAGTGAAGCTGAAAAGTTAATCACGGTTGCTAAAAACAGCCAGCCCGGCAGTGATATGGATAAAGTTAATGCCCGTCGTCTGGTTGCTTCCCGTTTGGGAAACGCTGCAGGAACAGTTCAAAAACTGTTTGATGAAATTGCCCCGCGTTATGAAAAACGAAATGGCGGATATACCCGAATTTCGAAATTGGGGCCCCGTCTGGGCGATGCAGCAGAAATGGTCATTATCGAGTTGGTTGAAGAGTAGTATCCATTCTGGTAAACCAGTTGGAATGGCACATTACCAATTTATTATAGCTTACGATGGCACTCACTTTGAGGGCTCTCAAAGACAGGCTGAAAAACGAACGGTTCAACTCGTTCTGGAAGAAGCTTTACGATCACTGGGGTGGTCTGAGCGCAGCATTGTTTTATCCGGCAGGACAGACAGCGGAGTTCATGCTGCCGGGCAGGTCGCTTCCTGTACGATGGCCTGGAAGCATGGCTGTGAATCGCTTAAGCGTGCGTTAAACGCCGCCTTACCTGACGATGTCGCAATCCATGCGGTCACTGAAGTTGCAGAAAGCTTCCATCCCAGATTTGATGCCATTGCACGAACGTATCGTTATCGCATTCTGGCAGCGCCAGACCGTAACCCATTATGGTCGCGGTATAGCTGGCAGGTGTGGCCGGTTGGTCCGTTGGCTCTGCTGCAATCGGCAGCGGCGCTTTTTGTTGGAAAGTATGATTTTTCAGGGTTTGGCGGCCCGACTTCTTCCCACGGTACTACGGTACGGGAGGTATTTGTATCTTCCTGGAGCAAAAACGGCGAAATGCTGGAGTATCTGATCGCTGCCAATGGGTTTTTATATCATATGGTGAGGCGAATTGTTTATGCTCAGATTGCTCTCGTGCAGGGTAAGGTGAACGAAGAAGAGTTGGCTGATCTTATTCACCGGCCGCAGAAAATTTGTTTTGGCATGGCTCCTGCCTGTGGGTTGTGTCTTGAAAAAGTAAGTTATGATAAAAATGAAATGTTGTGATGTGTATTTTGAATAATTTGCAGTAAGTGGAGTTGTGAAAGTGGAAAAGACTTACATTGAAAAAGGAAAACAGGAACCTAAGTGGATTGTAGTGGATGCTACAGATCAAACCTTAGGACGGATGTCAACATTAATTGCCAGCCGATTGTTGGGAAAACACAAACCAACTTTTTCACCTGGAATGGATTTGGGTGATGCGGTTATTGTTATTAATGTTAAAAAACTGAAATTAACTCAGAAGAGATTAAACGATAAAATGTATCATCGCGTTTCAGGATATCCGGGAGGTTTAAGCAGTATTACCTTGCGTGACCAGTTGGAGAAGTTTCCTGAGCGGGTTATTCAATCGGCTGTTTGGGGTATGCTGCCGCACAATCGATTTGGCCGCAAACTTCTTGGTCGATTAAAAGTGTATGCCGGTAATGAACACCCGCACACTGCTCAAAATCCTACTGTAGTGGCATAGAGGAGTAAAAAATGACTGAAAAGTATATCGAAGGAATCGGTCGGCGTAAAGAAGCTTCTGCGCGAGTGCGTATTTCAAGCGGGAACGGCGTATTTACCGTAAATGAAAAGCCTGCACGGGATTATTTCGGGAGAATTGGTGATATTGAATCAATTTTATCTCCCCTGGTTGCGACCGGCTTACAGGCTGAAGCGTATGACATTACCGTCCATGTAAATGGCGGCGGTGTGACCGGGCAAACCGATGCCGCAACGCTGGGTCTGGCGCGTGCTTTATTAAAAATGGACGAAGAGTATAATCATCCTCTTCGTCAGGCAGGTCTGCTTACCCGAGATTCACGGGTGAAAGAACGAAAGAAACCAGGCTTGAAAAAAGCCCGCAAGGCTCCTACTTACACAAAACGTTAAAGTTTTGTTGGTTTATGATAAAAAGCTTTCATGGGTCCATTTTGGATTGGTGAAAGCTTTTTGGTTTAAAATAAAGAAAGAACGAAGAGGTGTTTATGATTTATCTGGTTGGAATAGGACCCGGACAGGGTGATTTCATTACTCAGGAGGCTTTTGAGTGGTTAACCAGACAGCCGTGGATATTTACCCATTCGGTTCCTGCACCGTTTATCGCGCGGATCTCTGATAAAGTGCAGGTCAGACCGCTTGATGACGATGCTGCTGCGATGACTATCGACGCGGCGGCCGAAAAGGTATGGATGCATAGTCAGTCCGGCACGGATGTAACGTTGGCGGTCAGTGGTCACCCACTCATAGATGACCTGGTCGGTAAAAAAATCTGTCAGCGGGCCAAAGAACAGCAGGTGGATATCCAGGTGATCGAGGGCATGAGCTATCTGGAACCCTGTTTATCTTTGCTGGGTATTGATTCGAACCCTCAAATTGTCTGTCTTGATGCGGCAGCCCTGGAAGGTTGTCATGCGGTACCTTTTCAGAATACTTCCAAAGTGCTGATTGGCGGCATTCTGCAGGTTGATCAGGCTGCTGCCATCCAAAAGCTTCTGTCTGCTTCTTACCCGAAAGATCATGCGATTACATTATTGAAGAATGTTGGATGTCGGAATGCCGCGCTTGAGGTCAGAGAATTGGGCGATCTGTCAAAAGAATTTGATCTGAATGCCAGAGTTTTCTTTTATATCCCGCCGCTTCAAAAAGGGCATGCTATGGAAGATTTCCAGGAAGTTGTAGCTCACTTGCGGGCTCCGGAAGGGTGCCCGTGGGATCGTGAGCAGACTCATCAATCTTTGCGTTCCAATCTGATTGAAGAGACTTATGAAGCGGTGTCGGCGATTGATGCTCATGATATGGATGGATTGAAAGAAGAACTGGGGGATGTTCTGCTGCAGGTTGTGCTTCATGCACAAATTGCTTCAGAAATGGGCGAGTTTACATTGGGGGATGTTATTCAGGGGATATCTGCGAAATTAATACGCAGACACCCGCATGTTTTTGGCAATGCTGATATAAAAACCGCATCGGGGGTGATTCAGAATTGGGAAAAGATTAAAGCGGCTGAACGGGCCGGGGATGCCCGTAAGAAAGATAAAGGGATTCTGGATGGTATTCCAAATTCATTGCCGGCGTTAAACCAGGCTCAGACGATCCAGGAGCGAGCTGCCAGGGTGGGTTTTGACTGGCGTGAAATTGAACCGGTATGGGATAAGGTAAAGGAAGAACTCAGTGAAGTAGAAAATGCTGAAAATGACAGTGATAAGGCGGAAGAGTTGGGGGATGTATTGTTTGCTCTGGTGAATATTATTCGGTGGAATAAAGCCGATGCTGAGACACTTTTAAGAAATACCAATCAAAAGTTTCGCAATCGTTTTAAAATAATCGAAAAGCATGCTGCTGCAGCAGGGAAAAGAGTGGATGAACTGAGCTTTGAGGAGATGGACAGGTTATGGGAACAGGCTAAAGCGAGTCTGAATGCTCAGAATCATTCACCAGCAGATGAAGGATGACTTTGCGGTGAAAAACCATCTCAAGCAGGTCTGTTTTCTTCGGAAGGCTTAAATTGTTGTTTTCCTGATCTGACGGGTGCTTCAGATAACAATCAATATGAATGTGTGAATGGTCAATCCGGCATTTGATGTTTTGAAGATCAGTCCGCAGTGTGGTTTCAAGACCATCGGCCAGTCTTAATATTCCTCCCAGAACACAGACAAGATGTTTTTCATTATCGGACAGGGCTTTATAATGACTGTGATTATTTAATGAAGGAAGGCTTCCTTTATGGTAGCGGGCAACCGACCCGATGATTAATCTTTCTTTGGGTGTCAGGTTTAAAATGGGAGATTCCAGAATAATCTCCAGGGCTGCTTTGTGGTGGTTTTTGTTGTCACGCGAGTGACCAATATCATGCAGAAGGGCGCTGCATTGCTGCAGGAAAAATTCTTTTTCTCCAAACCCATGCAGGTAAAACAGCTCGTCTATTAATTGAAGGGATATTTGGGTGACATGATCGACATGTGCCTGATCGACCTGACATGCCTGATTTAATTTATGAATGGATTCGATGGCTGAACGTTGATGCGGGTTTAATTTTATTTCGTACCGAATGCTCTGTTCCATATTTCTTTTATTAATTTTGAGGGAAGATCGTGGTTTGTAACGGTTGGGTAATGGTCAGGCGAAGCCCATCCCAGGCGCCCTGCTTTTTCCATTCCAGCCATTGTTCGAGGAAGGCTGAGTATAGTTCCTGGCGCTGTTGAAAACGGCTTTGGTAGAAAGCCTCCAGCCCAACCTGCAGCATCTCAAACGGTTTTTCGCTGAGAAAATATTGTTTGCTTAACTTTGATTCTTTTTTGATAAAGTCGGGCAGAATGGAAATCCAAACATCATTATCATGAATTTGCCCCAGGTAGTCCTGGGCAATTTTTACGATTCCAATGGGTTTCTTTAATTTATCTTCATACAGGGGGGCAAAAAATTCCAAAGAATAACGCAGCCATTTGGCTTTAATTCTCATTTCATGCAGTTCTTTGATATTGGCAGGGTCATAGATATAGATTTCCTGTTCCAATAAGTCTTCCATTTTTTTAAGACTGAGCGCGGCAGAACGATAGTAAAGGGCCGGAGAATAAAACGGCGCATCCATCGAACCAGAGATTTCAGAAGGCAGGAGATTCTGGCTGTTGGATTCCAGCGCTGTGGTTTCTTCAGCGATCTGTTCAGACAGAGGCAATGAGGTCAGGTTAAGTTCATTCTGAAACATTGCCTCCATATCATCCAGAGCGCCTTTGGCAAGGGTTTTATCGAGGGCTTTAATAACGCCTGTCTGCATTTTTTTACGTTTCTGGTTGAGTTTAATGATCAGCCGGTTGATGCCGGGGAGTACGCGGCCATCGGTGGATTGTTCTTTGTACTTTTTAAGTTCTTCTATTTGTACATCCAGGTCCCGGGCCGGCCCCAGGTATTGAGTCAGAAATTTTATGTCGGTATTCCACCTGCGCAGTTTTTTTCCGGAAATCAGGTCTGAAAAAATCACGAATGCAGTTCGCAGCCGGCGGGTAGCGACGCGCATTTTGTGAATGGCTTCAATGTCTTCTGCAGATTTTACGCCATCGGCCCCGGCTTTGATTTCCCGGGTATGTTTTAAAAGGATTGCAAAAGCATATTGACGCGTGGATGAATCGATTAAATCTGACATGGGTATCGGTTATTCATCCTTTGGCTGAAAAATTTGACTGATGTGTTTTCTTAAATCAGAATCTACTGCCTGGGGTGATCGATTGGCATCAATGGTGATGAAGTTGTATTCCGGTGTCATTTTATCAAATTCTTCCATGAGTTTGGACTGATAAATGATAAAACTGTCATAAAGATTGTCGGCGAAGCGGATGTCCATTCCAGATTCCCAATAATTGAGACCCGGGCCGTGAATGGTTCTGTTGATGAGCGTTTCAATGCTGGCTTTCATATATAAGATCATGTCTGGAACCAAAGCAAAGCCATAAACTTTTCTGGCCCAGTGCGGGTCAGCGCCGCGAACGATGTCGCGGGCCATTACTGAAAAAAAGTAACGATCTGACAGCACCACAAACCCGGCCTTCAGGGCAGGAATAATATGATTTTCCATGCGATCTGCAAAATCGGCTGCGTAAAAAAGGCTCATGGTTAAAGGTTGAAGGGTGTGGCCCTGTTTGGCGGCATCCAACCCGGGTTGGGTGAGCGGAGAACGGTTAAGGCCGGTGTCAGAAACACCATAGCCCTGGCTTTCAAGCCAGGCCCGAAGCATTTCGATCTGTGTTGAACGGCCAACGCCATCAGAACCTTCGAGAACAATTAATTTTCCAGGCAGTTCTTCCGGGTGGAGATAGGGAAGACCTGCACCATAGTATTTTATCGCTGTCATGGCTGACTCTCACTTGTTGTAGTTTCTGCTTCCGTTTTCGAGGCTCTTTTTCGGCGGACGGGCATATTGGGCGCCTGAAGGCCTTCCCAGCCTTTTAACATATTGCGTACAATATGCCGGACCTGCTTTTGGGTTTTTTCAACCGGCTGAAGCCCGTTCATAACGGTAAAGTTGTATTCGTTAATCATTGAATCATATTGGTCAATAATTCCCTGCTGGAACAGGCGAAAACTGGTGACTTTATTGTCAGAAAGCCCCAGGTCCATGCCCGCTTCATAGTATTTCAGTTTGGCTCTGCCGCTCAGAATTCTTCCGACGGCTTCATCAAGCGGAACCTGGAAATAAAAAACAAGGTCGGGCTGGGTTGCAAATGAATATAAATTTCTGACCCATTGCGGGTCAACACCCCGCGTGACATCTCTGGCAAAGGCGGTAAATGCATAACGATCTGCCAGAACAATGACACCGGCTTTCAACAGTGGGTGAATATAGTTTTCCCAGCGGTCAGCAAAATCGGTAGCAGCAAGCAGGCTAAAGGTGGTTGGAGTGAATATTTTTTGTTGTTTCGCCAGTTTTGTAGTGCTTCTTACCAATTCAGATGAGTTCCATTGTGAAAAATAGACACTCTTGCCCTGCGATTGGAGCCATTTGTATAAGAGATCGATTTGTGTTGATTTACCGCTGCCGTCAATCCCTTCTACTACGATTAACTTACCTTTATAGCTTCCTGGTTTTAACATAGAGACCTCACGAAAGAAAAGTTCTGTACTTTTTTATTTCATTACTTCTTCTTCATCATCTGATGAATCCATTTCCAGGAATTCACCGGTGATAATAAAAACTGTTCTCTCACAGATATTGGTGACACGGTCTGCCATTCTTTCGAGATTATGAGCTACCCACATGATGAGATTGGTAAGGTCAATCAGGGCCGGGTTTTGCATCATAGATTGGACCGTAATGTGATAAATATCGTTATATAGTTGGTCAACTTTATCATCCTCATCAGGAATCTGCCGGGCCTGGTTCAGGTTTTCATTTACAAAGGCGCTCAACGCGCTGTGAAGCATTGCAATGGTGCATTCAGCCATTTTATTTAATTCTCGATAAGGAATGCTGATATCAGAATCGCCTAACTTGAGGGTGACCTTTGCAATTCCCTTGGCATAATCTCCCATTCTTTCGAGCTCGGTGCTGATTTCAATAATCGCCATTAAAATTCTCAGGTCTCTGGCGATTGGTTGTTGTGTAGCGATGAGAATTATAACTGCATTTTCTATGGCATGTCTTTTTTCATTAATAACAGAATCATATTCCAGGACTTCACTGGCTGCAAACGTATCCCGGGTTTTAAGAGTATTCACCGCTTTTAATGTTGTTTCTTCAACCATATTGCCAAGAATTAAAATTTCATCTTTTATATTGTTTATCTGTCGGTCCAGAGTATCGCGTGACATAGTTCCTCTTTTGCATTAACCGAAACGACCGGTTATATAATCTTCAGTTTCTTTGTGTTTTGGATTGGTGAAAATCTGCGTGGTTAAGCCAAATTCTACCATCTTTCCTGCTCGATCTGAATCCATTGTAAAAAAGGCTGTCATGTCAGAAGCCCGGGCAGCCTGTTGCATATTATGGGTAACGATGATAATCGTATAGTTTTTACTTAATTCTCTCATCAACTCTTCAATTTTCAAAGTTGCAATGGGGTCGAGCGCAGAACAGGGTTCATCCATGAGAATGACCTCGGGTTTTACCGCCAGGGTTCGCGCAATGCAGAGCCGTTGCTGTTGCCCGCCGGATAAGGACAGGGCATTCTTGTTTAAATCATTTTTTACCTCATCCCAGATCGCGGCATCTTTCAGGCTTTGTTTAACCAGATTGTCCATGTTTCCTTTGTAGCCATTAATTCTGGCGCCCCAGGCAACATTTTCATAGATGGTTTTAGGGAAAGGATTTGGTTTTTGGAAAACCATTCCGATCATTTTTCGTACCAGAACGGGGTCTATGTCAGGGTCATAAATGTTTTTCCCATGTAAGGTGATTTCACCTTCTACCCTGGTTTTTGAAATTAAATCATTCATGCGGTTGAAGCAGCGCAACATCGTGCTTTTTCCGCACCCGGAAGGGCCAATGATTGCGGTGATTTTGTTTTCAAGAACCTGAAGGGTTACATTTTTAATCGCACGAAAACTTGAATAAAAAAAGCTAAGATCGGTCACGTCAATAATTACATTATTTTGATTTTTTTCTTGTTCATGTTCTAACATATCAGGCGACTCTGTTCTTTCCAAATTTATTGCGCATGAGAATAGCAGCAGCATTTAATGATAATAAAGCAATTAAAAGAACGATAATTGCGGCAGCAGCCAGGTTTCTAAATTCTGCCTGAGGTCTGGCAGTCCAGTTATAAATCTGAATTGGAAGGACGGTAAAATTCGAGAAAACGGAGGATGGGTTTTTATTGATGAATGAAGAGGCTCCAACCAGAATGAGAGGCGCCGTCTCGCCAATGGCTCTTGAGATCGCAAGGATCGTGCCTGTCATGATCCCTGGCATGGCGGCCGGCAAAACATGGGACCAAATTGTTTGAAGGCGTGTTGCGCCTAATCCCAAACTGGCTTCCCGCAGGCTGTTGGGAACTGCCCGTATGGCTTCCTGCCCGTTAATGATGATTAATGGAAGAATGAGGAGGGCCATGGTCAGGCCTGCTGAAAGAATGGTTCGTCCGGATGACGGTATGCCTGTGAAGATCTGCCCGCTGGTGACCGGGGCCAGGGTGCGAACAAATAATGCCAGACCCAACATTCCATATACAATGGATGGAATGCCCGCCAGGTTATCAATATTTGTTTTTACAATTTTGGTAAATAAGTTGTTATGAGCAAATTCTTCAAGGTAAATTGCCGCTCCAATGCCTGTCGGGAACGCAACGATAATGGTTACAAAGATGATCCAGAGTGAACCTAACAGGGCGGTACGAATGCCGGTCATATCGGGTGAGGTAGAAAGCGGACGGGTAATAAACTGCCAGTTGAACCAGGCTTTAAATTCCATTCTGCCGTTCGGGTATTCTTCCTGTTGAAATTTTAAAATCTCATCACGGTGGAGCAGGCTCTCAAAAAGATGATAGGTTACCTGTGTGGTGGGTTTGATAATTTCGATGGTAATCAGATCGAGAATTTCGTTTTTGCTTAATTTATCAATGGGGTTCTCTTTGTCGAGCACTTTTAAACGGTTTTTCGATACATTCTCCTGGAGGATGGTGATCAGTTCTTCTTTTGACAGTTCATCCAGCGGTTTTGAAGACAGGGTTGCTGCATCTACTTTATCCACCCGAATAATGTATCCAAAAGCCTGATCGATAATGTTGATCATTAAAATACTGAGTGCGAAAATTCCAATGGTTGTTGAGATGAAAAACCACCATCGCCAAAACTTACTGATACGATGACGTCCTTTTAAACCTGGAGATGGGTTGAGAAGGGAAGGTTCTGATTGATTCATTCATAAACCTCACGATATTTTGATGACAGCCAGCGGCTGAACAGATTTAATGCAAGGGTAGAAAGGAACAGGAATAAGCCAAGGGCAAAAATGCTGTTGTATTCAGGGGTATCATAGGCAACATCTCCGCCGCTGATTCTGGCAATATAGCCTGTTATTGTTTCTGCAGCCTGCAAAGGGTTTAAAGTTAATTTTGATCCTGAACCTGCGGCGATGGCGACAATCATCGTTTCACCAATTGCGCGGGAAATTCCAATGATGAAAGCAGCTATAATGCCTGAAAAAGCAGCCGGAACTACAACTTTTACGGCTGTTTCAAAGCGGGTAGCTCCCAGGCCTAACGCTGCTTCGCGAAGCGAGTGCGGAACGGCATGTAATGCATCTTCACTCATTGAGCAGATCAGCGGCAGGATCATGATGCCCATAACCAGACCTGCTGAAAGCATGTTATAGACCTGGACATTTTCTTTTCCGAAAAGCAGTCTGAGAAAAGGAGTCATGGCCGTCAGGGCAAAATATCCATAGACGACGGTTGGCACGCCTGCCAAAACTTCGAGGGTTGGCTTTAGAATGCTCCTGGCTTTTGGGCTGGCGTATTCGCTCAGGTAAATTGCGGCTCCCAGACCGAGCGGAATGGCAATTAACATGGCGTAAAATGAAGTCGTTAGTGTTGAGTTGAGCAGGGGCAGAATTCCAAACTGGCCAATGGCCGGCTGCCAGGTTTTTCCGGTGAGAAAACCAATCAGAGTAACCACCGGGGTTTTAAAGAAGAGTAAAGCTTCTTTTCCAAGCTCAAAGGCTATTCCCAGCGTGGTAAAAACTGAAATGACAGCACACAGGATGAGCAGGATATTAATAAGGTTTTCAAACGGCCGTGGTTTTTTTTTCAGATGAAGAATAAGTTGTTCTTTTTGCATTAGTTTCACATGATTGATTATACAGGGAATAAGGAAACAGGGAAAAAATGAACCTCTCCCTTCACAGGGAGAGGTTTGCCTGACCTGGGATGATATTACTTTGTTGCTTCTAACCAGGCCTGTTTTGCCTGGTCTAACTTTTCGGTGCTGGCCGGGAAATAACCAACTTCTGCGATGACATCATTGACATGGGTGAGGTAGTAGTTGATGAAACCAGCTACCTGGGGTTTGTCTTTCATGACTTGGGCATCGGAGTAGATGAAAAGCGGGCGGGACAGGATGTAAGAACCGTCTTCTGCAGTCATTTCTGAAGGAGCAATTCCATTGACAGATAAAACATTGAGTTTGTCTTTTTGTTCCTGATAGTAGGCGAAACCGAAGTAGCCAATGGCGTATTTCGAGCCTTCAACACCCTGAACCAGGACGTTGTCATCTTCACTCAGTTGCAGGTTGGAAGCAGCTAAAACCAGTTTCTTGGCGTCTTCAATCTTTTCGATTTTGGCGGGTTTCTGGATAACTACTTCGGTGAAGAAGTCAAATGTGCCGCTGTCAGTGCCAGGCGTGAAGCGGAGGATGTTTTCGGCAGGCCAATCGGCGCGAACATCCGACCATTTTTCAGCGGTGGTAAAGATTTTGCCCAATTCTTCAAGGGTGATATCTTTGGCGAAGGTATTCTCTTTGCTGACAACAATCGCGATGGCGTCAGTACCAACACGGAATTCGATCGGATTACGGGCGGGTGAAAGTTTTCCGCAGTCTTCCTTTTCACTGTCTTTGATACCGCGGCTGGCGTTGGCAACATCTGTTTCTCCGGTACCGCAGAAGCGTTTGAAACCAGCTCCGGAACCGATGATGTCGTTTTTAACTTCTCCGGCAAACCCTTCCTGATTGAACATTTCAAGGATTTTTTCGGTCAATGGCCCAACGGTTGAAGAACCGGCGGTGTAGACATCGCCTGTTAACTCGGCGGGGTTAACTTCGGGCAGTGCGATGCCGGTTGATTCTTTTGCTGCTTCAGTAGCTTTTGGGGCTTCTGTAGGTGCAGGGGCTTCGGTAGCGGCGACAGCTGGCGCTTCAGTGGCGGCAGCCGGGGTGGTCGTTTGCGCCGTAGAGCAGGCTGCAAATATGAAACTGACGACTAACAACACAGCTAAAACTGAAAAACTCTTCTTTTGCATTTTATCTCCTAAAATTAGTTTTGTAAGATCATATCAGACGAACTTTAAGCAGCCTGAAACAGCAGGTTAACGCTTTGTTAAAAACAGATCATACTTATGCAAAAGAACAGATTTTTAATGATGTTTTGGCAGAGAAAAGTAAAACGAGCTTCCGCAGTTTAATTGGCTCTCAGCCCGGATTTCTCCGCCATGGGCTTCAACAATATGTCTTGAGATGGATAGCCCTAATCCGGCTCCGGAACTGGCTCTGGAGCGATCCGTTTTATAAAAACGTTCGAAAATGCGCGGGAGTAATTCCGGGTCGATGCCAATACCCGTATCTGTGATCTTAAAGATAACATTTTGACGGTCTTCGCTGGCGCTGACGTGAATTGAACCGCCGGGTTGGGTGAATTTTATTGCATTATGAATCAGGTTTGTCATTACCTGGCTGATGCGTGCATTATCTGCATTCACTTTCAAGGTGGATGGCGGATAGGTGACGATCATATTAATTCCATTCCGTTCTGCCTGCAGGCGCATTCGCTCATCGGCGTCATGCAGAATGTCTTCTACATCGACTTCTTCACGGTTCAGGGGAGACTTGCCCGATTCAATTTTTGAAATTTCAAGAAGCTCATTGACCATCTGGGTGAGGTTGTCGAGTTCCTGATCCATGCGGAGAAGGAACTTTTGCGAGTTTTCAGGATCGTCTTCAACGGTTTCATGCAAAGTTTCAGCCAGCGCTTTCAGCGAGCTGAGCGGAGTGCGCAGTTCATGCGATGCATTGCTGACAAAGTCTTTACGGATTAATTCCAGACGATGCATTCGGGTCAAATCCTGAAAGGCTATCATGATGCTGCCTGGTTCAGACCAGACGATGGGTGTAGCGATTGCCTGAATATATAAGCGGTTCACCGGGGTTTCGACCGTGGTGGTTTGCTGTTTTCCGGTTGCGCCTGCAGATTTCCACAGCTCAACCAATTGGAATTGCCGCAGAACCTCAACAACCGATTTGTTTAAGGCTTCGTTTGGGGAAAGGCCAAACATTCTGTTGGCGGCCGGGTTAATTTGCTCTACATTGCCATTCCGATTGACAATCAATATTCCATCTGTCATTTGATTTAGGATGGAATCCAAACGATTACTTTGGGCAGAAAGCTGCTGAAAACGCAAATTGACCTGTTGTGTCATTAAACTGAAGGCTTTTTCGAGTTGTCCGATTTCATCCTGGCGTCTGCCGGGAATGAATTCGTTACTTTTTCCGGCCTGAAAGTCATTGATCTGGTTGGTTAATGCTTTCAGCGGCCGGGTCAGGGTGATGATAAAGCCAATACTGGTTAAAATCATGAAAAGCGCTGTGATCGCAAGAGCGCCGCTGATAAGATTTCTCAGATTTGCCCAGGCGTTTTCGAGGTGTTTTACATCGGTGGAAAGTCGTACTATTCCGCTTACCTGGTTATTTCTCATGATGGGGTAGGCCACATACAGCATGCGGTTTTGGGTTGACCAGCTATAATGCACTTCACAGGCAGGCTCTCCGGACAGGGCTTTTTTAACCTCCGGTCGATCGAGGTGGTTTTCCATAAGCGCCGGGTCCTGTTCTGAATCGAAAAATACCTGGCCGCTGGTACTGATTAAAGTCAGACGTACATCATTGGTTTGCGAGGTATATTGCAGATAGGTTAATGAATCTGCAGCGAGCGATTTAGTGAGATCCAAATCTGCAAGCTGGTTGGCCAGGGCGTGGGCGGTGTAATACAGTTGTTTTTTTTGTTGGCTGAGTTGAACCTGCTTCAGTTGGTTATACAGTAATAAACCCAGGATTGTAAAAGCGAGCACATTAATTACAATCATGTAGGTAATGAAACGGACGCCAAGCGATTTTTTCATGATGTTTTTTGAGGTTCGAAGCGGTAGCCGGCTGATCGAACTGTGATTAAATATTGCGGCTGCGAAGGGTCGGCTTCTATTTTTTCGCGCACCCAGCGAATATGGACGTCAACCGTACGGCTGTCGCCCGTGTATTGCCAGCCCCATACCTGCTCAAGCAGGGTGTTGCGCGTGACTACTTTGCCGGCATGTTGTGCCATATACAGCAATAAATCGTATTCTTTTGGCTTGAGGTTAAGAACGTTATCTTTTACTGTAACCTCGCGGCGATCGGTATCAATCTGGATATCTCCAAAGATCAATTTTTGGGTAAGTGATTGGGCATCAGAATTTGCTTCTTCTTTCATCAGTCTTACCCGCCGTAACAGGGCTTTTATCCGCGCGAGCAGTTCGCGCATACTGAAGGGCTTGGTGAGGTAGTCGTCTGCTCCGACTTCCAGGCCTACCACTCTGTCGATTTCATCATCTCTGGCTGTCAGCATCAGAATCGGGGTGTTGGATTCCTGGCGGAGAATTCTGCAGACTTCAAAGCCGTCCAGTTTGGGCAGCATGATGTCGAGAATGATTAAATCCGGTTTTTCCTGTCGGGCCTGATGGAGCGCTTCTTCTCCATCCGGTGCAGTAATAACCTCGTACCCCTGTTTTTTGAGGTGGTAAGAAACAGTTTCCTGCAGTGTAAGCTCATCATCAACAACCAGAATTTTTTCTGTCATCTGTATTTACCATTTTCTCGATCAGTAATCGGAATTCTTCAGTGAACATGGCGCGACTGAAGTTTTTTCGAACATAATTGTATCCACTTATACCCATTGCAGTACATTCCTGCGGATGATACAGATTATAGCAGATCGCATCGGCCATTGTTTTATCGTTGCCTGGAGAAACAAATACTCCTGCTTTTGCTTCTTCTACAACATTTCGGATGACGCCGTCAATTGCCAGAATGACAGCTTTCTTTGCTGCCATGTAATCGAATACTTTGTTTGGGTAGGTGGTTTTATATTCCTCTAACGGGAGCAGGCTGGCAATACAAATATCCGCTGCTTCCAGTACCTGATTCATCTCCTGTTTGCTTACTGATGGAAAGAAACGGACATTGGTTAGTTGCATTTCTGCTGCCAGTTTCTCAAGGGCAGGTTTTTCTTTTCCATCACCCACCAGCCAGATTTGGATGTCGGTTTCTTTTTCCAGCCATCTGGCGGCCTGAAGAAGAGTGATTAAATCATTTGAAATACCATGCGCTCCGGCGTATAGCGCAATTTTTTTTCCTTCTTTTCTGGCCAACCAGGGATTTACTGTTCGGGGGTCTGTCTCAAACATGTCTGTATCGACGCCGTTTGGAATCAGGCAAACCCGGTGGGCTCCACGGTTTTGTACATGGCGGATATAACCGGGCGAATTTACGACTACTACATCTGCGTGGCGATAGAGAAAGCTTTCAAGCCAGAGTGACCAGCGAATGAGCGTTTTATTTTTCAGCACGCCTACGGAAATGGCAAACGAAGGCCAGAGATCACGTACTTCGAATAAAAAGGGAACCCGTTTTAAAACGGATAAAAGCCAGATCGTAAATCCCTGAAAGATAGGGGGCGAAGTTCCCCATACCAGATCAACTTTTTGTGTTTTTAATCCGGCAAAAAAGGACGTGATCATAAAGCTGAAGAAGCTGAGAATACGATGAACAAAGCTTTTATGCAGAGCCGCATATGTTTTAACGCGGAGAATGGTTACTCCCGGAACAGGCTGTTGCCGGTTGCCTGATTTCTCCATGTCGGGGCTTTCTTTTCCGGTAATATAACTGACAGGGCTGGCTATAATTGTAATTCGATGCCCATGTTTGGCTAAGGCTCTTGCCATTTCATAATGCCGCGTTCCTCCGGCTTCATTCAAACTGGCAAAGGCTTGATGGATCAATAAAATATGCATATGACCTAAATCTGCTCCCTGTCAGATTCCTGAGATATGAACGTAAACACAGTCTTTATACTTATCGGTAATTCTAATGCAGTTTCGAGAACCAGGCTGAGAGCCGGTTGGATCAGGTTATAGGTCGGAGAAACCCACCCAAAAGTGGGTCTGTCAGGAGCAGGTTTTCCTTTTCCGGCGGTGAAGAGGCTTTTCCCGGCCCGGTACCCATAAACCGATTCAGCCAAAGCGGGCGCTGTTGTATCAGAAAAAGAGAAGCTTACTTTGACCCTCTCATCCTTATGTTGCGGATGCGCGAGCTGCAGGATATTTTCCTGTATTGACCATTTCCAATCGGGTAAGAGCCAATGGATCTGCACCATATGCAGGTCATGGGTGTTTTTCAGGGAATTTAAGCGGTCAATCACGCTGATCTGGTTGTGATCTAAGCATATGGTGCGCTCACAGGAGATCCCAAGTTTGTGATATCCCGAATGTTGACCGGTTATCTGGTTGTCTGCATTGATTTGCCCCTGTGATTTATACCAGTCGAGCCAAAGAAAACGACCGGCCCAGGTCATGGGTTCCTGGTTATCTATCACAACTGCATTGTGCGCCGGTGCTTTGGCGAAGCTGTTGGCCCAGGGATCGGGCGCTGTGTAACGATATGTTCCGGCATCCTGAAGGATATTTCTGCCATTCCACCAGATGTCTGTATGGAGTAAATCGGCATGGGCCGGGCGGTTTTTGAATTGAGCGATTCTGAGACTGACGCGCAGGTTTTCATTTTGCAACTGTAAAGGTTTTGTATTTGAAAATAGTGTCGAAGATGAACATGAAGCGCATGAATTATTTTCTGTATACCCGGAGGATGTTTTTTCCGGCAGCGCATACCATGCAGCGAGCTCATCCCATGTGCCGGAAGCGAGTAAAGCCTTGCCGAGAAACGCCTGCCCTGCAGCCTGAACAATCGGGCGGTAATCGGCATATTCCTGTGAACAAAACGTGAGAATATTGGAGCCGTCATTGTGCCCCAGATTAGGGACGTGACCGGATGAAGAATCCATCTGCCGGTACAGCCATTGAACCGAGAGGCCCAGTTTGCGGATGGATTCCTGAGGAAACCATTGCCCCTGGCTGCGTGATATGGCCCGCATCCACAGGCTGAGTTGCAGCATCAAGCGGTGATAGTTTATTGACTGCTGGATATAGACGCCATTTTCTTCTATCTGATACTGCAGGGCTTGATGAAACAAATTCCATCCGGCGCGTTTCCATTTTTCTCCTTCCGGTAAAGTCGGAAAAATACAGCCGGCAGTGTATAAAGCCGCTGCTTCGGAAAGAAGATGATTGTTTTTCTGTGCTTTCGCATAGATGATTGTATGCGGGATGCGGCAGGCGTGATGGTAGATGGATTGAAACAGCCTTGCCAGGGGGGGCGTGCCGAGAAAACCGTTTTCCTGTAAAAGCATTCCGGCTGCGCTCCAGTGAATCAGGCGGATGCCGGCTTCCTGGGCTGAAATCCAGTTGGGGCCCAGGAAGGGCGGGTTTTGGATATCGAATTGGTTTTGGAAGTCAGAGAAGGTTGTCAGATATCTTTTATCGCCGGTCGCGGCGAACGCACGGATTAAGGAAGGTGCCCAGCCAAACCTTGCGGGTTCCCAAATCAGTTTCAGATCATTTTCGGGGTTATCATCCTGATATGCAGTCCAGTGTCTTAGGGGTGTTTCAGACGGCAGGAAGGTCAGCGGGGCTTCATACCCGCCGAAAGCGCAAAACCGGCGGTTAAGAATTTGTTCTGCTGTCTGCAATATTTCCGCGCCGCTGAACTGCGCATAGTCAGCAGGAGGGGTGATTGCAGGAGGAAAACGAAGCGTTTTCAGGAAGGTTTCCGGCAGCAGTCTGGTTTGGGAAGTTACACGTTTATAATGACCGCTGGTATATCCCAAACGGTGAACGGCTATTCGCAGAACGCTGGAACATCCCAGTTGCTGAACAGATTTATAAATTCGGGCGCCGGTTGAACGTGCAGACATGGTTTCGCTACTGCCGGGAAAATGGAGGAATGGGGATTGCTTCACCATTCCGGTTTTCCTGGGCTGCCAGAATGGCAGCCAGACTGACTGCCCAGAGATGTTCATAGGGGATTGAGGGCTGTTCTGATTGGAGGATGCCTGACTGAAATGCCTGCCAGGCGGCAGCATGCCCTTTATCCTGTTTTTCACGGAACGATTGCCGTTTTCCGTCTTTGCTTAAAAGCAGGGCGCGGAAATCATCCAAAACTCCAATGCGCCCTCCGCTGAAAACTTCGCAGTATTCTTTTGCAAAACTCTTATCGCCGTTTGATAAATATAAAACAGAACCCAGTGACCCATTTGGGAAAAAGAGCTGAATATGGGCTGAATCTGCAGGGTGATCTTTTTCCGGAGGCAGATAGTTTATTTGAATGTGGCTGGGTGTTTCTCCAACCATATAAGAGAGGAAATCAATGAAATGACATCCTTCACCCAGAATTCGCCCTCCGCCTTGCTCCGGGTCTAATGTCCAATGGGAGGCGGGGAGCGGGCCGGCATTGATGCGGTACGAAATCATCATGGGAGCGTTGGTTTGAGCAAAAAATTGTTTTAATTTGACTGCCAGGGGAGCAAATCGACGGTTGAATCCAACGGTCAATCTCCCTGTGCTGTTTTGCAGGGCAGAAAAGATGTCACTTAATTCCTGTTTTGTGAGCGCCAATGGCTTTTCACAATAGACGTTTTGGTTGTGCTGCAGCGCCTTTAAGACCTGTTGGGCGTGTAAATGATGCCGGGTTAAAACGGCAACCGTATTGATCTCATGATTTTGAAAGATGTCATTTTCATCAGAACCGGCACAGGCAAATTGATATTTTTCAGCAGCCTGGCGGGCGTTTACTCCGGATTGCGAAACCACTGTATGCAAAGTCATCGATGCATTGTTTTTAAGCAGCGGGAGGAAGACTGCTTTGGCATAATTTCCGGCTCCCAAAACGCCCAGTGTGATCGCAGGCGTTTTTGCGGCGGCCGGTTTTTCTTTAATGAGAACCCGGGTTGGTTGTTTGGTACGGTCGGAGGCCGGAGCAGGGTATTCAATTAAAACTCCCAAATAAGGCGTATGGTCTTTATTGCTGATCAGCTCGTAGGCTTTGGCTGCCTGCTCGATGCTGAAAGTGTGTGAGACGAGCGGATTAATTTGGATTTGTTTGTTGGCCATTAAGGTAACCACCGCCTGCATATTGCGGTTTTCTGTCCACCGTACATAGCCGGGTGGATAATCAATTCCTTTTTCTTCATATCCAACATCATAGCGTCCTGGCCCATAGGAACGGGAAACCAGAAAAGTCAGTTCTTTTTGATAATAGATTTTTCGGGGAATATCCAGCCCGACAGATCCTATGGCAATCACTCTGCCGCGATCCCGCGCAATGTTTCCGGCCTGAATAATGGGGTCATTTGAATGGGTGTCTGCACAAATGAGAACAATATCTGCTCCCATTCCGCGGGTCAGATTCTCGGTATATTCGATGGCCTGTTCCGGGCTGCAGCAGAGCAGGCCCAGGTCTTCGCCCGACTGGCGTCTGGCAGGGTTTGGTTCTATGGCCAATACCTGGCACCCGGCGGCCCGGGCAATTTGGGCGGCCATTAAGCCTAACAGCCCCAGACCGATAATGGCTGTGGTTTCGCCGATTTGCGGAATGGCCAGACGGAAGCCATGCATTGCAATGGCCCCAATGGTTGTGAAAGCGCCTTCTTCAAACGTGACAGAATCCGGCAATTTTACGGTCAGGTTTTCCGGAACGGTGATGACTTCAGCGTGAACCGCATGCCCTGCGCCTGCACAGGCAACCCGCTGCCCAATCTGAAAGTTTTCCATCCCTGGGCCGATCTGAGTGATGATACCGGCTGAGGAATATCCCAAAGCCATGGGCTGATTGAGCCGGTTAAAGACCGTCTGAATGGCGGGAGCGATTCCATCCCGTTGAACTTTGTCAAATACCTGTTTTACCAGATCAGGCCGCGAACGGGCTTTCTCGAGCAGATTCTTTTCAGCAAATTCAACAACCATTCTCTCTGTTCCGCTGGATACCAGAGAGTAACAGTTATTGACCTGAACCATTCCTGCCTGTGGCTGGGGAGCTGGGATTTCCTGAACGCTGACCTGACCAGATTGGATGTTCTGAATAACCTGTTTCATATGTTGTTTTATCTTTCTTAACCCATTATAAAGCAGAAATTCAGGATGATATAATTCAGACATTAATGAGGAGACAAATGAAAGCCTTACTGATCAGTAAAGACCGCGATGATCCCTATATCCAACAGGCCGCAGCGTATATTCGAAATCATTTTGATGACTCTCTGGTGATATTGGCAAAAACAGGGGAAAAGACAATTCCGGAAGCGGTTTCAGATTGGGAGGGCGATTATATCATTTCGTATCTTTGCCCGTGGGTTTTACCGGCTCCTGTGCTGCAGAAGGCTCGTTGCGCAGCCATTAATTTTCATCCGGCAACCCCGGATTATCCGGGGACGGGTTGTACCAATTTTGCCATTTATGATGAAGTGGAACAATATGGCGCGATGTGTCATCATATGGCGTGCGGGGTAGACAGCGGAGAAGTGATTGCGGTTCGTTATTTTCCCGTTACCCGGGAAGACAGTGTTTACAGTCTTACCTGGCGATGCTATCAGGTGATGTATCAGTTGTTTATAGAGATTATGGAAACCTGTGTTTTACCCAATCGGCCGTTTCCGGTGAGCCCTCACCAATGGACCCGCCGGCCTTACAGGCGTGTTGAGCTGAACCGGCTGAAGCAACTGAATTTTGAAATGAGCGCTGAAGAAATCAGCCGCCGGGTTCGCGCTACGACTTATCCGGGTACGCCCGGGGCCTATTTTGAAGTAAATGGGCTGAAATTTGAATATCAACCGAAAAACAATGTGAAATAATGTCAAATAATGTCAATGTGGCATAATAATTGCACCTCTTTTGGTAAGTGTTTGTGAACCATTGGAGGTAAAGATGATTCGTAAAAGAGTTTTTGCAGTCCTGGTTATTCTGATGTTCAGTTTAACAGCCTGTTCTGCTTTGCAGGAAAAAATACAGAGTTCGGATCGTTCTGCGATTTTT
>CAZEEL010000001.1:0-29741 GCA_964511135.1 uncultured Leptolinea sp. | reverse complement strand
AGACGATTCAATTTCCTGATAATCTGGATATCTTAAGTGCTTTAAAACTGCAATTGTCTGATGAAACAACAACTACACTGCCGGCTGCCATTGGATACAATGTCCCCACGCTTTCAGGCGCAACTTCGCAGTTGTCTGAAAATGCAATCGTTCCGGCTCAGCCTCAGGATACGTCGAATATTGGAAATGTGATTCTGCTGGAATCACCGCCTGACCCGCTTTCTCTGACGGCTTCGCCTGCAGCCGCTTCCGAATCTGTGAATGGCGCCCCTGAGGCGAAGGGTGTGAATGACCCGGTTGCGAAACTTCCGGAGGTTCAATTCCAGTTACTGCAAAATATGACATACACTACCAATTTCTTTCATCAGGATATGGGCTGCAAATGGATGGGCATTGCCGGGCAGGTGTTCAATGAATCGGGCGTTCCTCTTCTCAAAGTCATTGTTGAAGTAAAAGGAATTCAAAATGGGAAAGTTTTCAGTGTTTTGAGCATGACCGGGCTGGCTCCTTATTATGGGCAGGGGGGGTATGAGATTCCTTTGTCTTCTACCGGGGCGTTTACATCGGCTAATGCTATGGCGATTACGTTATATGATTTAAATGGCATGCGTTTGAGTAACCCGGTTCTTTTTTCAACGGTTGCTGATTGTCAAAAGAACCTTATTATTGCGAACTTTATCAAAAAATAAACCGTATAAATAAGATATGGTAAGATAGATATGACTGATTTTCAGTCATATCTATCTTTTTATGCATATGAATAATTCAACCTTGTTTTCTGATTCAGGCGAATTTCTGTTTCCTCTGCATGGGGTGAAGACGGTATTCCGGCATTGGGCGGGGCTGGTTGTCTTTATGCTGGCTGGTGCGCTCATTGGTTTTTTAATTCATTTTTTCAACCCGCCTGTTTATTCAGCCCAGGGTGAAATTTCTTTTGTCCTTGATTATTCTCAAACCGGTGAAATGACCGATATTGAACAGGATATTGCTATTGTAACGGCCGGGGATATTATTCAATCTGATCAAAGCATGGCGCTGGCTCACCAACTGGGAAAAAAATCCGGTCTGGATGATGCATTTACCCTGGTACTTAATCAGAATGCAACTCTTGAGCGCTACAACTTTACGTATCGCCTGATTGTGACGGACACTGACAGAGAAAAAGCAGAAAGCTGGGTGAAAGTTTGGGTTCAGGCTGCCTCGCAGGTTTTGTCTGAAGCGCAATCTTATGCCGTTCAGGCGAAAGTTTTGAGTGAGCAGGTGGATAAAACTGCCAGTTGCCTGGGATTTGAACAACCGGTACATCCGGAATGTTATGGGAAAAGCCATCCTGAAATTCTTCAGAATATGAATCAATTGATTGATCAGTTGGTTATTGTCAGGCAATCCAGCATGGCTTATTATCCGGCGATGAACTTTGGTGTTACCCGGGCGGGTGCGGCCGGGCAGGCGCCCGTTCGGCGTCAGAAAGGGCTGCTTGTGTTCAGCGGGGCCATGATTGGCGCGGTACTGTTCATTGTCGGAATCAACTTAAAACCGAATCAAGCTGCCGGATGAGTATGGGCAATCGCCGGGTAAACCTGATCAGACAGTATCTTTGGGCGGGGCTGTTATTGTTTCTCCCGATTACCAGTATGCCTCTGATGGTTAAACTGGTGCATTCGAACTCGGTGGCTGCGCCTTCAGGGTTGATTTTAGCGCTGTTTGTTTTGGTTTGGTTTCTTCCATACCTTATGAAAGGCGGCGGGCTGCCAAAAAGCAGTGTGCCATTGTTGCTTTTTACTGCGATTGCTGTTGTTTCAGCGCTGTTATCCTGTTTTTATTTTATTCCTCTCTATAAAGATCATTCGGTTTTGTCAGAAATTTCGATTGGTCTGATCACTCTGTTGATCGGGCTTTTGTTTTATTTTTGTACAGTCACATGGGTTCGAAATGAAAATACCCTGTTGGTTACCCTGCGTTGGGTTACGGTTGCAGGGTGCGTGGTTATTATCTGGTGTGCAGTCCAGGCCACTGCCTGGTATAGTCAAAATCGTTATCCGCAGTGGCTGCGATTCATTCATGACTTATATTCTATCGGCCCATTAGTGCGTCAGCGGGTATCCGGTTTTGCTTTGGAGCCATCCTGGCTGGCACATCAATTGAATGTCCTGTTTATTCCCTATTGGCTGGGAGCCAGTATTACGGGGTTTACCTGTTTTCGCCGAAAGTTATGGAAGCTGAGTGTTGAAAATTTTTGTCTGGTTTTTGGCGCCGGAATCCTGTTTTTAACGTATTCGCGCATTGGTCTGGCTGCTTTTTTGATGATGCTGTTTATCATCGCTGCTCATTGGATATCAAAACCTTTGTTGGGGCTTACAAATTGGGTTATTTCCTGTCTCAGGCTGAATCATGCGTCTCCTGTCATTAAAAAAATGGTTCAAATTGGTTGTCTCATTTTTTTTATGGCTATTGGGGTGGGTGTTTTGCTGGGCTTGGCCTGGCTGCTGAGTAAACTGGATTATCGGATGCGCCATTTGCTGAATTTTGATTTGAACCACCATGACGCTCTGCTTTATTATGCGGAAAAGCTTTCAATGGCTGCCCGCTTTGTATATTGGGATGCCGGGCTGGCTGTATTTGACAAATTTCCCTGGTTGGGGGCGGGGCTGGGCAACAGCGGTTTTTATTTTCCGCAGTACCTGCATCCCTATGCCTGGAAGCTGGTGGAAGTCAGAGAGCTGGTGTATCACACTCAAATATTGATGAACACGAAAAGTATATGGGTTCGAATTCTGGCAGAGACGGGGATTGTTGGTTTTTGTTTTTTCTTTGCCTGGTTGTTGGTGACAGTACGCGGGGCGCTGGCTTATCTGCGAAGTTCTTCGGTCCTGCTGAAGGCTTTGGGCTGGTTTGGCTGTTTTACTTTAGTCGGTCTTTTTTTTGACGGTTTCAGCCTGGATAGTTTTGCCATGCCTTATTTTTGGATCAGTTTTGGGATGATCAGTTCTGTTGGGGTTAACCATCTGTACTTTTCAGAAAAGAGGGGGGAACTTTTTGAGGAAGAAAAGCATCCTGATGGTAACAAAACCGTGAATAGGATATTGGAATGAAAAATATAACTTGGATCATTGTGATTGGTGTATTGTTGGTTTTGTGCTGTTGTTGTTCACTGGGGATCGTGATGGTCGGCGGCACTCTGTTTGCAGGATATGAAATGTTTGATGGTTTCAGTGATTTTGATATTGAAACGCCGGTTGTAAGTGAACCCACGCGAACCCCGGTGGTTATGGTGGATGATCCGGATACTTCTCTGCACCAGCAAAACCTGAATAATTTGCTGAGTGTGGATGTGCCTGTCAGTGACCCGCGTCTTTTGGCTTATCAGTATGGTCTGGCGCCCAATATGGACGCTACCGTTTCCGGACCGCCGAAAAAGTATCAGACAGGTGATCAGGAGACGTTTTGGGCTTTTAATAATGACACCAATCAACCTTATCAGGTAACGGCCCGGCTGGGCTGTGAACGGGATGATCTGTATTTTTGGATTGGAACGAATGTTAAGTATCGTGAGAGTGATTTGCAGCAACTGTGTGATGCTTTTCAGGAAAAAATTTATCCGACCAATGTTGAATTTTTTGGCAGTGAATGGAAGCCGGGTGTAGATAATGACCCGCATGTTTATATTTTGTTTGCCAAAGGAATGGGGAGTGTTGGCGGTTATTTTTCTTCGCATGATCAATACCTGCCTCAGGTGCATCCGTACAGCAACGCTCATGAAATCATATTTATCAGTGCAGACTATAACACGCTTGATCGTGAATATACGTATGGTGTGATTGCGCATGAATTACAGCATATGATTCATTACAATCAGGATATGAACGAAGACGGGTGGATCAATGAGGGAATGTCTGAGCTGGCAGCTCTGCTTAATGACTATGATCCAGGGGGAATGGATGCCGACTTTTTAAGGAATACGGACTGGCAATTAAATACCTGGCCAACCGAGAGCGAACTTACCTATGCCAGTTATGGCTCAGCCTTCCTGTTTACTGCTTATTTTCTGGATCGCTTCGGAGAGGATGCCACAAAGCGGTTGGTCTCTTCTTCTGAAAATGGTTTTAATGGGTTAAATACAATATTTAATGAACTCAACATTACACAGGACGATCAGACAATTTATACCGCTGAAGATTTCTTTGTGGATTGGACGATTGCCAATGCCATAAACAATCATGATTTTGAAAGCGGGAAGTATGCTTATCATCTCTATTCCAATGCCAATACCGCTTCGGTGACCGAAAAGGTGCGATATTGTGACGGAAATGAAGAGATGAGAACGGTAAGCCAGTTTGGTACGGATTACATTGATGTTGGATGCAGCTCTGACTTTACCTTTAATTTTCAGGGTTCTGCGGTTGTCGATTTGCTGCCTGAAAAAGCGCATTCCGGGGAATATGCTTTCTGGTCAAACCGGGGAGATGATTCTATGATGACCCTCAGACGGGAATTTGATCTGACCAAAGCGGAGGGTCCGGTAAAAATGAGCTATTGGACATGGTTTGATCTGGAACAGGATTATGATTTTCTGTACGTTGAAGCCAGTCTGGACGGTGAGCATTGGGACTTTTTGAAGCCTGAGCTTGGAACATCTGACAATATTTCAGGAAATAATTATGGATATGGATATACCGGAAAGAGCGGCGGTTGGGTGCAGGAAGCGGTTGACCTTTCGTCTTATGCGGGTAAAAAAGTTACTGTGCGTTTCAGTTATATTACTGACCCGGCGGTAAACGGCGAAGGATTATTGGTTGACGATATTTCTGTCTCTCAGATCAACTACCAGGCGGATTTTGAAGAAGATGACGGCGGGTGGGTATCTGAGGGGTTTGTCAAAGTCAGTCAGTATCTGCCCCAAACATACCGCGTCAGTATCATTAAAGAAAATGATGGCAATATTGAGGTTGAAAAATATGCGGTCGACCTGGGTGAAAAGTTGTCTGTTCCGGTTCGTGGTTCCGAACTGGATTCTGTGCTGGTGGTCATCAGCGGTACCACTCCCATTACCCGAACGCCGGCTTCTTATTTTTATCAACTGACAACGAAGTAAGAAAAAGTTTTTCTTTCTTATTCGTGGTCTGTTTTGACAAACCGGAATGAAAGACATAAAAGCAGAAGAACCAATGATCTGTTCTTCTGCTTTTATAGAATTTTCGCCCCGGGGCTGGGGTGGGGCAAAAAGACCCTGGGCGGTGCAACCTTCTGTTTTGAGAAAACCGGATTTGGATGCAATTGCCGGTCTCTCTTTGTACGGGCGGAGGGGGCTTTTCTTTATAATATAATTGTGTAACCATATTGAACAGTCAGGAGCAATAAAAATGGATCTTTTTAAACCCGGCTGGAAAAGCAAAAACCGAAACTGACGATTAAAAGCGGCATCAGCATTAACAACGCCGGATGTTTTAAAGCAGATTGTTTTGACTGAAGACGATGACGAAATTGCGGCTCTGGCTGCTGAAAAACTGGCAGGTCAGGGGCTTCTGACCGATATGGCGTTTCATGTTAAAAACAGGGCTGAGGCCAGGCGGGTGGTGGGTTTAATAAGGGATCAAAGCCGGATCAGTGAGGTTATTCTTAATTGTGAAGCTGGCAGCCTTGTGGATGAGGCGATTGGGCAGATATCTGACGAGGATGTATTTTGCAGCGTTGCCATTGCCTGTCTTAATCGGCAGGGAAGAATGGAAAGAAAATTCACCACCGGTAAGGACTGGTGTGTAACGCGTTTATTGACGGTTATGAAAAAACCGGAAAATGTGCTTCGTCTGGCGAATTCGTTTGCTTACTATACGCCTGACGACTGGTTTATGGCGTATTTTTTACGGGCTGTGTGTGATCACTCTCCCGCACTCCTTCCGTTGATTGTACAGCAGCATCCGAGTGATGCGTATGCCGGCGATGCTCTGAAAATGATTACGGATGGAGATGCTGTCGAAACGCTTTTGCAGACTGTCAGCGATACTGCCCGAAGGATGCTTGTTGAACAGGCGCTGGGAGAATTTCCTTCAGACAGCCCGGCGCGGAGACGGAAATGCGGAAAATACCGGAAGATTGCTCACCGCTTTGGCGGTTGTGCGGTTTGTGAATGCTGCGGACAGACCAGAGAAAACCCGGTCGGAATTGTTACCGATTATTCTCATTCTTTTGTTACATTTACGCATGGATGTATTCAGACAGATCCGGCGCATCGGGTGAAAATTCGGCAGGACACTTCGCTGTGTCATTCAGAATGCGAGGCATTGAAAATCATGTGGTTTGAGTTCAGCCGCTTTAAATCTGAAGTGGCTGAACTTTTTTCATCGGCAGACGGCGGGTATCTGGGGGTTGTTCTGAGTGATGGAACGGTTGAGCTTGTGCCGGCCAGTGCGCCCGAACGCGCGGGCTTTTATTCTGATTTTTTTGGAAAAAACAAAAAAGCTGAGGTGTTTAAAAATGTGCGCAACTGGAAGAATATCATGCAGGTAGCGGGAAACAGTACTTTTGTTGCCGGATTGCGTTCGGATGGAACAGTGGAATACATTTCAAAGGAGGGTAATGAAAATATTTCCGGCATTGAGCAATGGGAGGATGTTGCCCGGATTGCGGTTACCGGTTATTTTGGGGGGCAATTTGTTTTTGCCGGTCTGAAATGGGATGGTTCTCTGGAGGTCTGCGGAACGGATCAGGCAAAAGATATTTTGAAAAAATGGAAGAACATCGTGTTTCTTTCGGGCGGTGATCGGGATCTGGCCGGGGTAGATCATGCCGGTTGCGTGCATGTGCTCAGAGATCAGATTGATGCGGTGCCCGGGCGGGATTATGAGAAAAGATATTTCATCGAGAAAACGATGATGCATGATATCAAAACGGTGTTTTGTTCACAGTTGAACTATCAACAGGTCATTTGCGGGCAGACTACCCGGGGGGATGTGATGATAGTATATCAGGATGGGCAGGAGACGGTATGGAATTTGAATGACATTCTGGCTGTGCATGGCACGTGTGTTTTGCTGAATGACGGTCGGATATTGGATCTGTCTGCAGGCGGAAAGGAACGCTATACGGAAGAGATAACTTCCTGATGAGGTGGTGTTCCGGGTGGGGGGGTGATTTTCCTGCGGCGGGCGCCTGCACCCCGCTGAAACCAGCGGGGTGTTTCATAACAATGGGTTCTGCCCGTCTGCCCGGGCTGATCCGATTACTCCAGTTTTAAGGATCCTCCGGACCGTAATCTGGCAAGCTGATCTTCCAGTTCTTCCCTTCGTTGCAGCGATGCAGATTTGACATCGTCAATCGATTGCAATGCGCAGGCTTTGATGTTTTCACGTAATTCTCCGCCTGAACTGGGTGCAAACATGATTGCAATTCCTGCTCCCAGCAGACTGCCTGAAACAGCGCCAATAATGAAATATCCTATTTGTCTCATGACTGCTCTCCTTAAGTTGCTTTGCTGATGCTTATTATAATACGTAAGATGAACCGGGCATTATGCGCAAGATGCTCTGCTTAATGCCTGTTTTAACGACCGTTCGGGGGCTTCCTGTACATACCAATCGGAGGTTGTGTGATCCTCATCCAACCAAAGATCGTATCCCAAAGGTTTGTTATTTTTAAAGTGCGCGTTAACGGTTGGTTGAAAAATCTGCCGTGAACGTGGTTTTTGCCCTGCTTTGATTATATTGCACGGATGGATTCTTTCAGGTATTCCAGACGGCGGGTCACCAGGGCTGGCAGGGTATCCAGCGGGTAGAAGGGTGAAATGCCTTCTATCTTGAACGAGGCTGCAATACTGCCCATCAGGCAGGCATGGAGCGGGTCATAGGTCTGAACGAATCCTGCCAGCATTCCGCCGCAAAAAACGCTCTCCGCTCCGGTAGGGTCCAGGGCCCGGTTTGGGTACATTGGAATAACCCAGCGCTTTTGGGTAGCGCTTTCGTACAGCATGTATCCCTGGCAGCCGGTTCGTATGATCACAATTTCAGCTCCCCAGGCCCCTGTCTGGGCGGCCATCTCCCACAGGTCTTCGCTTTGGCCATAAAATAAATTCCGAATGCGGCGGTCATTGGTGTTGAAGATTAAAATGTCGCGGGCAATATCCGGCATGAGGTCGAAAAAACGGGAATTCATCATTCCCGGGTCAGGGTCAAGGCTTAAGTTATGCACTCCGGATTGTTTCAGAACATGCAGCAGGGTGTTATAGGAGGCATAGTCCATTGGGCCCAGGCAGGCTGAGGTTGCGTCCAGATATGAATCAGGAATTTCATTTGCACGGATGAATAAAGGGGATATCTGCGTTTGGCTGTCTGACTGTTCAACCGGAGGGGTGTAGTTCAGGAGGGGTTTGGGGAAGGGTACCTGCAGTTGGGTGAAATGACGGATTGGGTTTTCCCGGGTGCATTGGTCTATGGATTGATAACAGAAAAAATTAATAATTTCTTCCATTTCCGGGTGCGGAATCATTCCCCGGGTTTGAAAACCTCTCTGTTTAAGACGTTCAAGCCAATCGGGCGGGAAATCAGCGCTTACTCTTGCCGCAATCCCCGGAAATTCATTCCAAAGGCGCATTCCGGCAGCCGCATAAACTGCTTCTCCTCCTAAAACATTCAGGTGAGGCAGGTTTTCAAGATCAATCAGATAGTCATGACTGATTTTTCCGATGCTGATGATACGCGGATTGCTGCTGATTTCTGTCAAGAATGCCGATTACCCTCTTTTTTGGGCCCCGATATCTGCGATTGTCCGCAGAACATTTAATACTCCCATACCAACTTTTACCCCTTCGCCGGCTGAAATGCTGGGGGTTGCGTTGTTTTCTTCAGCCTGCTGAATCCATACATAACTGGCCAGAAAACCAATTAAAGTTCCCAGCAGTGTGCTGATGAGAATCGTCTGTTTTTTCCATTGATTTGATTTATTCATGTGACCTCTGAGTTTGATGGTTATTTTTATGCAGTTTCCTTTTAACAGCCTGTACTGCGCCTGAAATTTCACCGATCTTCAGAATGGGTTGCACAGTTTTATCGGCAGCCGTATGGATGACAATTGCACTTTCGAAAAAGAACGTTTGGATTTTCAGGGACAAAACAGGTATTTTTTTTCCTGCCACGATGGTAAGCCAGATGAGCCCAATCAGAATTGCTAAAATGATCAGACCGCCCAGCAGAAAAGGAAGAGAACACCAGATGAGGGATATTCCGGCTGCCTGTTTGATGTTGGCATTTATCCCCTGAGATTCCAGGGCTAACGCGATGAAAAAGATGATGATGGCGACTGCTGCAATGATAATCGGCAGATAAATCTGCCAGATACATTGGCGGTTGTGAGACTGGGAAAGTTTGTTTGGATGATTGGTTTTACTCATGTCAATATTTTAGCATGTTCCTGGGATGCATGCTGTTAAGATTCTTTACGATCTGTTATGATCTGAAACGAATGATAAGCTAAAAATGTCACAAGTGTTTTTTACTCAACAAAACTATTTTCAGTTTGTTAAATTTGCATGATATAATTTTAACAAATAAATTATTCTTGCAGGAATATGGCTGAATTTTGTGATGAGGGCAAGGTATATATCTGAACCCCTCATTTGGAAGTGATATTAATCAGCAATGCATCATTGCTGATTTTGCAGTAAATCTGCTTTAACTCTTCAAACAGTGCAGAGAGAAAAGCATATAGAGTGTAATTTATAAATCATTCTATGCACTTCGTATGTAATTTGCTTTCAGACAGCCATTTCTGCCAGTCAGGATGGCTGTTTTATGTCTCAAATCATAACAGCATTGGTGCCGCAACAAAATAAAAGACGGGTTAACATCTATCTGGATGGTCAGTTTGCTTTTGGTATTTCTAAAATGGCAGCGCTAACCTTAAAAACGGGTATGGCTCTGACGGCGAACCAGATCGAAGACTTAAAACAGAAAGATGAATATGAAAAAGCCTATCAGCGGGCTTTGCATCTTTTAAGCTATCGGCAGCGCACTGAAAAAGAGCTGGAGGGTCGCCTTACCCAGGCCGGGTTCAGCGTTGATATCGTTCAGAGTACGCTGGCTGTTTTAAAAGAGCAGCATTTTATTAATGACCAGGAGTTTGCTTCATTCTGGGTTGAAAATCGGTCTGATTTTCGCCCCCGCAGTAAACGGGTTTTACAATTTGAACTGCGCAGCAAGGGGGTTGAAGAGGACGTGATTCAGGAAGCGCTTGATGAAGCGCCGGATGATGAAGAACAGGCTCAAAAAGCAGCCGCAAGGTTCATCCGAAAAATACATACGCAGGATAAAAATGTTTTTTATCGGCGATTGTATGGTCATTTAGGCCGGCTTGGTTTTTCTTCTTCAATTATTCAGCCAATCATTGAATCTGAATGGTTGGGTTACAGTAAAAATCTATCTTTGGAAATACCTGGAAAATGAGGAACATCATATGGGTTCGCAATTAATTATCATTGTTACCATCAGCCTTATCCTGGAAATTGTTCTTATTGGGTTGTTTATTTATTTCTTTATAACCATTCAAAATAAGAAAATGGCTTTAGCCCTCAAATTGAAGGAAGACACGCTTCTCGCGCAGGTACGCGAAACGGTGAAGTCTGTTGAATTAGAGGCCAAAGAAAAAGCCATGAAAATAGTTCAGGAGAGCGAAGCTGAAGCTGCACGGCGGCGGGCGGAAATATCACGCGAGGAAGATCGCCTGCAGCGCCGCCGGCTGGATATTGATTCCCGGCTGGAGCGAATTGAACAGCGCGATCAGGCTCTCAATCGGCGGCAGAGTTCGTTGGATAAACGTTCCAATGACCTGGAAAAGATCTATACCCAGCAATTGGAAGAACTGCAACGGGTGGCGAATATGTCTGAAGCCGAAGCGCGGAATCAACTGCTCTCCGATGTAGAAGCCGAAGCCAGGGCAGATATGGCCCGTATTACCCGGCAGATTGAGGCTGAAGCCAGATCTGAAGGGGATCGGCGCGCCCGGGAAATTATTGCGGATTCTATTCAGCGGGTGGCTTCTGAACATGTGGCAAGCGTTTCTACCTCGGTGGTGCCTTTGCCGAATGAAGAAATGAAAGGCCGAATTGTTGGCCGTAATGGCCGGAATATTCGTGCTTTTGAGCAGGCTGCCGGGGTGGATGTGATTGTGGATGATACGCCTGAATCGGTTACGATTTCATGTTTTGATTCAGTCCGCCGTGAAATAGCCCGCCGGGCTTTGGAAAAGCTGATTTTGGATGGCCGAATTCATCCGGCGCATATTGAGAAAGTGTTGGCGGATGAAACCATCGCGGTTGAAAAGGCGATTGTGGAAGCGGGTGAGCAGGCTGCTTATGATGCTAACGCGACCGGGTTGCATCCGGAAATATTGAAGGTTCTGGGGCGGTTGAAATTCAGAACTTCCTATGGCCAAAACCAGTTGGCTCATGCGGTTGAAGTGTCCAGATTATCTGCCATTATTGCGTCTGAGCTGAATGCAAATGTTGAAATCGCCAAAGCCGGCGGGTTGTTGCATGATATTGGAAAAGCCATGGACCACAACACGGAAGGAACCCATGCGTTGATTGGCGCTGAATTTGTACGGCGTTATGGAGTCAGTCCGGCGATTGTCAACACCATCTCGGCGCATCATCACGAAACCGACCAGGAAAGTGTCGAAGCCATTATTGTGGAAGCTGCCGATGCTATTTCGGGCGCCAGACCGGGAGCCCGGCGTGAAGACCTGGAACAGTATATTAAACGTCTGCGCGCTCTGGAAGAGATTGCCAATTCTTACAAGGGTGTTTCTCAAAGTTATGCCATTCAGGCCGGCCGTGAAGTGCGGATTATTGTTCAGCCTGAAGAGATTGATGACCTGGCCTCTGCCAGACTGGCGCGGGATATTGCCAAAAAGATTGAAGAAACCATGCAGTACCCGGGTCAGATTCGGGTTACGGTCATTCGCGAGACCCGGGCGGTTGATTACGCCAAATAAACGGTGCGCGGGCCGTTCTTTAACTGTGTGAAGCTAATGGGCTGTCTTTTTCAGACGGCCCTTTTTTGTCTTTCTTTTTATTCCTTTGGATGTGACCGGTAAGCCCTCTTCGGGTTTAATGTGCTGGCGAAACGAACCGGGCAGCTTGACCGGCGGCCCGGCAAGGTTCTGTCAGGCTTGATGTTAGCCGCTTTTATTCTTTTCGCCTGATTTCTTTCACCGAAATGAAAAATTATGTTTTTCTTTTACAACGCTGGTTATTGGGCCATGCCCGGGGCAGAGGATGGTGTTGTCGGGCAGGGTAAAAATCCGGTCATGAATGCTTTGCATCAGTTGCTGTTGGCTGCCGCCCGGCAGGTCGGTTCTGCCGACGGCATTTTTGAAGATCAGATCGCCGCAGAAGGCGGCAGATAATGCCGGGGCATAAAAAGTGACATGGCCAGGAGTGTGGCCAGGGGTGAAAAGGACGGACAGACAGATATCTGAAAACGCCATGCCTGATTGCTCTTCTAAAGTGCAGTCCGGCAAAGGCAGTTTTTCGGCCGGAAAGCCCACCAGGGAGGCCCCCCCGCCGGTTTTCCACAGAGACAGATCGCCGGAATGCAGATAAATGGGAACCTGCGGCCAGGTTTGTCGGATTTTTTTGGTTCCCAGGATGTGGTCAAAATGCGCGTGAGTGATTAAAACGGCCTGCAATGTCCGTTGCATCTCCTGAATTCTGTTAATGAGCCGGTCAATCGGATCTCCCGGGTCGATGATGACGGCCTGGGTGGAATCGTCTGAAAGCAGAAGATAACTGTTGGTTTGTAAAGCTCCTGTGATGAATGTTTCATATCTCATGGTTTTTTTCCTGTGGCAGACGGTTTGTTTTCATGATCAGAAGGTATTAAATAACGTGCATTCGGGATAAAATCTTTGGTTGGATGAAGAATCACGCGGGCGCACAGCGCCGTCTGTTTTGGGAAAACTGGATGGCTTTGTTCGGAAAATATGGCTTCGCACGGCGGCCCATGACCGGTGTGTACAGGATTGACCCGGAATGGTTATTAAATAAGCTCATGAAAGACTTTCGTTTTGGGGTTGAATCGTTTTGGGAAGCAGCAGCAGATCAAATATCAGTGAACCGGCAATCAGGATCAGTGTTGCCAGATAAAGCGCTGTTGGTTTAAGGCCGTAGAGGAAACCGGCAAGCAGGGGGGCGAGAATGAGGGCGATACCATTGGTAGATTCGACAATTCCATAAGCCATGCCTACCCGGCCTTCATCTACAATTTTTGGTACCATGGCGTTCAGCATGGATCTGCCCATTCTGGAACCGGCAAAGAGGAAGTAGCCCAGAGCGTACCAGAGGAACCCATTCCCAAACCAGAGGCACAGGCAAAAACCGCCTACGAGGAGCAGGCTCAGATAAACGCCCTTTGACGCCTGGATGTTGCCCAACAAAAGAAGGATTAAAGCATTGCCCAGGCTTCCAATGGCTCCCAGCTGACCGATCTGTTCCATATGCAGGCCCCGTTCATTTTGCAGAAAATTCGGGCTGAGCGGTTGCGGGAGAAGCAGTGTGACCATCGTCAGAGTGGACAGGATCAGGAATAAATAAAAACGGGGCGGAAAGCTGTGCGAATCGACGGGCGTGTTGGGCTCGTTGATTTTTGGGAAACTGACTTTCTCAATAAAAAAGACGGTGATGGTAGAAAGTGTTAAAACGATGGATGAGTACAGGTAAATTGTGCGTATGCCGCTTTGAGCGCCAATCCAGCCGCCAATCAAAGGGCCCATCACTGCTCCGAAGTTGTAGAATACAATAATCAGGCTTAAGGCTCGTTCAATACTCATCCGGCCTCTTTGTTGAATAATGTAACGGCTCATGGCCGGCATGGCAAAGCTGGATGATCCGTACATGACCATACCAAGAATAAAGACCGGCAGCGTTTTGGCAAACGCCATAACAAAACAGGCAATCATTCCATCTACCCACGAAAACCATAGCACGGGGCGCGGTCCGATTCGATCTGTCAGATACCCTGAAATCAGCATCATAATTGCCAGCGCGATGCCATTAATGCTCAGGAGCGTTCCAATTAAAACGGGTGTTACATTCCATTGCTGAAGGTAGAGCGGCTGGAAAATATAAAACATGCTTTCACCCGTTCCCCATAAAAGCATTGAAATACCAAGCAGTAGATAACTTTTATTCAATGGAGCAGACCTTTATTATCAGGGCAGTTGGATTTCTATCAAGTCTCTGTTCAGACTGGACAGGGTTTTGCTGCCGTCGGGGGTGATGACTGCATCGTCTTCAATTCGAACACCGCCCTTGCCGGGCAGATAAATCCCCGGCTCAATCGTAATTACCATTCCGGTTTCGAGCGGTTGCGTATTGGCGCCAAAGAGAAATGGCGGTTCGTGAACTTCCATACCGATGCCATGACCCAGCCGGTGGGTAAAGTATGGGCCATACCCGGCCTGGGAAATGCAGTCTCTTGCAATCTGATCCATCGCACCGCAGGTGAGGCCTGCGCGCAGGCTTTCCCGGGCTGTTTGATTTGCTTTTTTTACGGCCTGATGAATGTTGCGCAATTCATCTGCAATGGGTGTGATGGCAATCATGCGGGTAAGGTCTGACGCATAGCCCTGATAAACAGCTCCCCAGTCAACGACAATCAGGTCTCCGGGCTGGAAAACCCGATCTCCGGGAGAAGCGTGCGGATCTGCGCTGTTGGGGCCGGATGCAATAATGGGGGTAAAAGCAAATTTCGATTCTGAACCGGCTTTAAGCAGTTGAATGGATAATTCGCCGACTGCCTGGCGTTCGCTCATGCCGGGAACAATCTGCTTAATAAAGTTGGTGAAAGCAGTTTCAGCAATGTCAACTGCCTTCTGAATGAGTTCCAATTCATCAGGGTCTTTCCGTATTCTTAAAGCCGTAAGGGCCTTTTCTCCTGAAATCAGTTTATTCCCGGCAGTTACCTGCTGCAGCAGATCCAGTTCCAGAAAGCGTATGTGATTGGGCTCAATGCCGATCGCATTGTGAATTGGCCCCATGTAATCGGCGGCAGCCTGAAACGTTTTTCTCCAGGAAGACGGGTCATCTGAGTAACAAAATACCTCAAGCGGAACCGCGCTTTTTTTCGCATTTTCTCGTTCCAGTTCGGCGGTGATCAGCGCCTTTTTTCCGGTGTCAGATATCCAGAGAAGCGTGGGGCGTTCCATAATGTGAAAGTGCAGCCCGGTCAGGTAAACAAAGGAGGGGCTGGGATTAAGCACGAGCATGGGAAGCTGGTGTTGTTTCATGTATTCCAGGAGTCGTGTATTTCTGGTTTGATAAGACATTGAAATTACCTCATCTGATTATTTTGTAACGCAGTTTTAACCTGAGCCTGATTTTTTGAGATATCAGGCGTCCTGTTTTTCGGTTTGATTGATTGACGAATCTTTTGGCTGATGTGATGTATTATATCGTTTTAAATGACATATCCATATTAAACTGTTGCCAAACTGAAACTTCATTTACTCCCTGTCATTTATCCCTGAAAGTTTAGACAGGATTGTTGTTATACTTAAATAACGTGCATTCGGGATCATATCTTTCGTTGGATGAGGGATCACGCGGGCGCAACCGTCTGTTTTGAATGGGGCATTGCTGTCCGATGGAACGCTGAGCGGTTGTGCAGGGTGCTTAAAGAAGTCATTAACTGTCAATGCGGAGGAAAACATGTCAAAAACTGCCTTTATTGGCCTGGGGGTGATGGGGGCTTCAATGGCAAAGCATTTGATTAAATGCGGCCATGAAGTAAATCTATATAATCGAACGGGGTCCAAAGCCGAAAAAGTTCAACGTGACGCCGGAGGCGGGGCGGTATGTCATACGATTGCAGAGGCCGTCAAAGACGCTGATTTTATTTTTACCATCGTTGGTTACCCGGCCGAAGTGGAAGCGGTTTATCTGAACCCGGATGGAATTCTGCCGCATGGAAAAAGAGGTGCAATTGCAGCCGATATGACAACCTCGAATCCTTCGCTGGCACAGAAATTATTTGAAGAAGGCCGGAAAAAGGGGATCGGTGTTCTGGACGCTCCGGTTTCAGGCGGAGACTCCGGCGCCCGGAATGCAACCCTTTCGATTATGGCAGGGGGGGATGAAGGTGACTATGAAAAGGCAAAGCCATTGTTTGAATGTATGGGGAAAAACATTATGTATATGGGGCCTGCCGGTTTTGGCCAGCATACCAAAGCGGCCAATCAAATCGCGATTGCCGGAGCGACGGCTGCCTATACGGAGGCATTGGTATATGCCAGGCATGTTGGGCTGGATGCGGAGAAAATGCTGAACGTCATTGGTTCGGGCGCGGCGGGAAGCTGGCAGATTACGAATATGGCTCCCAGAGTCTTAAAACGCGATCTGGCGCCGGGCTTTTTTGTAAAACATTTTGTAAAAGATATGCTGATTGTGCGTGAAGAGATGGCTTCGCGGGGTATCACGCTGCAGATGCTGAATACTGTGCTTGAGATGTACGAGAAAATGATGGCTGAGGGGTTGGAAGAGGATGGAACCCAGGCATTAATTAAGCTTTATGAGCAATAAAACGGTGAAGCCGCACAAACAGAGCGGATGATAGAATTACAGGAATTTAAGGGAATCTGAAAAAAATCGATTATATTTTAACGTGCATTTGGGATCAGATCTTTGGTTGATGGAGGGGCATACGGCCGCAGCCATCTGTTTTGGGAAAGATGGATCGCTTCAGCCAGACAACGGCCTCGCAATGACTACAGGATTATCCCGAACGGTCGTTATTTTACAAAGAGTCTGTTTTGTGCATTCTATTAAAAGATAAGGAATTTGCAATGATCAAAAAAAGTAGAGACATGCGTGTAGAAATGAGAGATCGTCTTCGGGGTGGTATTGGCACGCTTAAGTGCACCCACTTAATGGAAAAAGAAGAAAGCTATAACAAGCTGCGCATGGCAGCAGTTTTTGAGATTGAGCCCGGCCAATCCATTGGCCTTCATCCGCATCATCAGGAAGCTGAGTTCTACTATTTAATTGCGGGAACTTTGGTTGTGAATGACAATGGGGTGGATAAGACTCTGGAAGCCGGTGATATTATGTATACAGGAAACGGCGAATCGCATGGAGTGGTCAATTCAGGAGATACCAAAGCCATCATGCTGGCGGTTATTATTGAATAATATGGCGCAGCATTGAAAACCGGATCAGGATTTTTTGAAAAGCAGCAGATGTAAAGGTTTAATCATTTTTTACACAAACAGAGGCAGTCATGATGGATCAGAACCGTTTGGTGAACCGATTTCTTTCCTATGTAAAGGTAGAGAGTGTTTCAAAAAATGAGCGGAATTTCGGCGAATATGTGCTTAAAGAATTAAAAGAATCCGGCTGTACCGTTCAGGTGGACCCTGAAGAGGGTAAGCCTTACGGCAGTAATTACGGCAATATCATGGCCCGGCTGCCGGGGACGATTGAAAGCAAACCGATCCTGTTCAGTTGTCATCTGGATACGGTGTACCCGGGTCAGAATATCTGCCCGCAAATTCGGGACGGCGTTATCTATAGCGATGGTACAACTATTTTGGGGGCAGACGATAAAGCCGGAATTGCCGCGCTTTTGGAAGCGCTGCAGGTGTTGCAGGAAAACCATATTCCTCATGGTGATATTGAAATGGTTTTTTCGTTTATGGAAGAAAGAGGGATGTTGGGCGCCAAATGTTTGCAAACGGACTGGTTTCGTTCGAAAGAAGCGTTTATATTGGATGATGGAACAATCGGCCGGATTGTTGTGCAGGGGCCTGCTCAGGATAAAATGGAAGTTACGATTATTGGGAAGCCCTCTCATGCAGGAGTGGCGCCTGAACAGGGGATCAGCTCGATCCAGGCGGCGGCTCAGGCCATCAGCCGGATGAAGCTTTTGCGTATTGACGATGAGACAACCGCTAATATTGGCAGCATTCTGTCGGAAGGTGAAACGAATATTGTGCCGGTAAAGACGGTGATTAAAGCAGAATCGCGCAGTCTGAATAATCAAAAACTGGATCAGCAGACGGATCATATGGCAGACTGTTTTATAGCGGCAGCCAAAGAAATCGGAGCGCAGGCAGATATTCAGAGAAACCGTTTGTATTCTGCTTTTTGCATTCAACCGGATGCGCCCATTGTTCAGGCGGCGCAGCGGGCCTGCAGCAAAATCAATCTGCCCTGTGAGCTGGTCAGAACGGGCGGGGGAAGCGATGCCAATATATTTAACGCGCATGGGATTACCTCGATTGCTTTGGGGATTGGTATGCAGCAGCCGCATACCCTGGAAGAGCATATCAAAGCAGATGATCTGGTCACTACCTGCAAATTGATTCTGGCTTTGATCGATGATTATGCAGGCCAGCGACAGCTCAGGAGTTTAATGTGAAATTAATCACCAACGGGAAAATCTTTACGGTTACACAGGGTGTTATCGAGAACGGGTCTGTTCTGATCAATGATCAGGGGAAAATTCAGGCGGTCGGGCTGGATTTAAAAATACCGAAAAATACAGAAGTGATTGACGTACACGGCGGTTGGGTGACGCCGGGATTGATTGATTGCCATACACATATCTCAACTTTCTATGAGCCCAGCACGATGCCTGGTTTGGCAACCGATGGAAACGAATGCTCTGACCCGATTACTCCGCATGTACGTGCTTTGGATGCGCTCAATCCGCATGATGGGGCTGTTGAAATGGTGCGGCGGGCAGGTTTTACCACGGCATATACCCTGCCGGGATCGGGCAATTTAATTGGCGGAACCGGCATCGCTTTTAAACTGCGCGGTCTTACCGCTGAAGAAATGATGATTCCTGGAACTGAGCAGATGAAATTTGCTTTGGGTGAAAACCCGAAGCGGGTGTATGGAACGGACAGAAAAATGCCGATGACCCGTATGGGGTCGGCAGCTTTGGTGCGTCAGGCTTTGTATGATGCAAAAAAGTATTCAGACGCGCTGTTACTGGCAGAAAAAGACCCTGATAAAGCCCCAACGCCTGATTTTAAACTGGATGCCCTGGTGAAGGTGGTTCGCGGTAAACAGCAGGTGCGAATTCACAGTCATCGTTCTGATGATATGATGACTGCTATTCGTCTGGCTGAAGAATTTGGATTAAAGTATTCTATTGAGCATGCTACCGAAGGGTATTTAATCAAAGAAATTCTGGCAGCAAAAAAAGTAACCTGTGTTGTCGGGCCGTTGTTGTTGGAACCTGTCAAACAGGAAGTTTGGGGACTGAAACTGGAAAATGCCGGAATATTGACGGAGGCCGGCGTCAAAGTCTGTCTGACAGCGGATACCGGCTCGAAAACGGCCTGGCTGCCTGTCGAAGCTGGCCTGCTTACCCGCAGAGGTTTGTCGGAAGACGCTGTTTTTAAAGGTTTAACCATCTACCCGGCGGAATTATTGGGTCTGTCACATCGGATGGGATCCATTGAAAAGGGGAAAGATGCAGATCTGGCCGTCTTTGACGGATACCCATTAAGCAATCTGACGTTGTGTACCATGACCATCATTGATGGAGAAATATATCAGAACCGTTGATCGTAATTATGATCAGGCCCTGTTGTGGAATTGGCGGTTACGGCATGTCTTTGAACTCTTGTTGGTATTCTGAATGCAGTGAGGATTGAAATGGAGCGGTGTTTACAAAATCAGGTCAGTTTGAAGGAGTTGTTTCTGACTTTTTTAAAAATTAACACTTTCACTTTTGGCGGCGGATATACGATCGTTCCTGTGATTCGCGATGAGTTTATGAAAAAGAAGCAACTTATTGATGAAGATGAAATGCTGGATATCGTGGCAATTGCTCAATCGGGCCCAGGCCCTATGGCGATCAATACATCTCTTTTAACCGGGTACCGGCTCAGGGGATTGGGGGGGGCGGTGGTCAGTTTGTTTGCATCTGTCTTACCCTGTCTGGTTGTTATTACCCTGCTGTTCTATGCCTACCATGCAGTGGCGAAGAATGAATGGGTTCAGTCTGCTTTTATGGTGATGGGGGGCGTTATCAGTGCGGTGTTGGTGGTTACAACTGTTGACATGGCAAAAGCTGCGTTGCAGAAGCACCGAATCTTTGGAGTGATTCTGATGGCTGCTTCATTCAGCGCCGGTTTTATGTTGAATATCAATGCGGCTGTTATTATACTGGCGGCCGGCTTGATTGGTCTGACCGTTTTTTCTCTGTTTAAAGAGGAGCAGATCAGATAGTGATGGAGCTTTTTCATATTTACCTTACTTTTGTAAAAATCGGCGCGTTGGCTTTCGGGGGCGGGTATGCGGTGTTGCCTCTGATTACGCGGTATGTTGTTGAAGAAAATGCCTGGCTGACGATGAAAGAGCTGCTTGATCTGGTTGCTCTTTCGCAAATAACGCCCGGGCCGATTGCAATTAATGCCGCTACTTTTATCGGAACGAAAGTGGCCGGAATTCCCGGCGCTGTGATCGCTACGCTGGGAAATGTGACCCCGCAGTTTATTCTGATGATGTTACTGAGCTATGTGATGTTTGGGGGGAGAAAAATCCATTTTCTGAATAAAATCCTGAAGGGGCTTAAACCGGCTATTGTTGCTCTGATTGGTATGGCAACCCTGTTCATGATTCAAACTTCATTATTTCACGATGGCGTTCTGTCCTGGTCGTCATTTAATGTTTTAGGGCTGGTGGGTTTTGTCGTGGGGCTATCGCTTTATCTTTTAAAAAAGATGGATATTATTAAACTGATTATCCTGGGCGCAGGGATCGGTGTACTGTTGCATGGAATAGGACTGCTCTTTTTATAAAAAAGAGCAGCAGTATACAAAATAAATAACCGGTTCTGATAAGAATTTAATAAAGGGAAAGTATAATAAAAAGATATTGATTGTGGAAGAAGCGGGAGTAGCGGAAGTATATTGACGCTGTTTTCTCTCTGGCTTATAATCCGACCCGCGGGGAAGTGCTGGAACTGGCAGACAGGCATGACTTAGGATCATGTACCGCGAGGTGTGAGGGTTCAAGTCCCTTCTTCCCCACCACTTTATAACAGAGGATTATCCATTGAAAATCGAAACTGAACATCTCCAGGATCATCAAGCGCTTGTAACTGCTGAATTTGAGCAGGAACTCTTTCAACGTTACCAGCATCGTGCAGCCAGAAAAATTTCTGAAAAAGGAAAGATTCCAGGTTTTCGGCCTGGAAAAGCTCCTTTTGATGTGATTCGCCGCTCTTATGGTGATCAACTTATCCAGGAACAGGCTGTGGAATTGTTGGTAGATGATCTGTACAGTGATATTTTAAAGGAAGCCGATATTAAACCGGGGGCTCCTGGGTCATTGGAAAAAATTGTTTCTACCGATCCTTTAATTGTTACTTTCCGAATCCCGAAAGAACCGGAAATTGAGCTTGGTGACTATCATAGTTTAAAACTGTCGTTCGAGCCAAAAGCGGTCGAAGATTCACAGATTGAAGGTGTTTTACAGAGTTTGCGTTCCAGCTATGCCACCACCGAAAGTGTTGATCGTGCGGCTGAAAACAGCGATCTGGTGTATCTCAAAATGACGGGTACCATTTTGCCGGCTCAGGATGAAGAAGCAGAAGTCTATTTAAATAATCACTCCGTGGAAGTGGTGATTGGCGGATCTGAAATGCAACCGGATAATTGGCCTTACGAAGGTTTTTCTCAGGAATTAATAGGAATGTCTAAAGGCGATGAGAAAACCATTGTTTATGAGTTTCCGTCAACCAGCGCCAATCAGCATTTGCAGGGAAAAACGGTTGAATATGTGGTTGCGGTTGAAGAAGTTAAGAAGATGGAATTTCCTGAATTCAATGATGCTTTTGCTCAGGAAGTGGGAACGTATGAATCACTGGATGACTTAAAAACAAAAATCCGGGAGAGCCTCACTCATCGCCAATTGCATGAATATGAAGATGAATATTTTGATCAATTGCTTGATCAGTTGCAGGAGCGTTCGACCTTTAAATGTCCACCTCAGGTCATCGAGGAAGAAAAAGAGAGTTTAATTAAAGAGTTTGAACAAAACCTTTCCCGCCAGAATATGGATCTTTCTGTATATCTGAAGATCAGAAACTGTACCCGGGAAGAATTTATTACTGACGAGATTGAGCCGTCAGCTCGAAAGCGGCTTGCCCGGTCTATGATCCTGTCTGAAATAGCCAAAGTTGAAAAAATTGAGATTACACCGGCTGAGCTGGAAGATATGGTCAAAGAGCGAATGCAATATATGCTTCAGTCTCAGGGTTTAGACAAAATGCCCAGCAAGAAAGCCCTGAATCAATTAAGCTCGGCTTTAACGATGGATTCGGTTTCCCGTCTTTATAATCAGAAAACATTGGATCTCTTAAAATCCATTGCCTCTGCTTCGTTGGAAAAAGCGGATGAAACAGAAAATAAAGCAGCTACAGAAGAAGTAAAAGAAGGAGAGACGGCAGCAACAGAAGAAAAGAAGCCGGCCAAAAAGACGGCGAAGACCAAAGCGTCGGGTACTGAAACTGCGGCTGAGGTAACATCTGAAGAAAAGAAACCCGCTCCGAAAAGAAAATCTGCGAGGAAAGCAGAATCAGAAGTAAGTGAAGAATAGGGAGACACCTATGAACAAACAAATTCATTCCGTGGTGCCGATGGTTGTGGAGACTACCGGCCGCGGAGAAAGGGCCTATGATATCTATTCGTTGTTATTAAAAGAGCGAATAGTTTTTCTGGGCACTGCAATTGACTCTCAGGTTTCCAATCTGATTGTTGCACAATTGCTGTATTTAAGCCATGAAGACCCGGATGGAGAAATTCAGATGTATATCAATTCCCCCGGCGGACAGGTGTATGCCGGGCTGGCCATCTATGATACGATGAAAATGCTGCCCAATGTAATCAGCACCGTTGCGGTAGGAATCACGGCCTCTTTTGGAACGGTTATCCTGGCGGCAGGCAGCAAGGGACATCGCTATGCATTGCCCAATGCAACGATCCATATGCATCAACCTTTGGGTGGGGTAGAAGGGCAGGCGACGGATATTGAAATTCAGGCCAGAGAGATCCTGCGCCTGAAAGCGCAACTGAATGGAATTCTTGCCGAATCAACCGGCCAGTCTGTTGAAGTCATTCAGCGGGATACTGACAGAGATCACTATCTGACGGCTGAACAGGCGGTTGAATACGGTATGGTGGATAGAATTCTTACCAGTATGGCAAAATAGCCGGGTTGTATTGATAAAAAGAAGAAGGCGAACAGTATAAAACCTGATTCGTCTTCTTTATTTAAAAAGGACAGTACAGGATGAAACAAGCAGACTTAAAAAACATTCGAGCCCTCATATTGGATATGGATGGTGTTTTGTGGCGTGATTCAGAACCAATCGGTAATTTACAGAATATTTTTGAAAGATTGAATCGCCTGGGAATTCAATATGTTTTTGCTACGAACAACTGTATGATTCCTGCGGCGGCTCATGTTGATCGTCTGGCGCGGTTTGGGGTGACTGTAAAAGCGGACCAGATTATTAATTCCGCGATGGCTACCGGATTCATGCTGCATCAGCGTTTTCCGGAAGGCGGGCCGGTTTATATTGTGGGGGAAGCGGGTATTCGTTTTCATTTATCCGAATTCGGTTTTTATGAAGATGACACGGACCCGCTGGCGGTTATTGTAGGGCTTGATCGTCAGATTACCTATGACAAAATAAAGAAAGCAGAGATGCTGGTTCGGCAGGGAAAGCCCTTTTATGGGACCAACCCGGATGTGACATACCCGATCCCTGAAGGGCTGGCTCCCGGAGCCGGAACGATTATTGCTGCGGTAGCTACTGCTGCTGAAACAGCCCCGATTTTTGGCGGAAAACCTGAGCCGGCCATGTTTCAACAGGCGTTAGAAAAAATGGGACTATCTGTATCTGAATGCATGGCGGTTGGCGACCGAATCGATACCGATCTTTACGGAGGTCAGCGGTCGGGAGTGTATACGGCGATGGTATTAACCGGTGTGTCAACCCGGGAACAGATCGCGGCTTTGCCGCTGCAGCCTGATCTTGTGACGGAATCTTTAAGCTGTCTGGTAGATTTGCTGGAGGAAGCTCATCGGTGAGATCGGCTTATTCTTTTTGGTTATCCGAATGGGAAGAATTAATACAGGCCATGTATCAGCCTGCATTTCGGGCAAAGCAAATATGGCAGGGTCTTTACCGGCAGCATTATCGGGGTTGGGATGACTTTGGCGTTCTGCCGAAGGCTCTGCGTGATTCTCTGAAAAATGATTTATGTATTGGCAGTATTGATGCAGTGCAAACCATTCAGTCAAAAGATGGATATACTGCTAAAACCGTATTTCAATTAAAAGATCGGGCTTTGGTTGAAACGGTTCTTATGGGGTACAACACGCGGAATACGGTATGTGTCTCAACCCAGGTGGGTTGTGCCGCAGGCTGTAAGTTTTGCGCTACCGGCCAGATGGGGTTATCCCGTAATCTGGATGCTGCAGAGATTCTGGAACAAATACTTTATTTTGAAAGACTGCTGCAAAAAGAAAACCGGCGGGTGACCAATGTAGTTTTTATGGGGATGGGGGAACCTTTTCATAATTACGATCAGGTTATGAAGGCCGTTCGGATTTTGCATCATCCGGAAGGGTTTAACATGGGGGAGCGGCATTTTACCATTTCAACGGTGGGGATTGTTCCGGAGATTGAGCGATTTACACAGGAAAAGACCCAGATCAATCTGGCAATCAGTCTTCACAGCGCGGATAATGAGATACGATCTTCGATTATTCCGATCAATCGCAGGTACCCGCTCTACGAAGTCATGAATGCCTGCCGAAATTATATTGCTGTAACCCGCCGGCGGGTTACTTTTGAATATGCATTAATTGAAGGGGTTAACGACTCAGAACAACAGGCCAAAGAAACGGCTGATTTGTTAAGACATATGTTGTGTCATGTGAATTTAATTTTACTAAACCCAACCAAACAGTATTCAAAGCTGCCCCCCGGCGCGAAAACGGCTGAAATGTTTCAGGCTGTTTTAACATCCGGTGGAATTCCCTGTACGATTCGCCTGAGAAGAGGCATTGAAATTCAGGCCGGGTGTGGGCAACTGGCTACACAAACCCGAAAAAATGACGGGCTTTGAGCTATGTTATAATCCTGACGTATGGCAGACAGATTTAATCAATGGATGGACAGTCTTGATAAAACGCGGAAGGCGACTTTTGGCCGCATCGCCGGGATATTTGGGGCTACTGAAATTACCCCTCAAATCTGGGAGGAGCTGGAAGAAACTTTAATTCAGGCTGATCTTGGGGTGGATACTACTTTATCAGTGATTGCAGCTTTAAAGAAGCGTGTGAATGATGAGGGTTTAACCCAATCGGGTATGCTTTCTTTAATTTTGCGGGAAGAATTACTGAAACGTTTGGATAAATCTCCGATGCTTCAATTGGCCCGGGAAAAACCGACTGTGATTATGCTGGTTGGGGTCAATGGTTCAGGCAAGACCACGACCGCTGCCAAGCTTGCGCAATGGTGGCAGCAATTCGGTAAAAAGTGTTTGTTTGTGGCAGCCGATACCTTCAGAGCGGCGGCGATTGATCAGCTGAAAGTTTGGGGCGAGCGGTTGAATGTTCCGGTGATCAGCAGTACGCCGGACGCCGACCCGGGTGCGGTAACGTATGACGGTATTCAATCTGCTATATCGCGCGGCAGCGATGTTGTCATTGTGGATACTGCGGGGAGGTTGCATACCCGTTACAACCTGATGGAAGAAATTAAAAAAGTTAATCGTGTTGCCGGGAAGGCTTTACCCGGAGCGCCGCATATCACGCTCCTGGTTTTGGATGCAACCACCGGACAGAATGCGATCATGCAGGCCCGAGCCTTTAAAACAGCGATTCCCATTACGGGAATTTTTCTGTCAAAATTGGACTCTTCTGCCCGCGGAGGAATGGTGTTTGCCATTCAGAAAGAACTGGGAATACCGGTTCTTTTTGCAGGCCTGGGAGAAAGGCCGGAAGACATTCAATTTTTTAATCCCACTGCTTTTGTGGATAGTATATTTACGGATTCTCAGAAATAAGGAGCGTCATGCAGGAAATTATCCATCGACTTCATCTCAATCAGCAAAAAGTCTCTGAAATATTGGAGCATCTTTGACTTACCCAAACGCAGAGCTGAATTAGAAAAACTTCAAAAACAATCTGAAGATCCCAATCTGTGGGATCAGCCGGCTGCCGCTCAGCAGTTGATGAAAAAAACATCTTCTCTGCGCGATGAGCTGGAAAGCCGGGAAAAGCTGCAGGCTGATATTCAGGCAACGTTGGAGCTGGCAGAGATGGGTGATGAGTCTTTGCAGTCAGAGCTTGAGGAAGAACTCTTAAAAATAGAGAGTGCGGTTGAGAAATTAGAGCTTGAGATTTTGTTTACCGGTCCTTATGACAGCGGAAATGCTTTGCTGGAGGTTAACTCAGGGGCCGGAGGGACCGATTCACAGGATTGGGCGGCCATGCTGGAACGCATGTATGTGCGTTGGGCAGATGAGAATGGCTTTCAATGTGAAATTTTGGATGAATCTTCGGGTGAAGAAGCCGGGATTAAAAATGTAACGATGGCTATCCATGGCGCAAATGCCTATGGTTTGTTGTATGGTGAAAAAGGGGTGCATCGTCTGGTGCGGCTTTCGCCTTTTGATTCTGCTCACCGCCGGCATACTTCTTTTGCTCAGGTTGAAGTTCTGCCGGAGGCGGCTGAAGATGACCCGCAGATACAAATTTCAGCGGAAGATCTTAAAATTGATGTTTTTCGTTCGTCCGGTGCGGGCGGACAGAATGTGCAAAAGAACTCTACCGCTGTGCGCATTACGCATATTCCAACCGGCATGGTCGTCGCCTGTCAGAATGAACGCTCTCAGTTGCAGAATAAAGAAAATGCGATGCGGGTATTACGTTCACGCCTGTTAGAAATTGCGCGCGAAGCACACGAGCGGCAATTGGCTGAATTACGCGGTGAGTATACCAAAACCGAATGGGGCAGCCAGATTCGATCTTATGTGTTGCACCCCTATCAGATGGTCAAAGACCATCGGACAGAATTTGAGACCGGCAATACCCAGGCGGTTTTGAACGGCGATTTAAATGGATTTATGCAGTCTTACCTGCGCTGGAAAAAACAGACACAATAACCTGGTTAATGGCCTCATGTTAAAAAAGTTTTTTTGGAGAATTCTGTTTGAAACAGGGCCGGGTAGGATGCGGCTTTTTAAACCGGGCTGGATGATGGATAACAAAAAAAGATGTTAAAAGCGGTTACCGGATTAACCAGACAATCGCAGATTGCAGACGCTGCCGAAAATGGGCCGCATATTTCTGTATGGCGGCAGTGGTGGGCAAACTGACAGACCAGGATGTATTTGCCCGTTCGGCGAAAGCGGATAGCCCGCTGCCTGAAAATTATTGATAAAAATATTGCCGGGATATATAATATCAGTAACTATTCTTGATTTAATTTGCATTGATATGTCACGCCAAAATGATTTAATCTTATCCATTGTACAAACCAGTCCGGGGCATCCAACCGCAGACCAGGTGTATGAGACAGCCAAACAAATCATTCCCAATATATCGCTGGGAACGGTGTATCGAAATTTGGGAATCTTAGCGGAACAGAAACGTATCAGAAAAGTGTCTGTTCCGGGTCAGCCTGATCATTATGACAGAACGCTTTATGAGCATGGGCATATGATCTGTTCGCGATGCGGGTATGTGGAAGATATTCCTGTTTCGATATTAGAGGGGAAAAATCTGGAAGACAAGCTTGGATTTGAGATTTTAGCGTATGAATTAACGATCCGATATATTTGCCCGGTATGCAGAAGTAATGAAAAGGAAAACGATGTAAACGGCTGATCAGTCGATTGCAATTCACATTTTATTCAGGAGGCATTAAATTATGGAATTTAAGGGAAGTAAAACTGAAAAGAACCTGCAGGATGCTTTTGCGGGTGAGAGCCAGGCTCGAAACAAGTATACGTATTTTGCTTCGCAGGCCCGAAAAGATGGCTATCAGCAGATCGCGGATATTTTCGAAGAAACAGCTGACAACGAAAAAGAACATGCGAAACTCTGGTTCAAATATTTATGCGGCGGCGCCATTCAGCCGACTGCTGATAACCTGAAAGCGGCAGCTGACGGTGAAAATTATGAATGGACGGATATGTATGATCGGATGGCGAAAGAAGCGCGCGAAGAAGGATTTGACGAGATTGCTTCAAAATTTGAAATGGTTGGAAAAATAGAAAAAGAACATGAAGCGCGCTATCGCAGGCTGCTTGCCAATATTGAAAAAGGGCTGGTGTTCTCCAAAGAAGGTGAGACGGTCTGGATCTGTGCCAACTGCGGGCATATTGTTATTGGAAAGAAAGCTCCGGAGCTTTGCCCGGTATGCAGTCATCCTTTGGCCTATTTTCAGGTAAAAGCAGCCAATTATTAATCAGCCAGACGAAGCTTATTTGTTTTATCTGTACCTGGTAAACCGCTGATCTTATATCAGCACAGGTGTCATCATCGTGTGGATGATGAAATGTAGAATATAGGTATCAATAAAAACAAAACTAAAAAGACTGGCTGTTTTTAACGGTCAGTCTTTTTAGTTAATATCTGAGCGGGCTGTCTTTGTGAAGACTTAAACCTGGCTGGATAGAAAGAATGGGTTGTATGGATTTCGGCTGCGCGATCAGGTTTATTGGCAGGATCGCTTAATCCAGTATTCTGGCCAGTTCCAGCAGGTTTAAATCCAGCGGTTTAATCTGCCCGGCAATGTCGTTCAGCGGCGTTTCGGTTACTTCTTCTTTGATCATGCCTACCAATACGCCGTAGTGGCCTGAAGCGAGGGCGTCTGTTGCGCCGGCTCCCAGCCGGCTGCCCAGAATACGGTCAGATGCGCTGGGGGCGCCGCCGCGTTGGACATGGCCCAGGGTGGTGGTGCGCAGCGAGAATCCCAGCCGGTCACGGTGCCTGGAGAAGTATTCTGTGAGTCGGCTGGCGTTGTAATCGGCCCCTTCGGCAACCACAACTATGGCGTGGTGTTTTCCCTTTTCATAAGAGGAGCGGATCGTCCGGGCAACTTTTTCAGGGTCGGTGGGGACTTCGGGAATAAGCACTGCTTCGGCTCCGCCGGCAATTCCGCTCATCAAAGCCAGATAGCCGCAGCCTCTGCCCATGACTTCAATCAGGAAAGCCCGCTGATGAGAGGACGCGGTTGTTTTCAGGCGGTCTATGGCTTCAAGCGCAATGTTTAACGCGGTATCTACGCCAATGGTAATATCTGAGCCGACCAGATCATTGTCAATGGTTGAGGCAACGCCTACGACGGGAACGCCTGCCTGATGGAGAATGGTGGAGCCGGTCTGTGACCCATTGCCGCCGATAACCACGACGGCATCGATTGAATGTTTGTTTAGCTGGCGAATGGCTCTTTGCTGTCCTTCCGGGGTTTTAAATTCTTCTGATCGGGCGCTGCCGAGGATGGTGCCGCCCAGTTGCATAATGCCTCCGACATCGCGGGTTCTTAATTCTCTGAATAATCCATCTACCAGACCCTGGTATCCCTGTTCAATGCCGGCTACTTCCCAGCCGCGAACAGCCGCCGATCTGACTATGGCTCGAACAGCCGCGTTCATTCCTGGGGCATCCCCGCCGCTGGTTAATACTGCAATACGCTTCATAAAGACCTCCAAAAAAA